>CABVDD010000008.1 GCA_902497095.1 uncultured Faecalicoccus sp.
TTTTTTAAATATACCCTATGTTTTGTTGTGCCTGTTTTATATCCGACACATGGAGTATTCAGTTTTTAACATACACTATGTCCGCATACTCTTTTTATATTTGATACAATGTGCATTAATATGTCTGATGATAAAACTGCATTTTTATCGACAATTCTTCTATAAACAAAAATTTACTTCGTTACAAAATTCAATATTATATTTTAAAAATAGTTATTATAATGTCTATCACGCATACTCTTGTTATTTTGATCAAATTCATGATCTGTTACATCAATGTCTCTGTTTAAAGAATTTATGTGCGCAAAAACAATACGATATACTTTCATCAGAAATTCAGAATCTGTTTGAATCTTCTTTTTCAAACTTTCAATCGCTTTATTTACATTGTCCTATTTTAAAAAATATTCTTTCGCAACAAGAAATAAATATTCAAAGAAATAAACTTATTTTTGATACAACACAATTAAAAGAAGATACATTGCATACTCATTATTCGGATTTATATTTTATTTATGAACATATGATTCAAATTCTGCTTAGATGTTGTGAAATGACAACGATACAAATACAAAGCACTCATCAAAATTGTCATTCATTTTTACACTTTACTTTTATGGCTTTTTCTTTTGATATACAAAATCTATCTTCTCTTTATACGATCTATATATCAAAAGATAAAAACAATATGTATCATGTTGTGTTCATACTTTCTAATGAAAATAGCAATTAATTTATTTTTTACCAGGTATTAGAATATACTTAGTACTTGACTTTACATAGTACTAAATATACTATAATAGTGTGAGGTGATTCTATTGAATACTCAATTTAAAAAAGGTGTACTAGAACTCATCGTCTTAAAAACGATAGAATTTAAAGATTTATATGGGTATCAGCTGGTAACTAAGATCAGTGAAATTGTAGATGTCAACGAAGGTACGATTTATCCTTTACTAAAACGATTGTCAAATGATCATTTATTAGAATCTTACTTAAAAGAATCTTCAGAAGGTCCACCAAGAAAGTACTATCACATTACTCCGAATGGAATACAGAAACTGCAAGATTTGGAAAAAGAATGGAATGAATTTTCCAGCAGAGTCAACGCATTTTTAAAGGAGGTATCCTATCATGACTAAAAGTGAATTTTTAGAACAGTTGGAACAGAAACTTTCATTGATTTCTGAAAAAGAACGAAAAGATATTTTAATTGAATATGGTACTTATATTGATGATAAAGTGGCCAATGGCGCCAGTGAAAAAGAAGCCATACAAGGATTTGGTGATTTAGATGATCTGGCTAAAGAAATTTTAGAAGCTTATAAAATCAATACAGATACATTGGATACCAAAGCTGATAAAACATTGGATCGAGCATATTCTAAAACAGAAAGCTTTCTAAACAAAGTCGGCAATTTTAGTGTAAACGATATTTTCCATCTGATTTTTGATGCTTTTGTGCTCCTTGTACTTCTCTATTTTGGAAGAATTATTATCATTGATTTTTTCTTAAATATTTTAATGAATATCATTAACTGGATATTCGGTATCGGTTATGGTGCAGGTATCGGTTATGCTTTTGAAGATTTTATGATGTGGGTCTTTAAATTGGTCTATTTTGCAGCCAGTTTACTGTTCTTTATCAATGTTATGTCTAAAAGAATTCGTCGAATCAAGCGACATGACTATCGAATCAATGTTGTAGAAGATTTAAAACAATCTTTTAATAAAGAAGCCAAAGATCTCTTAAAAGATGACGATGATTTACCACCTATCCCTGGCTCAAAGCCAAAGAAAGCATTGTATCATGAAAGAAAATTAAATCGTCCTGATAGTACAAATGTAATAATCAAGATCATTCTTACCTTGATCAGTTTTCCAACCATCTGCTGTATCATCGGATTTAGTACGGGTTTAATTTCCTTATTCTTCATTGGTATTTTCGAACATGTTTACAGCATAGGATTAATTTTATTAGGTGTTGGATTATTAGGCGGCAGTATTTCTGTTCAATGGTTTTTAATTCATCTATGGCCAAAAAAGGAGGAACTTCCTCATGCATAAGATCATCATAACGTTTATAATATCGGTTATCTTAGTAATCAGTGGTGCCTTCGTATTCATGATGGAAGTTTCACGAATTGATTATCACAAGGTACAAATCGAAAGTCAAAAGGAAAGCTATCAAACTACGATTGCAGATCAAGATGACTCCATCACTATTGATGTCTATCCTACCAACTACAGTGGTTACAGCAACATTGAATTAATCGTCGATAGCATGCATATGGATCCTGCATTAAACGAAAATGAAATCGCCATTGACTATCCAAATCTTTTTGAAATTCATCAAAACGGACAAGTCGATGGATTTAATGATACGATCTTTACTTTTACATACGCATTAAAGACAGATGACAACATTTTTGCACAATGTGACAGTTGGGATGATCTTGTGCACATATGGCGTAGCAAGGAAGTGGATATTCCTTCCTTAGATAAGGATAGTTTGAAGCTTCAAATTCGGTATGGAAAAAATTTGGAGAATCGCATTCACATGAATAATTCTTTTGTCGGATGATCTTCGGCTTGGCGCTCTCATACAACCGCATTAGATTTTTTTCTGCCTGAAAAGGAATACACTTTTTAGGATATGGAAACTCTAATAAAGCCGATATCACAAAATGCCACTGGAAAGTGGCATTTTTACTGTCTCATTAATAATTTAGATGCATATTCCATATCCCTGGAATCCACATAAAAATCCCAAGCATATCTCGGTTTATTATCACCTGCCAGCATAGTTCCCATTAAAGCAGTATGAAAGGGATTTAACTGATTGACATCTTTCATACGAATACGATATTTGATCTGATGTTCACTTAAAATATCTTCTATCCTGTTTTTTTGTTCTACATCTGTAGTTGTAAAAACTTTTTCTTTTCCAAACATGTTTATCTCCCTTACGTATTATAACAAAAGAAAAAGAGAGTTTCCTCTCTTAATGAAACATATCTTTCTTTTTGAAAATCAAAATTGCGACAATACAGGCTATGACCGCAATGGCTGTTGGAAATAAAACATTTGGAACCGGAAGCCCACTTACATTCATTCCATAAAAACTAAAGATGATATTTGGTATGGCCATAACGATCGTAATTACCGTTAAAACTTTCATAACGATATTCAAGTTGTTTGAAATGACGGATGCGAAAGCATCCATAGTTCCACTCAAAATATTTGAATAAATATTACACATCTCAATCGCCTGATTGACTTCGATCATTACATCTTCTAATAAATCTTCATCTTCTTCATATAATTTGATTGCTTTTCCACGCATGATCTTATTCAAGGTAATCTCATCTGCCTTTAAAGATGTGGAAAAGAAAACAAGTGATTTTTCCAAACCTAACATCTGTATCAACTCTTTGTTTTCCATAGATTGATGTAGTTTTGATTCCGTACGACTGGATAATCGATCGATTTGACGCAAATATACCAAATACTGTTGAGAAATACGCAACACCAACAAGAGCAAGAATCTGGTTTTTAAGCGTGTATCCATCTGGCGTATACGTCCTTGTGCCATATCTTGTAAAGACCAACTTTCATACAAACTGATCGTTACAACATATCCCTTTAAAATTACGATACCCATTGGATTAGTTTTATATTGTAAAGTCGTATAATCTTCATTTTTATTGACATCACTTTCATCAGAGTCTGGATAATCTATGATAACCAGAGTCTGATCAAAATCATCATCATAATCAATATGTGAGCTTTCTTCATCATCCAAAGAAGATTTTACGAATTCTGGCAAAACACCGACATGTTCAATCAAAAAATTTCTTTCTTCTTCGGTTGGAGCTATCGCATTGATCCAACATCCTTTTTCTGGAGCGTCAATACGACGTGTACCATCATCAAAAGTCTTGTAAAATTCAAGCACAGTAATCCCTCCTTTTTAACGGAGACAAACTGCGATGCCTCCGTTTCCTATATTTTGCTTTTTGTTCCACTCATGACTTAACGGGTCCGGAGACATAATTTCACCTACTTTCATGCCTTTGTATTGTACCACAAAAAAGAAAAAGGATAAAAAGACTTTAACGAACTTTTTACATATTTTGCACAAAAAAACGGGATCTCTCCCGCTACATTCAATTTCATAAGCCATGTTCTGTATTAGACAGTCATTTATCTATAGTTTTACCTATCCGATCTTTAGTTCAATTTCCTTCGATCAGTTCCCCTACCAAATTTGGGTTTCTCGCTTGCGGGGTTTACCCGTTCCACCTACCCTGTTTCCAAGATAGCTCGTCTCTGTGGCACTTTTAAAGTCGTATTTCCATAGTTTCCCTTAGGAAACACGACAGCCGTCAGGATCAACCTGCCTGGATTTATGAATTCATCCAGCACAAACACTACGATCATCGCAGATCGTGCGAGCATGGACTTTCCTCTAGCAATTGCCAGCGACTGTCGAAATTGAAATAAATTATTCTTCCGGTTTTACCGGTGCGCTATTTGTCGTATGGAATACAGCTTGTTCCAAACGTGCAATACGTTTTAAAATATCGATCATGTCTGTATTTCCATTTACGTAATCAGCGCTCACTTTTTCATTTAAATTCTGATTTTCGCTCTGTAATGTATAAATTTCCTGCTGCAGTTCTTTGATTTTTTCTTCATAACGGCTCAATGCTTGCCCTAATTCTTCCATTTTTTCATCATAAACTTGATAATCTTCAATAATCAAATCTAAAAATTCATCAACTTCTGCCGGAGCATATCCTTTGATATCCACATGGAATTCTTTTTCGAAGATTTCCTGCGCAGTCAAATTCATTTCTTTTGTCATTTTGATTCCCCCTGAGCACTACTCATTATTATGACGTTTTTACCTTAAAAAATCAACCATAATTGAATGTTAGTATGATTTCATATATAATTAGAACGATGAGTATAGTGAAATATCCAACAGCTGTTATCCACCAAAATTTTCACGGTGTAAAAGATCAACACACGAATCGAGGAATGAGGTTGGAAGCAGATTTAAACGACACAAACAAATATTACAGAGAATGTGATAAAGCATTGATTTATAAAAAACCGACACCGGTTCAAGTTGTGCGTGTCGATTATCCGGCTAGAAATAAAGCCAAAATTACCGAAGCATATTATAAAACGCCTTCTACTACCGATTACAACGGCGTATACAAAGGACGTTATATTGATTTTGAGGCAAAAGAAACAAAGAATAAAGTACAGTTTCCTATAGGTATCATTCATTCTCATCAAATTTCGCATCTAAAAAAAGTACACCAGCATGGTGGCATAGGTTTCTTTGTGATTCGATTTAGTCTTAAAAACGAAACTTATTTAGTCGATGCACCTTTATTAATTGATAAAATTGAACATACTTCTAAGAGTTCGATTCCTTATTCCTGGTTTCAGGAATTTGGACATTTGATTCAAGAAGGGTATATACCCAGATTAGATTATCTGAAAGTCGTCGATCTGTTATATTTTAAGGAGGATAAGACATGAGCCAAGATACAAATCAGAAACCCCAGACAAAAAAGCGCAGAAAATTGGATATCTGGAACAAGTTGGCAATTGGAGTGCTGTCCGTTTTTTTAGTAGGATGCATTTCTGTTTTCTTTGTTTTGGTCAATATCATCAATGATCCAGATGGCATGCAATTTGTGGAAGGTGATCTGACAACCCTTTCCAACTCACGCATTTATGACCGCAACGGCAATCTGATTTCGGAACTCGGACAAGAAATTCGAGAAGATATTACTTATGATCAAATTCCGCAAAATGTAATTGATGCATTTTTAAGCATTGAGGATTCTCGTTATTTTGATCATAACGGATTCGATTTACCTCGTTTTTTGGCCAGTGCTTTAACAAACCTTAGATCCGGTTCTTTTGCACAGGGTGGTTCCACTTTGACCATGCAGTTGATTGACAATACTTTTACTTCTCAACAAGAAGAAAAAATCAAAAATGAGCAAGGCAGTGTTTCTGCATTCAATAAAATCAAGTTAAAGATTCAAGAAATCTATCTTTCTTTGATTGCAGAGCAGACATTAGATAAAGAAGAAATATTTGAATATTATTTAAACCGAATTTGGTTTGGTTCTGGTGATAATACACGAGGTATTCAAAAAGCAGCCAACTACTTCTTTAATAAAGATGTATCTGAACTGAATTTAAGTGAAGCTGCATTTTTAGCCGGTGCTATCAACGCACCAGATACATACAACCCGTTAAACAATTTATATAAAACGGATCAGGATTATCTGGCAAATGCAACAAGTCGTCGAAATACAACACTGGCATTGATGTTGCAGCATGGATACATTACTGAAACAGAATACAATCTGGCAAAAAACTCCAAGTTAGAGTTTGCACTCAAATACACGAATGTATCTAGCCAGGATCCAAATGCTCCATTTATCTATCAAGTTCAACAAGAAGTCATTCAGTTAACTGGACAAGATCCTGCTGTTGTTCCAATGGATATTTATACAACGCTTAATTCCGATGTACAACAAGTAGCTTACGATATCTGTGCCGGTAATATAATTGACTTCCCACTTGATCAGTTAGATACAGGATTTGCCGTAGTTGAAAATCATACTGGTGAAGTCATCGCCATAGGAGCTGGTCGAACCTATTATCAAGATGCGACAAAACGTGATTTATCCCAGGAAGAAAGACAACCTGGATCTTCTATGAAACCATTACTGGCATATAGTTCTACATTTGATTTATTAGGATGGTCTACAGAACACAAGATCAACGACCATGGTGAAGATTATTTCAACGCAGGAAGCAACCTGCAAAACTCCGATCGTCAATATCGTGGTGTCGTTAATTTAAAAACAGCTCTTGGTTTATCTTTAAATACACCAGCTGCACAAGCCATGATTGCTTTAGTCGATGAAACTGGTACTGACTATTGGATCGATTTCTTAAAGAAATTGGGATATAGTGAATCAACCTATTCACAATTTGTAGAACAATATGCAATCGGTGGTGCCGAAATGTATGCATCTCCTCGACAACAAGCCAGTGCTTACAGCATGCTTGCCAACGGTGGAAAACGTGTAGAAGACCATACGGTACGAAAAATTGTTCGTCGCTCAGATGGAAAAGAAACATCTGGCGATACAACTGAATATGAATTGATCAGTCCAGAAGCCGCTTATATGACAAGTTACCTGTTGGAAAATGTAGTTTCTGGAAACTATCAAAACTTCAACGAAATCTTGTACAGTCAAAACTATACAGCGTATGGTAAATCAGGTACATCCGATTGGTCTGATTTGGGAGTAGCACAAGGTATTCCTGTTGGCGCCGCTCGTGATGAATGGTCAATTGGTTATACCAGCGATATCACAGTAGCTACATGGACTGGTTTCAGCAAGGAAAACGAAGCTTTGGGTTATTACTTTACAAACTCTATACTATACCAAGCTACAGCATTCCATATCACACATTATTTATTAGATTACTGTCAACAGTTCTATGATTATGATGATATTGAAAAGCCAAGTGGTGTCTCCAGTTACAATGGTGGTTATATAAAAACTGAATTCTTATCGAAAGGTGATTCTAAAGTAACGGGTGGTAATGCAAGTACCAAAGACGATGAAGAAGATACCGAAGAGGAAGAAGAGCAGGAAGAAACAACTGAGGAAGATGAAACAACACAAGATCCAACCACACCACCTACCACAACAGAACCAACTGAACCAACAGAACCTAGCGATCCAACACAAGATCTTCAACAACAATGTATAAATTCTGGTGGTACATGGCAAAATGGAGCTTGTATATATCAAAACACCGGAGATAACAATCCTACAGGCATGCTACAATCCTTCCAACTGGATTCACTCATAATGCCTAACACAAGAAAAAGAGTTATCTAAAAAAGCATAGGCCTCTAAAACAAATACGTTTTAGAGGCTTTTTACTACCTTTTTTATCTCAATCATAAATTGATTAAAAACTATAACGCATTATCATCCTTTTATTTCTTACTGATATAGCTTATATGTCTAATTTTTCAATTGTTAAATAAAAAAAAGGAATCATATAAGATAAACATCTTATACGATTCCTTTTACAATATAAATCCAGTTAAATGTTTTTCTTTGGATACATATCGGTACAAAGAATTCGATTGGCATTGTCAACCCGTTCTTTTGATGGTGGAGCTATACCTTCTAATGGATATTTCATACCAAGCGCTTCCCATTTATAAGCGCCTAAAGTATGATAAGGTAACACTTCTACTCTTTCTACATTCGATAATCCTTGAATGAACTGATTTAATGCTTTTAAATATGTATCCTCATCATTTCTTTGTGGAACTAAAACATGTCTAATCCAAACAGGTTTTGAAATAGAATCTAAATATTTCGCAAAAGCTAATATATTGGTATTATCATGCCCTGTTAAAAGACGGTGTTGTTGATTATCAATATGCTTAATATCCAACAAAACTAAATCTGTTACTTCCATCAAAGCATTTAATTTTTCCATAAACTCTTTTGTTTCAGAAAAAGGTTGACCACAAGTATCTAAAACAGTATGAATGCCTTCTTTTTTCGCAAGTTGAAATAACTCTAATACAAAGTCGATTTGTAATAATGGTTCACCACCAGAAACTGTAATACCACCCTTATCTTTCCAATAAGGACGATAGCGTAAAGCCTTCAAAAGAACCTCGCTAGCCTCTGTATCTGGCTCTTTAATTTGCCATGTATCCGCATTATGACAAAACTGACAACGCATTTGACAACCTTGTAAAAAGATCACATAACGAACACCCGGGCCATCCACAGACCCGAATGTCTCAATAGAATGAATACTTCCCTTCATATCTTATAAATGATCGTGACACGTTCTTGCAATAACATCCAATTGTTGTTCACGAGTTAAGTCAATAAACTTAACTGCATAACCACTGACACGAATCGTAAAGTTTTGATACTCTTCTTTTTCTGGATGCTCCATCGCATCTTTTAATTTCTCTACTCCAAATACATTAACATTTAAATGATGTGCCCCTTGATCAAAATAACCATCCATCACATGAACTAAATTTTCCGCACGCTCTGTATCATCATGACCTAAAGCACCTGGATTAATTGTTTGTGTATTAGAAATACCATCCAATGCATATTCATATGGAAGTTTGGCAACAGAATTTAATGAAGCCAATAAGCCATTCTTCTCAGCACCATAAGAAGGATTTGCACCTGGAGATAAAGGTTCACCAGCTTTACGTCCATCCGGTAAAGTTCCTGTTGCTTTTCCATAAACAACATTACTTGTGATTGTCAAAATCGATGTAGTTGGTTCGCTGTTTCGATATGTATGATGTTTACGAATCTTGTTCATAAATGTTTTTAATAACCATACAGCTATATCATCCGCTCTATCATCATCATTACCATAACGAGGGAAATCTCCTTCAATCTTATAATCAACTGCAATACCATCACTATCACGAATTGGTGTAACTTTGGCATATTTAATAGCGCATAAACTATCTACTACATGAGAGAAACCGGCAATGCCTGTGGCAAATGTACGTCGAACATCTGTATCGATCAAAGCCATTTCGGCAGCTTCATAATAATATTTATCATGCATATATTGAATTAAATTCAGCGTATTTACATATAAACCGCTTAGCCAATCCATCATCAAATCATATTTATGCATAACTTCATCAAAATCTAAGACTTCACTTGTAATCGGCTTATATTCTGGTCCAACCTGCATCTTGGTTCTTTCATCAACACCACCATTGATGGCATACAACAAACATTTTGCCAAATTGGCACGTGCCCCAAAAAACTGCATTTCTTTTCCGGTCTGTGTAGCACTTACACAACAACATACGGCATAATCATCGCCCCATTCTGGACGCATCACATCATCATTTTCATACTGTAATGAAGATGTCGCAACACTGACTTTAGCAGCATACTTTTTAAATGGTTCTGGCAATCGGCTTGAATATAAAACCGTTAAATTCGGTTCTGGACTTGGCCCCATATTTTCTAATGTATGAAGAAATCTAAAACATGTTTTTGTGACCATGTGACGGCCATCCATACCAATACCAGCTACATCCAAAGTGGCCCAAACTGGATCTCCTGAGAAAAGCTGATTATAAGAAGGAATACGAGCAAATTTAACCATACGGAATTTCATGACCATATGATCAATCAATTCCTGAGCTTTTTCTTCTGTCAATGTTCCGTTTTTCAAATCTCTTTGCATATAGATATCTAAGAAAGTCGAGATACGTCCCACTGACATAGCTGCCCCATTTTGTGTTTTAATGGCAGCTAAATATCCAAAATAAAGCCACTGCACTGCCTCTTTGGCATTACGAGCTGGTTTAGAAATATCATAGCCATAAATGGCAGCCATTTCTTTCATTTCTTTCAATGCCTTGATTTGATCAGATAATTCTTCTCTTTGGCGAATGATATCATCCAACATCGTACCATCACCACATAAATCAAGATCTTTTTGTTTTTCTTTAATCAAAAAATCAATTCCATATAGGGCCACACGACGATAATCACCAACAATACGTCCACGACCATATGTATCCGGTAAACCAGTAATGATCTTATTTTTACGTGCTAAACGCATCTCAGGTGTATAAGCTCCAAATACAGCATCATTATGTGTTTTATGATATTTTGTAAAGATTTCCTTCAATTTATCACTTGGTGTATATCCGTATGTTTCACATGCCTCTACGCTCATACGAATTCCACCATATGGCATAAATGCTCGTTTCAAAGGTTTGTCAGTTTGTAATCCTACGATTTGTTCCAAATCTTTTAAATTTTCATCAATATAACCTGGCCCATAGGAAGTAAGGCTGGATACCACTTCAGTTTCCATATCCAAAACTCCACCTTTAGCACGTTCTTCTTTTTGAAGTTTCTGTAATGCGTTCCATAAAGTGTTCGTTGCTTCAGTAGGATCTGCCAAAAATGATTCATCGCCATCATAAGGCTCATAGTTGTTCTGGATAAAATCTCTTACATTGACTTCCTCCTGCCATTTGTGTCCTTTAAATCCGCTCCATTGTTCAAACATGTCTTTCCTCCTATTCTTGAACCATATAAAAAGCCGGCCTCCGGGATTCTTTTACTGCCCAGACGGTCGGCTTCTTACTCTTATACTTCACGTGGTCTATTCCACTAATTCCGTCAGTCATATAAGGTGATTTCATAATATCGAAATTCGAAGAAAGTGTCAATGAATAAGTATCTGAAAATACTTTCAATGTTTTAAACCCAAAATTTTCTTTTTATAGAAAGAAGATTGCTTTTGTATTTTCAAATTCAATGATTTTTCTTTTTCCTTTTCCAATAAAGTTTTTTCATCTGAAAAAAGATCTCTTCCCAACGCTAGACCTTTTTTTGAGAGTTTATACCCCATTCCCGAAAGAATAGTAGGAAATAGATCCATGGTTGTAAACTCCCTTTGTTTTTTCTTTACAGGAACTTTTTTACTGTTAATGAAACAATTCCATACCCTTCGATCAAATTCTTTATGAAAATTTGAATGAATATATTGAGCAGCCATACTTGTATGATCCCCTTGAATCACTATTAAAGTGTTTTTGAAAAAAGGCTGTTTTTCTAGCCATGTCATAAAATCTTCCAAAAGTCGATCTGTATGATAAATCGAATTCGAAATTCCCTGTTTAAAAGGCATTACCCAATTTTTTTCCTGATAACCATAAGGATGATGGGTATCCACTGTCAACATTTCAAAATTAAATGGCTGTTCTTCTTGTGCTAACATCGTCAACTTTCTTTTCGCAAAATCAAATAATTTTTCGTCCTCATATCCCCAAAACACATGATAGTCGGCATCTAACCAGCCTTCTTCTTTTATCTTTTTTATATCTTGAATATCATAATGACCATGTTGATCATAATAAAATCCACGTCCGCCAAAAGTCGCATCTGAACCTATCAACAAGGTATTGGAATATCCATCCTTTTCTAAAATGTCGCCTAAAGAAATTAATCCTTTCATAAATGGTGTATCTGATGTGCAAAAAGGATGATAAATTGGAAAATTTAAAGGAACCCCTGCAGTAGATGCGATCATACCACCAGTGGTCCATCCTGTACCAGTTACAACTTTAGCTCCACCTAAAGTGTCAGTATTAGAAAAACTGATATTCTTTTTCGTCAATTCTGTTAAAAAAGGAAGTAAATCCTCTGAAGAAGCACCTCCATCTTTTTGTAGTGCATACGTTGTTTCCATAGATTCTAAATATATATGAATCAAATTCATCTTTTTTAAAGGCGACTGAAGCGTTGATGAATTAATTTCAATAAATTCTTTATCATAAAGATCACTTTTTTCAAACTGATGTACCACATATTGAAACAATCCCACCTTATAGGCAGAATAAAAGATACACATAACAAGCCATAACCAACAAAGCCATGTGGCATCAAAGATATACATAAATATCAAATACAATAAAACAGAAATCACAAAGCCCCATAAAAAGCACAAAGTAAACCAATCAACAAGAAATCGTTTATTTGTTCCTTCCAATGGCACTTTGATATGAAAAACTAATTGTTCAAAGGATGATAATCCAAAATAAGAAAAAGCCCACAATACTGTTTTGACCAGTATTGATCCGAAAAGAACAACTAAAAAATACAAGTTACTCCCTCCCTACATAATGAGTATTATACTAAAAAATAAAAAGAAGAACAGACCAAAATCTACTCTTCTATTAAACCGAGTTTATATAAAGCGTGCCATATACCTTCTTCATTATTCGAAAGAGTAATATGCGCCGCTTTCTTTTTTACATAAGGTTTTGCCTGCCCCATGGCATAGCTGCAAGTCACAACCTCAAATAGACTTACATCATTTTCACCATCACCAAAGGCAATCACATCATCTGCATTCCAACCATTTTGTTCCATGATCTTTAATAATGTTTCCCCTTTTGAAACACCTTTTGGCAAAATTTCCAACTGTCTTGGTGCTGTTCTAAAAATATTAAATTCAGGAAAGCAGTCTACCAGATACATATAAAGCGATTCTAATTTTTCTTCCTCCTGCATGACCTGCAGTTTATTAATTGGCGGTTGAATCTGATTTATATCTTTTATATATGTAATCTTTGGATATCCTTTACGCATATCCGCAAGCCAACTCCATGGTCCAGCAGTCCACGGATAGTCTTCAGGCAATCCTTGTTCAATACGAATCTTTTCTTTAATAGCTCGTATCGAATCTGGAAAATAATCATAGACACCATCATCAAAACAAGCCATGCTTTCACATTCCAAAGGCATCAATTTAGAAAATACTTTGCGCACTTCTTCTATCGTCATTCGGCGTAAAATTTTTCTTGTATCATGATGTATATCATAAACCGCAACACCATCAACCTCTAACAAGTAACCATGATGAGTATCCATTTGTAGTTCTTTGGCATAGGGAACCAAACGAGTATAACTGCGACCACTGGCCAAGATCAAACGAACACCTTTTTTTTGTAGCTGTAATAAAGCTTCTTTAGTTTTAGGAAGAATTTGATTCTTAGAATCCAGTAAAGTTCCATCCATATCCATTACAATTGCCTTAATCATATCTATCAACCCCGAATGTTATTGTATCATTTATCATCACATTCTACAAAAATTACCATATATTAATAAACCTGTAGAGATCGTAATCCATATAAACATTTATATATTTGCATCAAAACTCATTGATTTCTGTATTCAATCATGCTGTCTTGACATTTATGCATTCTTGGATCAACCAACATCAAAAATCTAGCTATAAAAAAGAAAAACTAATTTAAATTACTTTTCATTTTCTATTTTTCTTACGGCGTAAAATCAAAATGATACAAATAATCAATACCAGAATAAGTCCAATCAAAATAGATAACATATACTCCTGTAACCACGAAGGAATCAAGCTATTATCATCTTCTTGAGTATCTTCTTTGGTTTCAGATGATTCTACTCTATGCCCTCTTACTAATAATCGATGTGTATTTACCCCATAAGGTGTACAAGTTAATAAAGTAATTAAATCTTTATCAGGTTCTGCTTTCAAAAATGATAGTTCTTCTGGTAAAACCACTTCAATTTGATCAACCTCATAAGAATGAATTTCATCTAAAACATGTATATAAAAAACATCTCCAATTTCCAGTTCGTCTAATCTAGTAAACAATAAAGAATTTGGTGCACCACGATGTGCACTGATCACAGAATGTCGGTTAAGCCCACCAATAGGCAAAGATGTAGTCTCAATATGTCCAGCTCCTTTGGCAAGAACTTCTTTACTGGTTCCATGATACACAGGAAGGTAAACATCAATCTTAGGAATTTCAATCGAACACATTACTCCATCCCCATTTGGGTTTAATACCTCATTATAGTTGTCCGGAATTACATATCCACTCCCTGCCTCGAAAGGATCATGTAAAAGATCCTCAGCCAAATTCTCATTATATATAATGGCATCCTTCCACATCGCATCCATCTCTTCTTGTGAAAATTCAGATACTTTTGCAGCGTAAGTATGGATCACTTCATCGTGATTCATTGAAGTAATAAAATTACTGATGGCAGGATAAAGGAAAATCCCAGCGCCTATAATAAAGAGTATTATAGGCACTAGGATAGTAAACGGATTCTTTTTTATCTGTTTATTCTTTTCCTTATATTTCATAATTTTAAGCTTTTTTCTTAGAAATTACATAAATTATAACAGCACCAACCATTAATAGAATACCTCCAACAGTAAAGATCAATGTTCCCATTCCACCAGTATTAGGAAGTATAAATCCAGATTCACTACTGGTTTTATTTACTACACCAAATTCTAAATAATTATCATCCTGTGAATCATTTATATTTGTAGCAACAATTGATCCCGCAGCCCCTGAACCTTGATCTAATATTCCATCTCCTTTGCCGTCATCCATCAAAGTAATCGTTACATCAGGATCAGCAGGAAGTACATATCCATCCGGCGCCTTAATTTCTGTTAACGTATATGTCCCGGTATTTAGCCCTTGAACGACAATAAAACCTGATTCATTTGTTGTTAATTCAGTTGTGCCAGCTGTGTCGTTTGGATTATATGTATAAACACTGCTAATACCTGGACCTTGAACAACGCAAAACCTTAATGGAGTGTTTGAGTCTGAATTATTTGTTAGTTTGAATTTAGCTCCTTGTAATGGCTTATCGAGACCATTTTCTTTCTTTAGTATAATAAAATATGTATAGACGTTTGCCTTCACTTCTTCAATAGAATCATTTGTTATGATTTTCGCCGTATTTTCTAAGGGATTTTTTCCATAAACATAAATATTATTATTTACAGTAGCCGAGTAAGCAATAGTAATTTCTTTAGCTTGATTGTCTTTGATAAAGTCTTCAGTAAAAGTCAATGTAAATGAATTTCCATTTGTATCTTGACTGAATGTTGCTACATCATTACTCAAAAGTTTATCATTAATTTGAATTGAATTCGCATTTAATGTAAGACCTGTTCCAAGAGTATCTTGTACTGTAAATGTATATGAATCAGAACCATCCATATAAGATGGAACAGTTGTGGTAATCTTATAATTTACAAGATCACCAACAACAACTTTGTTATCCGCATCTGTTACCACTTTTGTTGATCCACTTGGAATACTCTTCTCATTTACAGTTACATTGTTAACAATCCATTGTGTTCCACTAAATGTTGGCAATAACGCAGCAGTGGTGATTTGATATGTTAATTTCGTTTGCGATCCTGCAGGTTTAACCACTTGAATTAGATACAATCCAGCTTTCACCCCATCAATTGTAATTGTTGTTCCTTCTGAAGAATTTGTTTCTGTATAAGCAGCATTACCTAAATCAGCATTATTAAAAACATCTTCTAAAAAAGTTTTTTCGTCAGCAGCAGGAATAAATTCAAATACATTCGTCACAAAACCATTATTATCATGATAAGAACCGTAATTCTGTTCGTTATTTGAAATAAAAGTATTAACGGAGCCTACCCATTTATACATTGGATCTACAGGTTGATCAGCTGTTAAATTCCAGTTTACTTCAGCAATCTGATAAAGATTAACTGTTGCACCTTTTTCAACATTGTTGACTGTTACACTTCCTTCAGGAACTCCTTGAGCAAATACACTTGTTAATGAAAAAGAAACGGCTAATACTAAAGCAGCAATTATCGCAAAAATCTTATTTAATTTTGAATTCTTTAAAATCGTATCCATATATACATACCCTCCTATTCTCTTCTTTTGATTTCCATACAATACGTGAATTCATGAGAATCATATTTCATTTAATCACTCTCCTTTTAAAGTAAGATGAATTATTTTTACTCACTTCTAAATTCTTTTTTCTCTATTCAATGAGTAAAAACACATCTTTCATTTTTTAATATAAATAGATTTCCAATAAGAATTACATTTTTATCTTTCCACTAAAAATTCTGTAAAAGATATTTATATAATCATCTTCGGTTGACTTGTTATTCTAACTGGTCACAGCTGAAGCAAAACAAACAGATCATTAAAAGTTATACACAATCACCAACAAAAAAACTATAAAAATTATGAACATGTACAATGAAATAAAACATATGAATCATATCAATTCATTCCATGATTCAAAACGGTATTTCTGTTATCAAGTAGTATTCTACAAATACATCAATTAATCTAATGTATTGTTCAGTTAATAAATGGAATAGCAGAGAATAGAGTTTTAAGAATTCCTGTTATTGAAAATGAAAAGACTAAGAAAACGAATGATCTTACACCAAAAATGAAAAGAAAATATACCAAAAAAATCTAAAGTTAAGTATAAATCTATTCTTATTATATTCCTTCGTTCATGTATTTACAATTTTATTTATGGCTAAAAGTAACATAAAAATATCATGTATAAAAATGTCATTTACGCCAAAAAATACAGATGAATTTTTATATAACTTGAGCAAAAAAACTTTCCCGATTTGCCTTTATTTAAAGCATCTCAAGAAAGTGTTCATATGCAACGGCATCTGAAATAAGATAATTTTTAACTTTTCAATTAAATTGATATGTATTGATAATAGTTATTTAAAGAGGATTTTTGATATTTATCGCATTTATAAACTGAATATAAATTGCAATAAAATAAGCTAAAAATGTGGCGAAAATATTAATTTATCTTTTCTTTTATAAAAGTATATTAAAAGTACACTTAAAGTATACTTTTAAAGTCCACTATAATAACGTTATCTTAAATCAAATATATGTTTGAATAATTTGTTTATTCTAATCTTAAAGATATTAAATTCATTTCTGCTTATTACGACACACTTATACTAGTAATTTTGAAAAGACAAAAGTTGCCATCAAAATTGCATTAGATGTATTGTGAAAAAGAATATTGTAAATACAGTTTTTGGCGAAAATTTGGCGAAATTACATAAAAATAAAAACACTTTGTCGTGAACCCTTATACCTAAAGGCTTTTTTGACAAAGTGTTAATATGCAATGGCGCCTGAAACAGGAATTATCATTATTGCAATATAGATTGTTACACATTGTTAAGAGCAGTTATAGTAGGCTTTTTAAAGGTTTTATTTATTTCAAATTGGTACACAACGGTATGATTATATTTAAAAGTGTGCTGAATTTGTGATGAAATCTTAATGATTTCTTTTGGGAGTTTGATAAAACTTCTTTTTTTACCCTTATGTATATCTCTCTCAATTATGAATAACCAGTCAAGAAACTATTTCTAAAATAGATACTATTCAAGATTTTACTATAATTTTAAGAATTAGAATTTATTAAATTATTGCTTAATCTTTTCCTTTCTGTCCTTAACCCTGTCTCTTTCAATTATTAAGGATACATTAAGAAAGCCAATCAAAAGTGAATACAGTTCTAAACAAAATATAAAAATGAAAGCCTCCCTTAAAAGAATTAAGAAAGGCTTAAAATTAATTATTCACTTATAGCATGTCTAGGTACATATTCAGTCTGTTGCACAGCTCCATCATTTACCGCTGTAGTAATGCTCTCAAACTCCTCCGTAGTACCCTCAAGAGTTTGCACAGGTTCTGGTTCCTCTACAACTGCCACCTCAACAAGAGCGTTCGTAGCCTCCTGAATACGAGTGATTAGATTGTTTACCTCGTCCTGAGTAGCTGTCATACTAGCAAGTACAGTATCGGCTTCTGCTAATACAGTATCCAAAGTAGCTAATGAACCGCTTGTGTACAATGTTCTATCCAAAGAACGTGCTGTATTAGCGATTACAGATAACTGTGAGTAATCCACAGGAGCAACCTCAACCTCTTCAATAGTGTCAGAAGTACCTTCTTCTGTAGTGGTTGTATCATTACCCTGAGTGCTTTCCTCTTCATTCGGTACAACTAACTCCTCAACAGTCGCCCCATCGACCTCAACCGAGTAAGTGGAAACATCACGCTTAGAGCGACTGGATGCATCAGAACCCTTGTTCTGAACATAATACGATTCAGGCAACATCTGATCAGGATCAGCTTTCTCACTACCTTCCCCTGCTGGTCCCGTAGCAAACAACTGGTACGCTACCCATCGTCCATCAGGAGTCTGGACAATAATCACAGCTGCAGAATCACGAACACTATTCAACATATTTCCACGATGACCAGTAGAATTATACCACTGCATATACCAATCATAACCGGACTGACCAATAGAGTTTGAGTACCCTGCCATGTTTTCTGCCTGACTACTGTACCCATCTTTGTTAAAATATTTGTAGTTGGCGTCCTCGAAAATTGTAACCATGTTTACATTTCCTGGTCGGCTATGAGCAATCGAACCTGCAATCATATTCCACTCAGAATCACTACCCGTCTGAGCAAGGTCCTTATACTGCTGATAGAACTCACGTACACGATACTCGGCAAGCTCAAACAACTTATCATCCCAGTTCAACGGTTCCAAACCATGCTCTACACGTAACTTATTCATGTACTCAAAGCATTCCTTAGACGCATTCACATCCACCTTAAACTGCGAATCTTCAGCTGTCATCGGACGAGCATTCGAGATTGCAAACTGAGCCTTGCTAATCGCACACTTAAACGTATCAACATCCTTGCACTCCATCATCGCATCATAATCATCAAGTACGGACTGGAGTTTGAACTTACTGATCGTATCGTAATTACCCGTTGTTAACATCGTACGGATTTGGTTACACAAGGAAATAAACTCAGACTTGTAACTATCCACAAACTCTTGACTAGAATGAGCCTTGGCTTCGTTAAACGCATTGAGTAACTTGTTATACTGCGCTTCATACTCTTCCTGTGTATACTGATCAGGATTGAAACTTGCGTTAGAACAGAATTTATAGACTTCACCTCGTACATTACGTAATTCTGTTTTATATGATTGGTCATCCCAAGTTACATTCGGGTCGTTATTATATGCATCTACCTCATCAATCAAAGCCATAAGGACGTTCCATAAGTAGTCATAGGCATCGAAAGGTTTCTTTTCTAGCGATGCAATGGCATTGGCTAAGGCTTTGTTGGCTTTATCAACCTTCGACTGATCGGACTCTTCACGAGATACAATAGCTTCAGCATCGGCTAAGGCTGATTCTAAGACAGACCAAGTTTCTTCCGTATACGTTGACTCAGAAAGTGCTTTCGCCTGAGCAATCGTAGCTTCAAGTGCTGAAATATCAGCTTTTAATTTGGCATTTTCTTTAGCGTTCGTTAAAGCTTCAATCGCATTGTCTCTGTCTTCAAAAGATACATTACCCTGCGAAATAAGATTTTTCGCATTGCTAATAGCTGACTCTAATGTTGTCTTTGAATTCGTTGTTAAACGATTTGCATATGTGCTGTAGTATGTCTGAACATCATTCAGTTTAGCTACTAATTCGGTTAAGTTTACCTGTAGAGAATTAATCGCATTCTGTAATGCTGTTGTAGCACTATCAACTTCTTGTTTTGTTGCATTTTCGTTCTTAGCTACTTCCTTAGCAGTGGCTAAGGCAGAGTTCAAAGCATCTAAGGATTCTTTCGTGTAATCTTTACCCACTTCTTTTTCTGCTTCTGCAATAGCCTTTGTCAACTGCGTAAAGTCTGCTTTCTTAACTAGCACTGACTGAGCATCTTTCAAAGCATCAAGAGCGTTACTTACTTCTTCTACACTAGGTTCTGCTTTGTCTAGTACGGCTTTGGCTGTCTCTAAAGCATTACCCAATCCTGCCTGTGCCCAAGATGCAGGTGTATAATCGTCTTCATCTAACGCAGACAGTTCATCATACACTTTCTGTAGGGTTTCTTTATCACCAATCTCTACCAAGTCTTCCATTGCATCATTTACGGCTTTCAAAGCACTGTCTACCTGAGCCTGCGTTGCATCAGGGTTGTTTACTACTTGGTTAGCTTGGTCTACTGCTGTTTGTAAAGCACTCTTACTAGACTGTGTATAGTTACCATTTAAGGCTGTTGTGGCTTTAGACAAGGCTTCAGCTAAAGCTGTTGTATCAGCACGTTTTACCAACTGGGCAACTGCTGTATCAACCTTAATCTGCATTGCATCAATTACAGACTGTTTTGCACCTGTACCCATCAACGCTTCGGCTTCCTTAATTACTTCCTGCAAAGCATTCCAAGTTGTCGGTGTGTAGTCTACTTCTGCGTACCCTTTCGCTGTTGCGATTGACTGAGACAATGCTGACTCATCGGCTGTTAATGCTTCATACGCACTATTCAAGTTTGCTAAGGCTTCATCTACCTGTGCCTGTGATACTTTATGAGTACCTAAAGTTTCTTCGGCTTTCTTAATAGCTTCCTGTAAAGCGTTGTACGTCTGTGCTGAATAATCGCCCTCTTGTACTGTTTTTGCCTGCGCAATCGCACTTTCTAACGCATCCGTATTCGGTGCTACATACTCTACCAAGTTATCGTAGGCTTCCTGTAACGCATTCTGAGCATTTGCTAGTTCTTCTTTCGTTAAACCTTCTTCTTCGGTCTTACCCAAGACTGTCTTTAGATTGTCTAAGGCTTCTTTAAATACGTTGTAGGAATCTAATGTATAATGATCTTCTTTCGTATCTTTGACCTTATCATATAATGCCTGTGCTTCCTCTTTGTGTACTACTTCAAGTAGGTTACTAATAGCATCATTAATAGCACGTACTGCATTAGATACTTCCGTAACAGATGCATTTTCGTCGGCTAAGATTGCTTTACCCTCATCTACTGCATCTTGTAGGGCTTTTAAAGTTTTCTCAGTGTAATCGCCCTCTAAGTACCCTTCGGCACTCGTCAAAGTTTCACTAAGCTGTGCCTTATCAGCTTTCTCTACCAAGGCTTTCATAGCATCCTCTAGGGTTGCCAAGGCTTTATCTACCTCAGACTGTTTATGGTCTGTGGTGGACAAGAATTCTTCTGTTTCTTGTAACACTTTGCTGAATGATTCGTAAGATTCAGGCGTGTACTTGCTTTCATCTAACGCTTTCGCTTCATCAAATTTACCCTGCAATCCTGCATAATCTACTGTTAAACCATTCATAGCATCTTGCAATGCATTCGTAGCATCTGCTACCTGTTGGTCAGTTGGTTTCGCAGAATTTAAAATACCCTGAGCTGTCTGCAATGCTTGTGTAAACTTGTTGTAGCTATCGTTAGAGTAATCACCCATCTGTACATTTAAATCTTTTGCACTCTGGATTACACTTTCCAAACCACTTGTATCAGGTCTTACATAATTCACTAAACCTCCGATAGCGTTCTGCAAATCTGTTACTGCTTGGTCCACCTGAGCTTGTGTAGCATTAGCATTGTTCAATACGTTCATAGCATTTGTTAACACGCTCTGGAACGCATTAAATGAATCATCCGTAAAATCTGCCCAATCCAACAAACGAGCCGAATCTACTAAGGCTTTTAAAGTACCTTTGTTTGCTGCTGGTGTTTGTGTTCCTGTATTACCCGTATTTCCTGAGTTTCCTGTATTCCCGTTGTTTACAGGTACAGAAATATTTGTGTTTGGTAATACCATGTAGGTTTGACCTGTGTTAGTAGTACCTACAACTGCTTTGCCTCCATCTTTTAAAGTAACTTCTTTTTTTGATTCTTTCTTATTATTCTTCTTTTTGTCTTTCTGAGAAGTTTTCTTATCTTTTTTCTCTGTTTCTTTTTCTGGCTTATCTTTCTTTTCTTCATCTTGTCCAAAATTACAAGCAGTTAAATTTAAAGCCATCATAGAAGCTAAACCAATAGACATTAAAGACTTTGCTTTTTTGCTAACGTGATGCTGTCCACTTTCTTTCATAACTTCCTCCAATTCTAGTATTCTTTATTAGCTAAATAATGTTAATTACCTATAATAAGTTAATTAACTAATTAAAGCTAATTAACAATAATAAGATAATTAACCAAAAATAGCTAATTTGATTATAGACCGATTTAAGGTAATATTCAATATACAAAAGAGGCGATATGATGATAAGTTATGCTAAATTGTGGGAAACAATGAAAAATAGAGGAATAACACAATATACACTTATTCATAAATATAAAGTGTCGGCAGGACAATTGACGCGATTTAGAGAGAATCAACATGTATCAACACATACACTAGAAATGTTCTGTGAGATTCTAGATTGTAAAATCGAAGATATTGTTGAGTATATTCCAGATAAAAAGAGTGACCATTGATTTAATGGCCACTCTTTTGTTTATCTGTATGTAATTTTCGAAAGCTGTATTCTGAATATTTAATAACTTCTGATTGAATATCAGTAAATTTTTTGTATTGTCTCACAAATTTTTCTAATGTTTTCTTGTTATATTTTAGGAATTCATTCACTTTTTCTTCAAGTTCAAATTGAGGAATAATATACTCAGCTTTTACAAGACCTTTTTGTTTCTTTAAATCCATATTGATTATCGGTTTTTCCTTTAAACATATTACATCATTTATGAACTCCTTTGCAAAACCATCTTTACCTTTAAGGGGTTTTTTGGATGCAATTGGGTTATCTGGGTTGAGCTGTTTGCATAACCATGACGAAAAGAATAAATAACGTATTTTTCCGATTTCTTCATCAACATTATTAAATACATAATAGAAAAAATCTTCTTTGATAAATGCTTCTAATGCTTTGGCAAAATCACGTGATTTGTATATACCCCTTTTACCTTCATAAAGAGAGTTAAACAGTTGATTATGATGTTGCAAATATTTATATTTTTTTTGTATATACTCAAACAAGTTTTTAGTTTTTTCAAATTTTATTATTGATAATTCCTGTGTGATTTTATCAAAATTTAAATCATTCTTCACTTCATTACTATCGTTATTTTCATTTACTAGAATAAGCTCTTTTTTAATTAGATAATCATATTTACTAATGTAATCTTTTAGCTCTTTTGAAGAGTTATTCTTATCTGCAAAACAATTATCTGATATCCAATTTATAGATTTATTAAACTCTTCTTCATAAAATATTAAATTATTTATTAAAGTAGAAAAATAATCATCTTTAAAAGTTTTTGCGTTTGTTAACATATAATTAACTTTTAATACAAAATATGGAGTAGAATATAAGTCGTTTTTATAGAATTTTCTTTTTTGTGTTTTTCTATTTTTTAAGTCCTCTATTGATTTTTTTAAATTCTCATTCCATTGAGGATCATCGTGATAATTTTTTATAAATTTATATATATTTGTATCATTATCTGCAAAAGTATCACTTAATATACTGTGTGCCTCTGTCCCAGGCTTATAATAGAAATCTTGAAGTTCCCTAAAAAAAATATATATCGTTTTGTAAAAACTATATACCACTTCAAAATGGTATAAAAACTCAATTGTTTCACCAAAATCTCCCTTACTTTTATAGTTTTCTTTATTATATTTTGGGATTCTAATATTTAATATGGTCTTTAGTTCGTTTACCTTATCTGAAATGTTATACCATTCATAATATTTCATAACTGTATCTAATAATCTAAAATCGGTAATTACAAATTTTGGTAATCCAGTATCAGGGGATTTCTTCATTTCAAGAATAGCATCAACAAATAATTCATAGACATTTTTAGATTCTGCCTTCATTTAGTTTTACCTCCTTATATCTATTATATACTATCTAAATAAAATGAGTTCGCTCATTATTTTTTTTTGTACTTTAAACAATTTTATGAGTTTTGTTTCCCATAAAAAACAGTACATTTGATTTAAAAATAAGTCAGAACAAAATTTTATTGTGTACTTCTAGGGGGGTTAGCTTCTGACAAAAATTTATAATGAAAAGTATCTGTAATATGCTGATTGTGCCAAAAGAAATAGGCTAGAAAGGAGAATAGCATGAAAAACAAATATTTATTAGTAGGTGCATATCATCCTCTTGAAATGGTTATCCCTGATAAATGGTTTTATCTGTCTGAAATTGAAAAAATTTATGAATTCGATGAAAACAATCGACCAACAAATAAAGTAGCAGCTTATCGATTGACTGTTAATCGAAACGTGACTTTTAAACAGTTTTTAATCAAATTGCCTGCAAATGGAATCAAATTTTCCGTTGATGATTTTCAAGAAAGGCAGGAAGCAGGGAAACATATTGCTGTGATATTCGAAAATGCACGAATTGCTGTTTTCTACGATTCAAAAACAAAAAATATTTTTGAGTCAATTAAAGCTGACTCGGCAACAATTAGAGAAATTCAATAGCTTTGCCGAGAGCATTTAGCTCTCGGTAAAGCTCAGTTGATAAGTTAGGAGGATTTATATGTTATTAGTTTGTATTTTCTTATCAGCATCTATTATTTACTTATTGTTTGTTATTTTAATGTTTGTTTTTGCAACACAAAACAGCTTTCATTTAAAGATGAATACTATTTCTCAGATATTGTCTGAAAAGATACGCCAAAAAGCAAATGGCAAAATCATTAAAATGCAATATCCTACGCCTATTACTTTAGGGTTGAATAATGAAGCAGGGTTCTCAAAAGATCGTATAGAAAAAGAATTTAATCAACTCAGTAATTTGTTTGAGGTGTATTACTTTAAAGGGTTCATGGAAATTAGCAAACAATATGTGACTTGTTATACCTTTGCTACGAATGGCTTAAAAAAAGATTTAGAAGCTTCTGAAATTGAATCTTTAAGCCAGACAATTGCTGAGCGAGTTGTACAAGAATATCTGATTTTATTGGGATATTCGGCTGTTACCCCATCTGATTTTGTAGTAGTCTCTTTTTCAAGCGTGAACATGGAACTTAATGTATTTGTTGCACAAAATCCATACGGAGTGTTGTGGGTTGAAGAATTTAAGCAACATAAGAAAGTGGATTCTATGCCTTTAAAACAACAGGTACGTTATAAACGAGATGAAAACACTCTTGTTTGGGGATATGAATTGGGTGAAAATCCTAAGAAGATTCCTTTGAGATATTCATTAACTTCACACCCACATGCCTTAATTACAGGTTCAACTGGGAGTGGAAAAACAAACACACTACTATTTTTAATTCGTGAGTACATAAACCTAAATAATGGCACGTTGTGGTTATGCGATTTTAAAAATGGTGAAGATTTTAGATTTATGAAATGCTCTGAAAACTATTTTGTATTTGATGAGTGTTATGAGGGTATTAAAAAATTTTATTCTGAGTTTGTTCAGGACAGGAAAAAAGGAATCATACAGCGAAGACAACTTTTGATTATTGACGAATATAATTCCATGATTGGCTATTTATCTACTCGTGATAAAGCTAACAAAACCAAGTATGCTCAGGAAGTACAATCTATGATTGGAGAAATTTTAGCCATGGGAAGGAGCTTAGGGTATATGATATGGATTTCCGTTCAAAGACCTGACAGTACCATATTTGCTACTGGGTCGAGGGATAATTTCTTGATTACCCTTGCTTTAGGAAATCCATCCAAAGAACACTTTAATATGATGTTCTCTGGTGAAGAAAGACCTGAAAGAATCTTTAAAACAGGTCAAGGAGTTTTAAAAGCCGATGGGTATCCTATGGAAATTGTGCAGTACCCTTTAATCAATATATCTGGGTTAGAAGCACAACTTAAAGAATATCTTTTTGATCAAAAATTGTAGAAATCGTAGAATCAATGGACATCGGGCTTGTCCTTGATGTCCGTGAAAAGAAAAAAGGAGGAAAGAAAAAAATGAAATATTTAGATTTACAAGAAGTAATAACAACATGTGAAAACATGTTTTACAGATATGCGAAAAAAGAAAGTATTGTCTGGAAATTAAATCATATCCTTGATGATGGGGTTATCATTCTAGATTTAGAAAAGGATTTTATAAAATATCAGAATAATCAAGAATTTCGTTTAAGACAGTGTAAAGATGCTATTATGACTAAATTACGTTCTAAATTCAACAATTTTCAAGATTTTGATTCTGTATTTATTAGAAATGTTGAACAGGATGTTGATTTTATTCTAAAGATTATGGATAAAGACCTAACTGTAGAAATCAACAATCAAATTAAAAATATTTTTGGAATTATTGATTTAAAGGAGGGAACACAATGACCAAAAATAAACAATCCATCAGACATTGCGAACTAGTTACACACATTGACTCTGAGGAAGATATAAGAAGAATTAAAGACGTATTACTGAAACATAGTTCTGCTATTAAACAGTGGAGTTACATTATCCATGACAAAGATGAGGTAGAACAAGATCATAACATTGAAGAAAGTGATAATAAACAAGAAGTTAAATATAAGCATAAACATATTCATTTGATTATAAAATTTAATCAAGTTCAAAAATTAGAATATGTAGCAAAATGGTTTGATGTTCAACCCAACTTTATTTCAAAAATCAAAGGAAACTGGAATGATGCAAATTTATATTTGATTCATGCGAATGCTCCTGAAAAACATCAATATGATGTATCAGAAGTTGTAGCAAATTATGACTATAAGGATTTAATAAAATTACTCTCTATTGATACTAAAGAACTTATAGAAAAAATTTTGGAAGGCAAGTTAGTTCGTGCTGATATAGGTGGTTCAATACCCCCTTATATATACATCAAGCATAAAAAATTATTTGAAAATGCTTTTGAGGTAGCAGACGAATTGTATTTAAAGGAACATATGAATGATCCTGTAACTGTTTTCTATATTTGTGGACCTAGTAACACAGGGAAAACAACTTTAGCTCAAATGTTAGCAAAAAATCTTTCAGGAGGAGTACCCTGTATTTCAAGTTCCTCAAATGATCCATTGGAAAACTATAAAGGTCAAGAGTCATTGATTTTGGATGACCTAAGACCAGGTGTATTTGAATTAGCTGATTTATTAAAGCTATTAGACCCGCATTTAAGAAGTTCAGTAAAATCAAGATACCACAATAAGGTATTAAGGTGTAAGTATATATTCATCACATCTGTGTTAAGTATAGACGACTTTTTTAAAAACATGTACCTCAAGGACAATGAACCAGTTACTCAATTTAAACGACGATGTAAATATTATATACAAGTAACACATAAAAGAATCACAACATTCGTATGGAGTGATATTGATAATACATATTACCCTATCCCTTCTGTAGCAAACCAAATCGTAGAAGTAATTCGAAAAAAGAATGATTTATCAGACCCTGTGACAGAGCTAATAGAAAATCAAAATTTTATTAAAGATACAATCAAGATATTAATGGAATAGGAGGATATCATGGAACGAGTGAATAATTATAACGAAAAATTAAGGATGTATACCCGTGAGGAGGTAGGTGAATTACTAGGAGCACATAAAGATACTGTTGTTATGTTGAGTGAGGTAGGATGTTTAAAATCTATAAAAATTGGTAAACGATATATGTATTCTTATGAAGCAATTAAGAAATTTCAAAATGATTATGCAGGGTTAGATGTATCAAATAAATATAAAGCTTTAGAGGCAAAGAAAAAAATTACAAATAGAGCAGAATATTGACCGAAAATGGTCTATACTTATAGTAAGCCTATTATTTCTGCTCTTTACACAAAAGGTACATTAAAGGAGGAATTTTAGTGTCAATAAGAAAGGTACCCAACAAAAGAGCGAAAAGTGGATATAAGTATCAGGTATATTTTACTTATAGAATCAACGGAGTTTCATACCGATATTGGAAAGGTGGTTTTGATACAAAAAAGGAAGCACAAGAACATGAGAATCAGAAAAAAATAGAGTTTGCAAATATGGATTCATATGTTGCAGACTGTAAAAAAACATTGAAAGAGGTTTATGATGAATTCTTGGAAGTAGGGGCTACGGAGTTCCAACACAATACGATTTACAACACCAAAAAGACTTTGCACTATTGGAGCGGTAAAAATGCGACCCTAGATCTAGGACGTATGCCAATTAAAGAGATTCGGTATAAAACGCTTCAACTGTTTTTTAATAAAAGAAAAGATTGTGGAAAGCCTATTAATGAAGATATCAAATCTGCTCTTAGAAGGATTTTTGTTTATGCGATTCGCTGTGAATATATTTCTTCTAATCCAATGGAACATGTCAAAATCACAGGAGTAGAAACCAAGAAGAAAAAACATATTCTAACATATGATGAATTACAGACCATTCTTAGGGAATTAAAGAATAAAAAAACATTCGAATATGATTCTCTAACTATGGCTGTCATGATTGGCTACTATACTGGGTTAAGATTAAGTGAAGTTATGGCACTTCACAAAGAGGATTTTGATTTTGAAGAAAATATGATTTATGTTCATAGAAAGTTAAACTATAAAGGGAAAAAGAAAAAAGATATCGAAGCTGTTGAGCAGATGAAATCCAAAAGCTCAAAAGCATTGATACCTTTGCCTAATGCATTAAAACAAAAATTATTGATTTGGTTTGAAGTTAACCCTTATCCGATAGTTATCTGTGATGAAGATGGAGGATATTTACACCCTGACTGTTCAGGAAACACAATAAGAAATGTATCGAAGAAATTAGGAATACCCTTTCATTTTCATTTATTAAGGCATACATATGCTACCCAACTTGTAGATGCAAATGTTGAAATGAAAGTGGCACAGGAATTATTAAGACATGCAAATTTTAATACAACCATGTCAGTTTATGCTCATGTAAACGATAAGAAAAAACTTGCTGTGGTTGATAAGGTGTTTGGTAATGAAAAAAGAGCAGTGTGCTAAATCTGTGCTAAAAAACGCAAAAAATAAAACACTTTCTTAATTTGCCCCTTCACATAAAGCATTTATTAAGAAAGTGTTAGTTTGCAATGGCGCCTGAAACAAGACTCGAACTTGTGACCTGCCGGTTAACAGCCGGATGCTCTACCGACTGAGCTATTCAGGCAACTGCTTAATTATATTAGCATGACCTCCCCTTATTTGCAATACCAAATTTGAAAAAAATTGAATTTTTTAAAGAAAGAGCATCTTACCATTAAGATGCCCTATCTTTATTTTGCTTGTGCATACTGATTTTATAAAGAAACTGACGAACAGGTAATATGAAATTTCCAATGTATTCTACAACACAGGCATTAAAACCTCGTTTAAAATCAAATACACCATATCCATCTTCACCTTTTTTAAAGAATCCACTTATACCTAACATGTTGTAATAACTGTATCCTTCATCTATTGCTTCTTGTATCATTTCCCATTGAATCGCATAAGCTCCTCTAAAAGTTCTGAATTGATAATCCATTCCGCTGGACAAATATACTACTTCATCCCCAAATTTCACAAACATAGAACCGGCCAAAGGAACTTCTTTATCATATTTTTCTTTTAGATACACCACTTCCTGTGATTTCTTTTGTAAAGAATCATAATATTCCTGAGCTACTTTTAATCGATTTTGTTTTTTCTTTGAATTTGGATTTTCCTGTAAGAATTCTTTTAGTTCCTGAATTTCTTTTTCCAGTGGTTCTATTTCAGACTTTAGACTCTGTTCATACTCATCTAAATCCAAATAAGCATACAGCGTTTTAACATGGTCTTTATAACACGAATACATCGTTTTGAATGTATCCATAGTTACGGCTTCAAAATCATGACGTTGTCCAGCTTCTTGTTCCATATAATTTAAAATAGATAATTCATCTTCTTTTAAAGCTCTGACTTTAACTCCGTATTTTTGCGCAGTTCGTATATCGTTTCTTGTTTTTATACTAAAATCGGCAAATACGTCATCCTTTGTTTTACCTCTTAAATCTATTACTGAAATCCATCGACATTGTTTTGTAGTGTCATAGCCATGCTTAAGGGGTTGATGATCAAATCCAGCATGTTTTAAATTTTCAACAATATGTTCATTGTTGATACCATCCACTACAACATCTCCATTTTTATCATGTTGTCGTAAAGATATTTTAGGATCTATCTCCAGATAGATCACGCGTTTTTTCTTCAGTATTTTTTTTAGTTCTTTTGTTACTTTAACTAAAGCTTTCTGGTCTTCATAATCTATAAAGAAACCTCTAGGGATATATGCATAATAAAAATAATGAAGTAAGTGTACATATCCAATCATAAATACAGAAATAACTTTTTCATTTTCAACAGCCTTATAATATTCAACGATCCAACCATCATGTAACATCTTATTGGCCGCATAAACAGACTGAAGAAAATCCGGGTTACAATTTTTTTCTGTATATATTTGGTATTCTTCTTTTGTCAAAGAAATTAATTCCATGTTTACCTCCATTTTAGACACAGCTTCTAGTATAAGTTATTTTTACTCTGGAGTCTATTTTGAATTAATTAACTTTTTGTTATTTTTAACACTGTCGCAAAATCATATAAAATAGTCTTCATATATCTTTGTAGAACGATAAACTTGTATTTTCATGCATTAAAGTTGACATCAAATAACATATCGTTTTACCATAGCATACGTGAAATGAGGTAAAATATATGCAGTATAAAAATTTTGAAGAACTTCCAAAGTATTTATCAAAAAATGGTATTGATTCTCCATTAAAATCGAATATGAGCGAAAAAGAAATGATTCATGCTATTGAAAACATGAACTTATCTGATGAGATGATAGATTTAACAGGGATGAAGCTCGATGACCAAAATGTAGGGCATAATGTAATCTATCAAGTCTTATCCCTAAATGACAACTTTAATATTCGTATTGTCTACGAAGCCAGTTATGAAGAATACGATCATGACTATGATACATGGCAATATATTTACACTACACCTATTGGATGGCTTGAATAATCAGTAAAAATCCGATATGTATTCTATTAAAATACATATCGTTTTTTTATTTTATTCTCAGTGGCCCTCCAATGATAGACCATACAAGAATACACATCCACGGAAAAATAAACAACAGAAAATACAATCCATTTCCATGTGCTTTCCATCCAATCGTTAATCCTGTATACAGTGCTAATAGGCTTATCACAATCAAAAATAAACGAACCTTTAAACGAAGTCGTAACATCATCTTATCTCCCTCATTTCCTTCTTAAATTATCTTTTAAGAAGGAACATGATTTATGTCACAATAAAAAAAGACAATTGTTCTTTAACAACTGCCTTTACTTTGTGATTTCTTGAATGGCTTGATCACGTTGCACATCGGAATATAAAGTTTCTTCATTATACTTTAATAAAGCCTTCTTCTTTAGTAATTTCCATGTATCTGGATCACAATCTCCAGTTTGAGAAAGCCCATTATCTGATTGAAATTGTTTTAAGGCCTCACTGGATGCAGGACTAAAATACTCATCTGTTCGATCAACATTATAGCCTAAATATTGTAAAAACTGCTGTAGCGCGCTCGCATTGGCATGTACAGTGTCTTTTGTAATCGTTTCATCCTCTAAAGACGATGAATAACTGATTTTAGATACACTGCTAGGTTGCACTTCTATATCTGGTGTAAACCCTTTTTCATGAATTGAATCGCCATTAGGTGTCAACCACTTGGCAATCGTATACTTGATGCTTGTACCATCACTAAAAGGAACGGTAGTCTGTTCTGTGCCTTTACCATATGAAGTTGTACCAATTGTGACAACTTTATCTTTTAAATTATCGCGTAAAGCACCAATCAACGCTTCACTTGCACTCGCCGTTGTATCGTTTTGTAAAATCACAATTTTATCCATCGGTACATAACCGTAGTTATCATTGGTAGTTTGACTCGTTTTAGATCCATCTTTTTGTTCTTCCTGAAAGATCACACTGCCTTCTGGCAATAAGGAACTGGCAATATCTACAGCAGCGCTTAAATATCCACCTGTATTACCTCTTAGATCCAAAACAACTTTTTTAATACCTGCTTTTTGTAGACGAGCCATAGCTTTGGAGAAATCTTCACCGCTATGTTCTGAAAAACTTGTTAAGACAATTTCACCATATCCTTCATCTTCATGCAGAGTACAAATTACAGTTTGATCATATTCTGTCGGTGTAATTTTTGTCGTATTTTCTTGTCCATTGCGTGAATAGGTGATTTCTATACTTTTACCTTCTTTACTTTGAATTCGTTTTATGATTTTCTGCGCATCACTTTGTGAACAAGAAAGTCCATCAACTTCTGTGATAATATCACCTTTTTGTAAACCTGCTTGTTCAGCCGGTGAATCTAAAAACACTTCTCGAATTACAAACTGATCATCTTCATTAAGAAAATAAGAAAATCCTAAACCAACAGTAGAACCTTCCAATGTATCTGAAAACTCTTTAGCACTTTCTAAATCAAAATACTGCGTATGAGGGTCTTCTTCTAAATCAGTCATTCCTTCAATTGCTTTTTCCAAAAGCTTTTGATCAAGATTATCTACATCATCAGAAAAATACCACTCATTTGTCAATAACGAATAAATCGCATCAAATTTATCTTTTTCTGTTGTATTATCCTGTTTTGAACTTCGATCAAAAATCAAAGGAATCGAAACACCTAAGCCAAAGAATATTAAACAAAGAACTACGATAACAACAGTAAGTGTATACTCTTTTTTAGCTGCTTTTTTCATATCGTCCCCCCCCTTGTTTAACGTTTAGCTCTCAAACTCTTTCCAACTGCCAACAAGCTGGCCAAAATACCAATGACCAAGCCGCAGCCTATCATAGCAAACCCGATATACCATCTCACTTGCGAAATATCTATCAATGAGAAAACACTGGCAAATAAAACTCCATCCATCTGATCATATAAGATAGGATAGCCAAAGTAAATCAACGCAAATGGAAGCAATGCACCTACTAGTCCAATCAAAATCCCTTGTACTTCAAATGGTATACGAATAAAAGTATTTGTAGCACCTACCGTACGCATGATCTTGATTTCATCCTGACGCGAATATATAGTCGTACGTATCGTATTGTATATCAAGTAAAGTGAGAGAATCAACAACAAAATCGCAACACCATAGCCAATCTTTCGAACCATGTCTAATAAATTTACTAAACGTGTTACGCTGGAGCCTCCATAAGCCACTGAACTAACACCTTCTATATCCTCTATATGAGATGCTGTATCCTCAATTTTAGAACTATCTTTTACTTCGACAAAGAAAGCGTTGGCTAAAGGATTTTCTTGACCTCGATACAGACTAAAAGCTTCTCCTTTTTCCTGAATCATCAATTCTAATTCATCATCCTTGCTGGAAAACTTTACAGATGCAACATTAGACACATTTTGAATATCTTGCTCTATCTTATCGATCTGATCTTGGTCAACAACTTCAGAATCTAAAACCACATGTACATTCATATCTTGTTCTACATTTGTGGCAAAATGATCTACATGCATTCCAATCAATAAAAAACATCCGATCAATAAAGTAGAAACTGCCATAGCACTGATGGCAGAAAGCGTTAAAAGAAAGTGTTTTCGAATTCCTCGAAACGCATATTTCAGCTCATACCAAAAAAGATTCAACAGACGTTTCATAAACTGATATAACCACCCTTCTTAGAATCCTTTACTATGTACCCTTGATCTAATGTCACTGTTCTTTTCTTAAACTTTTCGACAAGAACGATATCATGTGTAACCATCAAAACAGTCGTTCCCAACTTATTGATTTTTTCAAGCAACGCAATAATCTCCAAAGATTTTTCCGGATCTAAGTTTCCAGTTGGTTCATCCGCAATCAACAATTTAGGATTATTAGCTATAGCTCTTCCAATAGTCACACGTTGTTGCTGACCACCAGAAAGCTCATTAGGATATGCTCTTGCCTTACTTTTAAGATCAACTAAATCCAAAACTTCATCGACTCGAGCTCGAATCTCTTTTTTAGAAACCCCTAATACCTCAAGGGCAAACGCAATATTTTCCTGTACAGTTAAAGTAGGAAGAAGACGATAATCCTGGAAAACACATCCTATATTTCGACGATAATAAGGAACTTTTCTATGTTTTAAAGAACCTACATCCACTCCATCGACAAATACCATTCCAGAATCTGGAACTTCTTCTCCATTCAAAATTTTAATGATCGTACTTTTCCCTGAACCAGTAGGCCCAATGATATAAAGAAACTCACCATCTTCGATTGTTAAAGATACACGATTTAATGCATGAACTCCATTAGGATATGATTTTGTCACATTTTTTAATTCAATCATGTTTTGACTCCTTATCCAAAGAACTTCTCCGGTCTTTCTCTACATGGCGTGCTATATCCATTATCACAAGCTGTAGCTGTCGAATTCCAGCCGGTTCCCCATGCGAAATCAGCCGATGAAGAAAAGCGTGAAACCGCCTCTTCCAAACTCATTTGTCCTAAATTATAGACTTCGATATGACAATGAGGTCCACTGGAGTTACCTGAATTTCCCGTCAATGCGATTGGCTGTCCTTGCGTAACACTTTGCCCAGCACTGACCGCAAAACCTTCTCGCGATAAATGGGCAAAACTTATCGCATATGTCGTACCATTGACCATACAAACCATCTCGATCGTATTTCCACCGCCATATGGATAGCCTGTCCAGTTGCCTAGATATCCTCCATTGCTTGGTGCCGGATTATTCGCATATAAAATGACACCATCAGCAGGAGCTACTACTTGCGTACCAATTGGTACTGCATAATCCATACCCAAATGCAGCCCACCTCCAGGATAAGCCCAGGTACCAGCCGACATACGACCACCAGTAATTGGTGATACAAAACCTGCAACATTGACAAGCGTTCCTGAATAACTCACAGAAATCATATTCGAACGAATAGATTCTATATCGTTAAAGGCAGCCCTTTTGGCAGCTTGTAATTGTGCCATCTGCTGCTCATATTGCTCAACCAGCTGATTATAAGATTCTTCCAGCTCTTTTGCCTGCTGTTGTTGTGATTTTAACTGATCTTGTTGAGACTTTGTTTCCTCTTCCAGGCGAACCTGTTCTGCCTTTTGAAGATCCAATTGTTCTTTTAATTCATTCAACTGCTCAATTTGATGTTGATCATCTTCTGTGATCCTTTCGATACCAGAAATACGTCGAAGCATATCATTTAGATCTTGTGAGCCCATCACCAAATCAATCAACATATTCGTTCCTGTATTTGATTGCTCATTTTGCATTCTGGATTTGATTTGTTTATCCCAGGCATCTATTTCTTCCTGTTTTTCTTGAATCTTTTGTTCCAAACTTTTAATTTCTTCTTCGATCTTTTGTATAGCACTTTCTTTTTCCTGGATCTGTCCTTCCAGTTGTTCCTGCAATTCCTTTTGAGTCTTAGCCAATTGTTCCATTTGATCTGTATCTTTTTCTAAAGATGCGATATCTTTACTATATTGCTTGATATCTTCCTGAAGCTTGTCATATCGCTGTTGTTGATAATCCTGAAATCCCTGACAGGCTTTAACGCCTTCTTGTGAAGACTGCGGTTGCGAACAACGAGATACCCAGGCATCCGTATCTGAATAATCTTGTGCATATACTGGAAGCGCAAACGCTAAAGCACATGCTTCTGCAGATATAAGACTGATCAAATTTCTCTTTTTCATCGTGTCCACCTCAAATACTTTCGACTTGCCAAATAACTACCAAACATTCCTACCAATACACCAATAGCCAATAATATAGCACTAATGATCAACGTAAACGGGAATGGTTCGATCAGAATAAACATATCCGACATAAACATTCCGCCAAAAGATCGATATAACGCACTATATCCTAAAACACATAATAAACAAGGCCCTAAAGCACCTATAAAACCACTTAACATACCTTGTAACATAAATGGAAAAGTAATATACCAGTTTGCGGCACCAACTTGACGCATAATACGAATTTCATCTTTTCGCACTTGTATGGTCATCTTGATCGTATTGCGAATCAAGAAAATGGATAAAAATATCAGAGCTATAATAAAAATAAGCCCACCAAAGCGTAAACTCGCAAATAAGTGCACCATTGTATTTACAGCACCTGTTCCGTAGGTTGCTTCCACAACACCATCCATCTTACTTATTTTGTTAGTAATAGAATCAATTTGGGTATTATCACTTAATTCAACAATAAATACATCATATAATGGATTCTTATCCCCTGCATATTGTTCAAAAGTTTCTCCATAATCTTCAATAAGCTGATTCAGCTCTTCATCTTTATCACTAAAGCGAACCGTTTCTACCCCTTTTAGATCCTTTAATTCATCTTCTAGTGACTGAATGTCATTTTCACTCATTGTCGGATTAATAGAAACTTGAATCACTAGCTGCTCTTCGATATTTTCCGTGAAACCTGAAACATTCCACGCCAATACAATCATTAACATCGAAATCAACAATGCGATCCCAATCACTAAAATTGAAGAAAAAGTCAGCGCAAAATGGCGCCTCATATCTTTATTTGCTTGACGGAACAATCGTGGTAAACATTTAAAAAATAAAAGCATCTATCCCACATCCAATCTTTGACATTATACCATACTTGAAAAAAAACCAAAAAAACTCCATAATTTTACAAAATGCGCTTTTGTCTCACATACTTTCACACGATAATCTATTATTTATTTGAAAACTTTTCTTTATATTATAAATGTGTTCAGGGAACACATTAAAAACCCTTCATATCTCTCTCCTAAAAAAAAACAATTAATTATGAAACAAGGATAACATCTTAGATACAAGATGTTATTTTTGTTTGTTCATTAAAATATATTTATCTTCGTCAATCATAGCATACTTAATATAGTAGTTCTATAGGCTATAGAACGAAATTTGCTTCTGAAAATTTTTTATAATTTTTTTAAAAAAATGTTTGACACATGTACTAGCAAATGATATTATTATTGAGCAGTCAGCAAATGGGCCTGTAGCTCAGTTGGTTAGAGCGCACCCCTGATAAGGGTGAGGTCGCTGGTTCAAATCCATTCAGGCCCACCATTTTGTTTTCTGCAAAACACTTTTGTGGGGTGTTAGCTCAGCTGGGAGAGCACCTGCTTTGCACGCAGGGGGTCAGGAGTTCGATCCTCCTACGCTCCACCATATGTCAATAAGTCCTTTATATAAAGGACTTTTTTATACTACTTTTATAAAATATATAAAATTGCTTCTAAAAATCACTAAGCAATTGCAAGAATGAGATACCATATATTAAAAGATATAAAAAAAAGGTGCTAGACCGTAAATTGGTCAATAGGCACCTCTTTAAATCCCTCCGATGTCAAAATCATCATCGTTTTAAAACCACACTGTTTGATCAGTTCCATTGATTCTTTATAATAACAATCTAAGTTTACTCGGTTATGACAATCACTATTTAATAAGATTTTTCCACCTTTTTCATAAATATAGGCCAATAAAGTTTGATGAGGATACGGCTTAGTGCGATATCCTCTGGAAATTGCACCCGTATTGACTTCAAATATCTTTCCGGCTGCAATCAAGGTATCAATACAATCTTTGGCATAGGATAAATAGGTTGGATTCGTAAAAGAAATAAAACTTTCATCTTCATTAAATTTCATCAAAAGATCCAAATGTCCTACAATATCAACTTCCGGATAATTTGCGATATTTTTTAGATCCTCATAATAATCTTTGGCATATTCCAGAAAATCTCCATTATAAAGTTCAACTATTTCCTGAGCCATCTCTTTAGAATAATCTACATTTTTCACTTGATTTTTAATAAACATGAAATGTTTGCTGCCAATCACAAAATCATATGGATCTTTTGAAGAGATACGATCTGAAATATCTTCTTCAATTCCTAAGAAGATTTGTATTTTATCTTTATACTTTTCTTTCGCATTTAAAATATCCTGCATATAATTAGAAAGATCACTTTCTTTCATCGCCACATCATCCACAGCACATGGACCATGCCCAGAAAAACCAAGAATCGTAAATCCTTTTTCAATTGCAGTCTCTACCATTTCATCTATAGAATCTTTACCATCACAATATGTACTATGTGTATGCAAATTTTGTTTAATCATTTAAAATCCTTTCCAGCCATTCTTTACATCCACGTTCAATATCTTGGTATGCTGTTTCAAAATCATCGGTATACCATGGATCAGCTACATCTTTGTCCTGAAGTAAAGAATGTACTTTTTCTTTATTATCATTATAAAAGATACGTTTTAAATTTTGAAGATTCCATCGATCCATTCCTAGTATATAATCCCATTTTTCATATTCATCAAACCGTATCTGGCGAGCTTTGCGTTTTGTAAAAGGAATTCCCTTTTCCGTCAATTTTCTTTTCGCAGGCGGATACATATCATGTCCTATTTCCTCAGTGCTGGTAGCTGCTGATTCAATAAGAAACTGACTTTCTAATCCTTTGTCACTGATTATTTTTTTCATAATAAATTCTGCCATAGGCGATCTACAAATATTGCCGTGGCACACAAATAGTATTTTAATCATTATCACTCATCTCCGTTCATTTAAATCCTCATCCAGTTTCCGTGCCTTAATTATAATTTGATATATTTGATCCGTCAAAATTACAACCCTTTAATAAAAACTCTTACTAAAACATCAGAACAAACACATAAAGAAGTATAAGAATGAAAAAGTTTAAACAAAGAAAGTAAAGAAAAAACTTTTTAGGTTGAGCATATTCTGATTTTAAATAATATTTAATGGTAATCAAACTGGCTAAAGAGGCAATAGGAGTTCCTAATCCACCAATGTTAACGCCCAATAATAATTCATGAACATTGTCCGTGAAATTGGATAATAATATCGCAGCAGGTACATTACTAAAAATTTGAGAAGCCACCATAGAAGTCAATAATGCACTTTTCTCCATGAAAGCTTGCAGTATTTGGCGCACTGTTTCTAAATTAGACATATTACCCGCAAATATGAAAAAGAACACAAAAGTTAAAAGTAAAATATAATCCACTCGTTTAAACAACTCTTTATCTATCAAAAAAATAGTTATACATACTACTCCTAATAAAAGCCAGTGTGATAAAACATGAAAAACTGTGAATATGCACAAAATAAATAGTAAAACGAATGCTTTTAACTTATTTTTATTTTGGATTGAAAGTTTTTTTGGAAAATGGATCTGAATATTTTTATTTCTACAAACTATAGAAAAACATCCTAAGATCACAAAACTTAAAATCGTGCTTGGAAGCATCGTTATAAAAAAATCTGTCATATCCATTTGGAAAAAGCCACAAAGATAAATGTTTTGAGGATTTCCAATTGGAGTAGCCATACTTCCTAAATTTGCGGCAATCGTTTGTAATACCAAAATAAGAATGATCTTTTTTTGTTCTTGAGCCATTTGTAGAATAGATATCGTAAAAGGAACAAAAGTGATCAATGCCACATCATTTGTAATTAACATAGACGAAAAAAAAGGAACCAAAATTAAAATAATCTGTAAAAGGCGCAAACTTCTATTACCCGATAATAAAGATTGAGCTAAACTATCAAATACCCCACACTTTTGAATACCGGCTATGATAATCATCAAACAAAAAAGTAAACACAATGTTCTTACATCTATATAATCTAAATACGCAAAAGATACAGGAACAAAAAAAGAAGATATTATAGCCGCAAGAGCTGCAATGATCAAAATAATTTCAGATTTCATCCATTGTACTACTGACTTTCCTATCATACTTTCCCCTATCTTTCCCTTTTATAAACAATCAATGATATAAAACTCAACCGATTAAATTTTAAAAGTAAATCAAGTATTGTCAATATAAAGTAAATAAAAATATCACATGATCATGATTAAAATCACAAAAAAAACGAAGAGTCAATTCCCTTCGTTTATCATATTAAATATAAATCTGCAGTATAAAAAATAATATATATAGGATGGTTGTCCATCTAGTAAAAAACATCTTTCCATATTTATAAGTACAGTATTCCTGTTTAAATAAATGAAATACATTTTCTCCCTTTTTTTGTAGCAAATAGATCATTCCCACAAAACAAGCAAACATACCGATCAAACAAAAAACCGAAAGAAATGAAACGCTCATTGCCAGGGCAATCAAATTGTTTAACATATGTAAAATTATAGGAATACGCATCGAATTCTCTTTTAAACTGACATAAGCTAAAAAACAACCGATAAAAAATGTGGTAAATCCTTGTTGCAGGTTCATATGCATCATCGCAAACAACATGGAACTTATTAAAATCGCAAATACTCTATGATATTTATCCAGGGTTCTTAATAGGATTCCTCTAAATAAAATTTCTTCCAATAAAGGACCCAGTAAAACAATATACAGAATAATTAAGCTATCAAACAATAAATTGCCAGTAAATAACATCTGTATTCCACTAGAAGATGGCCCATGTACAGCACTAAAGAACCATTGAATAAAAGTATACAATATAGAACAAAAGAAATTCATACCTAAAAGAAAAACCATGTATTTTCCTATAGAGCCTACTTTTTTTGATAATCCTTTAAAAGAAGGAGTGAGACAAATGTTTCCTAAAACAACTATCAAAGCTGTTACAAACATTGGAATCAAATAGCTTAATACAATAGTAATTTGATAAGCTCCAAAAAAAGGTATAGGTAAAAAGCGAAGGAAATAGGTACATGCGAATATAAGTATATAAGGTAAAATACCGTGTATCAGCATTAAACCAGAAATATTTCGAAACTCTTTTTTTGCCTTTTTAAAAATATCGACTTGCATAGGCCTATTCTAACAAAGTATACCTAATTTGTCTAAATTGTTTTTGACATCATCTAAGACTTCTTGAGATGAAGCTGTAATCGTATGATAATGTATACCATTTGTCAAATTGTTGAGTGGTTCACTTTTTCCTTGCTGGATCTGTTCAAAGAAATCTTTAACCTCTCTACGACTGGATAATGATAATTTGGCTTCCAACTTTCCATATGTCGCATGTTCGACAAATACATCATCCACAGTGGCTCCACAATCCACGATCGTATTGAGCTCCTCCAACATTTGTTCTGTTGTGTGACAAACTTTAATGATCATAGAATATGCCTGATTGGGTAATATATACCCTCTATTGGTTGAAAGAATAGGTACATTTAAAGCACGAAGCAATGCGATATCCTGTACAATAACTTGTCTGGATACATGCAGACTTTTCGCAAGAAAATCACCAGATAGTGGACTGGAACTTTCTTTCAACTTGCTTTCTAATGCTTTTAATCGTTCTTCTTTGTTCATATTACACCGCTTTTAAATTCTTTAAAGACAGATCTAAAATTTTAGCTGAGTGTGTCAGGGCTCCACTGGATATATAATCAACACCGGTAGAAGCTAAAGAGGCAATATTTTCCTTCGTTACATTTCCGCTACATTCTGTTAAAGCTCTTCCATCAATATACTCTACAGCTTCTTTCATTTGTTCCACACTCATATTATCTAACATGATGATATCTGCACCGGCCTGCACCGCTTCTTTAACCATATCCATATTCTCTACTTCAACTTCGATCTTACGCACAAAAGATGCATACTCTTTTGCCAATTCAACAGCTTTTGAAATACCTCCGGCAGCCGCAATATGATTATCCTTTAAAAGAATTCCATCGCTTAAATTATAACGATGATTATAACCACCACCTACTTTAACGGCATATTTTTCAAATACACGCATATTCGGCGTTGTCTTTCTTGTATCCAATAAGCGAATTCCTGTTCCTTTTAAAAGATCGGCTGTCTGTCTAGTATACGTTGCGATACCAGACATTCTTTGCAGATAATTTAAAGCTGTCCTCTCAGCAGTCAATAAAGAACGAATATCTCCATAGATCTCCGCAACCAGATCTCCTTTTTTTACGGCATCACCATCGTTGAAAAAGAATGTCACTTCCGTTTTGGAATCTACAAGTTGAAAAACTCTTTCAAAAACAGGAAGACCTGCGATAATTCCATCTTCTTTACATATCAACTGTACACTGCCCGATTGATACCCTTTCATGATGGCGTTGGTCGTGATATCTTCACTTGTGACATCTTCTCGCAATGCTTGTAGAATCAAAGTATCCACATTCATAGACATAGTAATTGAATTCATTCTTCTACCTTCTTTCTTCTTTTTTATAACTTCTTTTACCATCGATGCATATTGGGATACATCCAAATTTTTCAAAGTTTTCTGAATTAGATTTTCTAAGTCCAAACACGTTTTAGGTGTCTTGATACAAAGATCTTTCATAGCTCTTTTGGCAAATACTAAAGATTCTAATAATGAATTACTTGCCAATCGATTCGCACCATGGACTCCATTACATGCTGTTTCTCCTATTGCATATAACTGATCCATCGTTGTTTTAGAATAAGCATCGACATGAATACCACCCATAAAATAGTGCTGTGCAGGTACTACCGGAATCCATTCCTTTGTGCAATCATATCCTTCTTCAAGACAATGTTCGTAAATATGTGGAAAATGAGAAAGGATCTGTTCTTTTGGAAGCACTGTCATATCCAACCATACAAAAGGTGTGTCATCTTTTTTCATTTGTTGATAAATCTTTTGTGTCAAAAGATCTCTTGGCAAAACTTCATTGGCAAAACGATTTCCATTTTTATCATAGAGCTTTGCCCCTTCTCCACGCACACTTTCACTGATCAAAAAACGCCGACCTTTTTTCTTTGAATATAATGTCGTAGGATGTATCTGAATATAATCCGGATTTTCTAAAGCAATATTATGACGAAGACTGATCGCCAGTGAATCACCTGTTAAATGGGGATAATTTGTTGAATTTTTAAAAAGTCCGCCAATTCCTCCAGTTGCCAAAATCGTAAAATCACTTTGTATGGCAAATAATTCTTCATCTTTCTTGGCAAGAATGCCATAACACGTATTCTTTTCTTCCAATATATCCAACATTGTGGTATGTTCCATAAAAGTTAGATTTTTACGCTTTAAAGCTTCTTTTAATAAATGTGATGTGATTTCTTTTCCTGTTATATCTTCATGAAATAATATCCTTGGATGTGAATGACAACCTTCTTTGGTATATAAAAAATGCCCCTGTTCATCTTTTGCGAAACGCACGCCATACGATTCTAAATTGGAAATGATGTCTGGTGAAGATTGAATCATGATATCTACAGACTGTCTTCGATTTTTATAATGCCCGGCTTTGATCGTGTCTTTAAAGAAACTTTCATAATCCGAAGGATCTTTTAGTACACAGATACCACCTTGGGCCAAATAAGAATCACTTTCTTCTAAAGAAGTTTTAGAAATCAAAAGAACTTTTTTATCACTTGGAGCATGTAAAGCCGCAAACAATCCACTACATCCCGTACCTACGATCACGATATCTGTTTGAACTACATTCATGCCTTTGCCATCTCCAACATCGCATCCATTGCCTTTCTGGCATGAAGCATCGTTTCTGTATCTAACTGAATTTCATTTTTTTCATGTAACAAGACATCATATACTTTATCCAGTGTTACTTTTTTCATATTGGTACAAATCAATTTATCGCTCATACTATAAAACGTTTTATCCGGATTTTGTTTTTTTAGTTTGTATAACACACCCATTTCTGTACCAATGATAAATTCCTTGTTTTCACTATCCGTAGCGTATTGTAAGATGCCTGCCGTACTGCCTGCATAATCTGCCAAATCCACCACTTCTTTTTTACATTCCGGATGTACTAACACCAAGGCATCAGGATGCTTCTCTTTAGCTTGCAGCACGTCTTCTTTTGTCATTCGATGGTGCGTAATACAATATCCATCATTCAAGATCACATTTTTTTCTGGAACTTGTTCCTTTACAAAAGATGCCAAATGCTGATCGGGTATAAAATAAATATTCTTCTGCGGTAATTCTTTAACAATTTTTACCGCATTTGAACTAGTTACACATACATCACTTAATGTTTTTAATTCTGCTGTCGAATTCACATAACAAACAACCGCAAGATCTTCTATTTCCTGACGCATTTTACGAATATTTGATACAGCAGCCATATGAGCCATAGGACAATCTGCATTTAAATCTGGCATGAGCACTTTTTTATCAGGATTTAAAATTTTTGCACTCTCTCCCATAAAACGAACACCGGCAAAAACGATGATTTGTGCGCTTGTCTCTTTCGCTTTTTTAGCTAATGCGAATGAATCCCCGACAAAATCGGCAACATCTTGCACATCTCCATCCACATAATAATGTGCCAGGATAATGGCATTCTTATCTTTTTTTAATTGTAGTATATCTTCCTTCATTGACATGATGGTATCCTCCTAAAGTCTGTCTTGGACATTATACAATGTGTAAAGTCAGGTGACAAGACAGTAAAATTAAAAGAATACTTTGATTCTAAAATATCCAAAACATGATACACTTAATCATAAAGGGGGACAAGACGATGAATTATGATTTTACTACTATTCTAAATCGAGAAGGACACGACGCTTTAGCTGTTGACAGTCTGCCAATACCAGGCATCACCATCAAAGAAGGTTTTTCCAAGATTCCAATGTGGGTTGCCGATATGAACTTTCCGGTATTGCCTGCAATCCAGGAATCTATCGCAGCCCGCTTAAAAGAACCTCATTTTGGTTACTTTAACATTCCGGATACGTATTACGATGCCATCATTTCCTGGCAAAAAGAACAAAATCATCAACTCGTAAAAAAAGAACATATTGGTTATGAAAATGGAGTTTTAGGTGGTGTAAGCAGTGTTATTCAAGCATACACTTCCAAAAAAGAACCCATTTTGGTACACTCTCCTACATATATAGGTTTTACCAAAACATTGAACAATTTAGATCGAACCATTATTCATTCCGAATTAGTACAAGATGAAAATGGAATATGGCGTATGGACTATGAAGATATGGATCGTAAGATCAAAGCCCACCAAATTAAAGTTTGTATCTTTTGTTCACCACATAACCCTACTGGTCGTGTATGGGAAAAAGAAGAAATTGAAAAGGCGATGGAAGTTTATCGAAACAATCAATGTATTGTCATCAGTGATGAAATATGGAGTGATTTGATATTACCAGGACATCAACACATCCCAACACAATCTATTTCAAGAGATGCCAAAGGAAGAACGGTTGCCTTATATGCGCCTACAAAAACTTTTAATCTGGCAGGACTTGTTGGGTCTTATCATATTATTTATAATCCGATTATCAAAGAAGAAGTGATGCGTATAGAAAATGCATCTCATTACAATTCACCAAATATCTTTTCTATTTATGCTTTACTAGGTGCCTATACAAAGGAAGGAAAAGATTGGGTACATCAACTTTGTATGACTATTGAAAAGAATGTTGATTATGTCATAGATTATATTTTGTCTCATTTCAAAGGAGTGCAAGTAAGCAAACCACAAGGAACTTATATGTTGTATTTGGATTGTACAACCTATTTAGAAGAACATCAGATTACTTTAGATGATCTACTAAAAAAAGGAATTGAAGTTGGCGTATTATGGCAGGACGGAAGACCATTCCAAAAAGAAAACACCATTCGTATGAACCTGGCATTACCATTCTCCTTGGTCCAGGAAGCTATGAAACGACTATCTGTCTTTGTATTTGATACAGACAATCTTTAAAAAAAAGGGTAACAATTTAAATCGAAAAATTGTTACCTTTTTACTTTCTATCTGAATTCATTTTTTTTTGATACAACTCCTTATAACTTTTCAACAAAGGAGCGTACCATCAAACTTGATTGTTTACTGGCATATTTTACATACGTAGAAAACTCCATCGAATTATCATGATGAAGTGCTACATCACTTAAAGATCGTAAAATCACAAAAGGAACTTGAAATGATGTCGCCACTTGTGCCAATGCACCAGCTTCCATTTCTGAACAAATAGAATCCGGAAAATTCTTCATTAATTTATCGAAATCATCTTTTCGAGACATGAATAAATCTTGAGATGCAATCGTTCCTACATGATAACGAACATGATTTTCTTTCGCTGCTTCTTGCGCTGTTTTTACCAACTTTTCATCGGCGTGAAAACGTAATCCCAATCCTTCAGGTCCATCTAAAGCACTTGTATCAAAATCGGCTTGAAGCGCATCTTTACTAATCACGATATCTAAAACTTGTTGGCAATCTTTAAGGCCCCCCGCTGTTCCAATATTGATCAATGCATCTAATGAGTGATGAAGACAAAGTATCGTTGTAACCATGGCAGCACCTACTTTACCAACTCCGCTTTTACATATCACCACATCTTTCGATGCAAGTTTTCCATAGTGAAAGACTACATGGCCTATCGCTTTTTCTTGTGTAATTTCACAAAGATCCATGATAGCTTGCACTTCAACATCCATCGCGGCAACAATACCGATCATACTATTTCCTCCTGCATACAAAAAAATATTTTTCTCCTGGTTGTATACCTTCTTGATCAAAATCGGTTTTGACAGATTCTATATGGAAATAAGGATCTAAAACTTCTTTTAACCATTCTGGATCGTATACTCTTTGCATATGATGTTCTTGTATAACTTCTCCATTTTCTTTATAGAAGGCAAAATCTTGATAAATAAAGTCATCTTCACTGGTAATTGACCATTGATAATCTACATCTTCTATATGTCCGGTTTCATTAAATTCTTCATTAAACTCTATTAATCGATCTAATGAATGTGTATCAAAGAAAAAAACGCCATTTGGTTTTAAATGATCATATATTTCCTTAAAAAAAGATATAACTTCCTCTTTTTCTAAAATGTAATTAAAGCTGTCGCATAAACACGCAATGGATTCAAATTGTGATAACGATGATAAATCTCGCATATCTTGGCATAAAAACTGAATCTTCTTTTCTTTATCTTTATTTTTTGCCTGTTGAATCATTCCCTGGCTCATATCCAGAGCGGTCATTGTAAATCCATCACAAGATAAAACATTTGTGATTTCTGCACTGCCACAGGCAAGTTCTAACATATCGCAAGGTTTTTGAAAAGATTCTATCCAGTTTACCCACGATAAAGTGGCTTCTTCATCTTTCACCAGGGCATCGTAATAAGTTGACAGTGTATCATAGATCATATGTTTCAACCGGAACATCTGCATACAAGCGATCCAGCTGATACACCTGCCTTTCTTCACGAACAAACAAATGAACAACGATATCCTTTAAATCAATCAAAAGCCACCGAGAATTGGCATCTCCTTCGACTTTAAAATCGATTTTATACCCGTTTTCTTTTAAACGATCTTTAATATTTTGGCAGATCGAATAATTCTGACGTGTATTGTTGGTAGAAGCAATGATCATATGATCCATAAAAGGTGTAAGACTTGTTGTATCATAATCCTTGATATCAAAGCCCTTTTTTTCACTGATTGCCTTTAAAATAACTTCTCTGATTTCCAAATTATTTTTCCTCTCTATTTAAATATCTCCGGTTTTCTTCTTGTACCATTTCAAATCCTTTTGTCAGATCTTCTTTAACCAACTCGATCGAATCTTTGACTGGATAACCTCTTAAAGGATCCAATTTATCTGCACAAAAGATGATCATCGCATATGGATCTTGACTTGTACCTAAAACATGATGATAGATCGCATTACAAATCTGCCAATCTTGTATATAGAAAATACGTTTGACGATTTCACTGCCGACAAAACCATGCCATACTGCTACCGGATATTTTTTATTCTCTGGACAGATACAATCCATCCATGGTTCCATGATTTCTTTGGAAAGATTCTTTGCCACATCATGAAACAAACCAATATAAAACGCTTTTTGCGTATCTAAACCATGCGCTTTGGCAAACTCTTCACATAGATAAGCTACCGATACACTATGCGAATATCGTTTGGGATTTACTCTTTCTTTGATAAAGTCTTTTACGTATAAACGATGTTGATAGATATAATCCAAGACTTCAGGATCCAAATAATTCAATTTATTTCCTTTTCGTATATCACTGCTGGAAACAGGCATTGGATCCATATGAAAACGTTGTATTGGATATTTGGTTTCGACAAGTTTGCCATCTCGATCGAAACAAACAAAGTTTGCCAGCTGAACAAGCCGTTTTGGATCTTTCCACAAATCAAACTGCTCCAACTGATCATTGCCAATCAACCAATAAAAAGTATAAGAAGGATATTGCTCACATAACGACTGCAATGTATCCACCGTATAGCTTGTTCCTTCTCTTTGCATCTCTAAGGTATTGATCTTAAAATGAGGATAAGCACTAAGGGCTCTTTTTAACATAGCCACTCGATCTTCATCCAAGCTCAAAGTACGATCTTTTAACGGTGTCTTTTTGGCAGGGATAAACCATACTTCATCAACTTTTAAGACTTTCATGGCCTCTTTGGCCATTTGCAGATGTCCATAATGAACAGGGTCAAAACTGCCACCTAACAGTGCCACTTTCATTTTTTTAATCCCAGCTTATTCTCTTTACTTCGGCGGTATAGAACAAAAGTTCTTCCTACGATATGAATGATCTCACTATGAGTCTGCGAAGAACATTCAATGGCCGCTTCTCTTACATCAATAGGACTTGTCTTCAATAAAGAACATTTGACTAGCTCATGTGCTTCTAAAGAATCATTCAAAGATTTGATCATATTATAACTTAAACCATCTTTTCCAATTTGAAAAAGCGGACGATACGACATACTTAATTTACGAAGTGTTTTTTTGTTTTGTGCACTGATCATTAAATCATCGCCTTTCTAAATGTAACTTGTATTCCTTTGTGTACACGAACGTACACATCTTGTATAGCACCACTGATACAAAACCAACCTAAACCATGAATAACTACATCCATTTTGCCTTCTTCTTTCATCGGCGAATGAAAAGTATGCATTGTCAAAAGAGATGTATCTACACAAGGCACCAACATTCCATTTAAATGCTTTTGCCATAAAGAATCCGCATTGGAAAGTTTTCCACGATGGATCGGTAAACTTCTTGAAAAATATCCAACAACTGTTGCTTTTCCCTTTACCACAACATCCAATCTGGCCAGTCCGCCTACTGCATAACTTTGATCTTCAAAGATTTGAGAAACCAAAGGGCGTATCGGTTTGACCGGTATCACTGTTTTTAAATCTTTTGGTTGTAAAATCGTCAATAGACTATGTTTATTTTCGATTCCCGGTGAATCATAAATTGTATAATCTTCCTGCACAAGAGGAACTAAATCTAAAGTGGTCCCCGGATTTCTTGAAATCGTCAAATCTTTAGATGCCATCAATCGATTTAAAATCGTAGATTTTCCGGCATTGGCTACTCCCATAAATATTACATCTTTGCCTTTTCTATGCTTTTGAATGGCTTTTACGATACGCGAAAGATTTTGCGTACTTTCTTCATCATGTTTTAAAAGATAGCCACAAATCAAGATGTCTTTTACTTGAATACCTTCTTGTTTTAAACGTTCCTGTACAAAAGAAAGGATCTTTTCATCACTTAACGTTTTTGGCAACACATCTCTTTTCGTTAAAACCATGATAATATCTTTACCTGGAAGTTTTTGATTCAATCGAGAAATCATACTGGCTTCAAAAGTAAATAAATCAACGATCCAAAAAACAGTACCTTCTATCTTATTGATTTTTTCAAATGTTTGATTGGATTCGATGCCTTGTTGCATATTGATCGTGACTTCACCATAATGGCGTATCTTATAACAACGTTGACAAAAGTTGGCATCTAATGTTGGAACATATCCTAACCCGTTTTCATCTTCATTCTGTAGTGCAACACCACATCCTTTACAATATTTAGCCATCGAATTCTCCTTTCTTGAATCCATGTTTTTCTAATTGTTTAAAGACAAGATTTTCAAATTTTCGTGTAAATTTTGTAGAAGAACGATCAATTTTTGAAATAGGCGCTGTCAAGATCGTATAGATTCCTGCCAAATGTCCTCCTAACATATCGGTAAATAACTGATCTCCTAAAATCGCAACCTCTTTTTTGGTATATCCATGCTTCTTGATAACTTTCCAGAACTTAAAAGGCATCGGCTTTAAGGATAAATAATATACTTGTGAAACATGAAGATCTCGGGCAAAACGAAAGGCTCTTCTTTTTGAAGCATTCGAATATAGAGCTACCTCTATACCATGGGCCTTCACATGATCGATAAACGCCACAACTTTCGCATTTGGCACTTTCTCATTATAAGCCATCAATGTATTATCAATATCACAAAGCAACAATTTTATACCTGCTTTTTTTAAACGATCAATATCTATAGCTTGAAAGCTGGAAACATAATAATCCGGTTTAAATAATGACATAGCGCCTCCTTTTTTTCTTACCTATTTTATAGTGGTTTGGCAAAAGATTCAATCACCTTTTCCGCACATTTTATACCATCGATTGCACTGGTCATGATTCCACCTGCATACCCTGAGCCTTCTCCACAAGGATAAATTCCTTTAATATTAGATTGTAATGAGGCATCTCGAACAAATCGTACGCTTGAACTGCTTCTGGATTCTACAGCACTTAAAACTGCATCCTGAAGACTGAAGCCTGGTATTCTTTTTTCAAAATACAATAAGCCTTCGTGTAAAGCCTCATTTACGCTGGGACTAAAAAGCTGATTGAGATCGACAAATGTCGTTTTTCTAAAATAGGTCGGTTTAACACTTTTAAAAGATGTGGATACTCTATTTGATAAATAATCCTTGCTTAATTGCACACAAGCTTGATAATCTTTAGCCATCGAAAAAGCCTTTTTCTCTAACTCTTCCTGATATTCTAAACCGGCAAACAAATGCGTTCCATAGTCCGATTCATTAACTTGAACCAAAAGAGCACTGTTGGCATTTTCTCCACTTCGATTGGCATAACTCATTCCGTTGATCACCAATTGTCCAACAGAAGATGAACTAGGAATCACAAAACCTCCCGGACACATACAAAAAGAATATACACCTTTTTTATTTTCAGCGGTCATAGAAAGCTGGTATCGCGCCGGTCTAAAACGATCATCTTTTGCCATTTCATGTAATATGGCCTGATCAATAAAATCTTGTTTATGCTCAATGCGTACACCTACGGCAAACGGCTTATTTTCAATATGCATTCCTTTTTGGGCACACATTCGTACCGTATCTGTTGCACTATGTCCAATACATAAAATCAACTGATCACATGGCAAGATCCCCTTGGATGTTTGAATGGCACGAAGTTGATGATCTTCAATGATCAAATCTTTCAGAGTTGTATCATAATAAAAAGTTCCACCTAAGTCTTCAATCGTCTGTTGCAGCTTCTTTAATACAGGAACAAAACCATCCGTTCCTATATGCGGATGAGCATCGATCAAAATATCTGAATCGGCTCCCATAATAACCAATTCCTCCAAGACCTTTCTAGCTCTGGCATCTTTTGATCGCGTTGTTAATTTACCATCACTAAAAGCACCCGCTCCACCTTGTCCAAACTGAACATTACACTCTGGATCTAGATCGGCTCCATTCCAAAATGCTTGAACCACTTTTTGTCTGCGATCGATCTGACTGCCTCTTTCAATTACGATTGGTTTATAGCCTTGTCTTGCCAACAACAATGCCGCAAACATGCCAGATGGTCCAAATCCAACGACAACAGGACGATGTTTTAAGGTCTGTGTTCCCAAAGGTACTAAAACATACGTTTCATCGGGTGTCATACAGACATCTTTAAGCTTTAAAAAGCGTTTTTCTTTTCGTACATCCACATCAACAGTATACGAAAAAAGGATCTTTTGGTGGCGTGCATCGATGCTTCTTCGATGAATTTTCCACGATAAAAGATCTTTCTTTGAAATATGTAGTTTTTTTAGAATCTGTGTTTCAATCTCACTTTCATGAAGACACTTGATTTGTGTAATTCGTATCATACTAACTGCTGTAAAAGCGGCACCCTTTCTTTATATCGAACCACTAAAGTCGCAAAAATCTGTGAACAAGCAATCGTCAAGAAATAGACCACGATATGCGCATTCGGTAAAAGCGCTAATAATGGCTGCGCAAATAAAATATGGACAGTATAAATCAATAAAGAATCTTCGCGTAAGCTGCGATACGATGGCTTATATGGAAGCTTAGAAGTTAACAGGCAATTGCCTAAAAAGAAAGTAGCTGGTATTAAACTTAAATACATACAAGCCAAATTATGCATCATACCGATCAATATATAAATGGTAACTTCTATGACCAACAAGGCAAAACTGATCACAAATGCCAATTGAGATACACGGCAAGGAATTCGTCTTGTCTTTGCCAATAACATTCCGATGCTAATAAAGATCGGTGCAAAAAAGAACCCGTTTCTTGCGGTTGTCATCGTTTTTATAAAGAAACTATATAAAAAACTAATGACAGGAATTTGTTCCCATAAAGGAGCATAAATATTTAAAAGATAACCGATAAGATATAGACCCAAGGCAACTTTTAAAGTAAACAACATTCCCTTTTTATGATATAGATAATAAACGATCAATGTACCCGTTATCAACGCTGGCAAAAACCACAAATGATAATACGATCCATTCAAAAGAAAATCACGTAAGTAAGAAAAAATACCTAACCAGCCAGTTTGTGCCTTAACATAATTATAAATCGTGTAAGGTAGGTAAATCACTGTCCAAATCAAATAAATTTTCAACAAACGAAATATATATTTTTTTAAAACCTCTTTATCTCCTTGATCATTGCGTATTTTTCGAAACAGAAAATAGCCACTGATCATAAAGAAAAAAGGAACCGCTAAACGACATATGGTCTGAATAAAATATGTATTCAACATCTCATTGATATCAATAAACGGAAATGTATGAATACATACAACTAATAAAGCACTGACATACTTTGCGATATCAACAGCAGCGTACTGCTTTTTCACCATTTTATTTTTCTCTCCTTTTTAAACGGGGAACTCTTGCGGCAATATCGGATAAAGTTTCATTATTGATGGTATGCGATTTTCTAGAAATTTCATCAATCGTAACTTGTTTATCACCTTGTTTTCCCACAAGTACGGCAACATCCCCCTCTTTCACATTGTCCACTTGTGTAACATCCACCATACACTGATCCATACATACATTGCCGATAATCGGACATTTCTGTCCATGAATCAAAACATTTAATCCAGTATTGGAAACTAAACGATGTAAGCCATCGGCATAGCCGGCAGAAACCGTCGCCACTTTTGTTGGTTTATTCGCAATAAAATGACGTCCATAACTAACACTTTGCCCTTTTTGGATCCACTTTACTAAGCTGACATTGGCATACCAGCTCAGAATAGGAATAAAGTCTGGTTTAGAAGCAATCGGTATTTCATCATCGCTTGTTACTCCCATATATAATAATCCGGGACGACAATAATCCATCTTTAAATCCCCATAATTTAATATGCCGTAACTATTTTGAATGTGCCGAACACCTGGTTTGATTCCTTCTTTTCTTAAATTTTCACAAACTTCTTCAAACAGACGAATCTGCATTTGTGTAAACGATGCACTTTCCTGCTTTAAATCATCACTCACCGGAAAATGAGAAAATATGCCTTCGACTTGCAGATGTTTCATCTGATATTCTGCCACAATTTGATCCATGTGCTTTTCCTGTTTTTGATAGATAATACCCGTTCGACACATACCTGTATCGACTTTACAATGACAATGAATCTTTGCACCTGCATTTTTGGCATAATCATCCAACTTTTTCGCATACTCATAAGACACTAGTGATTGAATGATATTTTCTTCTATCAAATAATGAAAATGTTCTGGCGGTGTATAGCCAAGGATCAAAATAGAATCCTGAATACCATTTTGGCGCAGATGAAGAGCTTCATCCACACTGCTTACCCCAAAAAAATCAACCCCGGCTTTTTTTAATGCTTTAGCACAAGCTACATCCCCATGTCCATAAGCATTGGCTTTGACAATCCCCATGATCTTGGTATCACCCACAAGCTTTTGGATTTCTTTTACATTATGGTCAATGGCATCATAATCAATTTCTGTCCAGCACCGGCTGTAGCTTTCTAACATACGCCAACCTTCCTTTGCATCGCAAGTTCTACTAAGCGATCGATCAAATCCGCAAAATCAATACCGGCTTCTTTCATCATAGAAGGATAACGGCTGGTAGCGGTAAATCCTGGAATCGTATTTAATTCATTTAAGATCACATGACCTTCCGTTGTCAAAAACATATCGACACGTGCTAATCCGGTACAATTCATGGCACGATAGGTACGATACGCAAGTTGTTGCGCTTCCTTAAACTGTTTTTCATCAATTCTAGCCGGACAGATGATATCGGCTCCCTTGTCTTCGTATTTTCCCTCAAAGTCAAAGATACTTCCTGAAATTTGAATTTCATCTATGCTTCCAGTAAAAACAGTCTCATTTCCCATAACAGCACAACCGATTTCAAAACCTTCAATTGCCTTTTCCACCAGAATTTTACCACGGCCATCATAGTAAAACGCATCTTCGCAAGCTTGTTCAAACTCTTCTTCTTTTTCCACTTTGTGAACACCATAACTGCTGCCGGCATTACATGGTTTTATGATCCATGGAAGCGGAATTTGTTTCTTGATCTCTTCGAATGTAGGATTTTCTTCAAACTTTTTCAAACATACATAGTCTGCACATGGAATGTTTGCTTCTTTACACAATATATGCATGATTTCTTTATCCATACTAATGGCTGAACTCATCACATCACATCCTACATAATGAATGTTCATCAACTCCAACAAACCTTGTATACATCCATCTTCGCCATTTTTTCCATGTAAAATAGGAAATGCCACATCCAGATCAATTTTCTGTTCCGGTTTTTCCAAGCTGATAACACCTTTATGCACAAAAGCACATGGCGTACAAGCATCTTCCTTTTTCCATGTATCGTGTTCAATATCTTCAATGCTTCCATCATATAAATAGAAAATTCCATCCTGATCGATTCCGATCAAAATCAAATTATAGTTTTCCTTTCGAATTTGGCGTAAAAAAGAACCTGTAGAATGCAAAGAAACAGAATATTCTGAACTTTGTCCTCCAAATAATACCGCAAGATTTAATTTATTCATTTCTATTCCCCTTTCAAGGCAGTGACAACTTCATCCATAGCCATGGCTCTTGAGCCTTTGACCAAGATAGCGCAATCCTGATCTTTATACTGTTGTAAATGTTCAATCATTTCATCTTTAGTTCCAAACCATGCTTTTTCAGGACCATTGAATCCTTCCACAGTAAATTTGGTTAATGCTCCATAACCATATAAAACATCTATCTTCATCATGGATGCATATTCACCAATTTCATAATGCAGTTTTTGTTCAGTAGGCCCTAAATCTAACATATCCGCTAAACAAGCCACTCGAAAAGACACTGGTAAACTAACAAGTGCATCAATAGCAGCTTTAGCACTTTCTGGATTTGATTTATATGAATCATCCAAAATCGTAAAGCCATTCGATTTAATGAGCTGCATGCGCATCTTTGTCATCGTTAAATTTCGAAGCCCTTTTAAAATAGACTCTTCTTGTAGTCCACAATATAACCCAATATAAATACACGGCAAAGCATTGGAAGCTTGAATGGCACCTAAGGAGTGAAGAACCACTTTATCTTCCAGACAAGAACATGTAAATTCAATATGATCTTCCTTGGTTTCGATATCCGATGTCAATAAAACATCTCCACCATGTCCAAAAGAAACAATTTTCTTAGACGGATCCAATGACATCTTATGTAAACATTCATCAATTTCAGGACTTTCCTTATCATATAGAAAAAGTCCACTTGGCTTAAGATGTTCTAATATCTCCAATTTAGCTTGTGCAATCTGCTTTTTACCGCCCAAATTTTCCATATGTGCACTACCAATTGTAGTAATAATGGAAATATCCGGTGGAGCAATGGAACATAAAAAGGCGATCTCACCTTTATTTTCCATACCCATTTCTAAAATGGCAATTTCAATATCCTCATCAAAATCTAAAACCGTCAAAGGCAAACCAATCTCATTGTTTCTGTTTCCTTGTGTCTTCTGTGTTTTTTTCTCTTGTGAAAAAATAGAATACAACATATCTTTACAACTTGTTTTACCATTTGAACCCGTTACGGCAATAACTGTACAAGATAAAGAAGCTAAATAAGCTTTAGCCAATTTTTGTAAAGCCTTTGTCGTATCATCCACTAGAACCAATGCCATATTTTTAGGATATGGCTTATGATCTTTTTGCCATAGACTGGCCTGGCATCCTGCACTACGTACATTTTCAATAAAACTATGACCATCTACTCTTTGCCCTTCAATAGGGATATAAAGATTATCTGGTTGTATCTGTCTTGAATCTATACAAACACCATGTATCTTAGGATTGTTTTCGTCTTGAATACATGGTGCATTTAAATACAATGCAACTTCTTGAATGGTTTTATTTATCATACAAATATGACCCCCATTTGAAGTTTATTATAGCATATTCCCAAGCGTCTTTGAGGACAGATTTAAACCGTCTTTACTTTTTTTTAACAAATCTACTATTTTTAATTTTTTTATGGTCTTTCCTATCTAAAAACACCTTGTTTTCGCACCATTTTCCCCACCAAAACACCATTTTTGATTAATTTCACATATTTCCCCATAATAATCACACATTATTTGTTTTCGTCTATGCTATACTTTTTGCAAGCAAGGAATAGAAGACCTTGCCGGTATGAAATCATTATGATATTCATACTAATTTTCTATCCCCTTAATTTTTTTGAAAAGTCAGGCACCCCCTTAGCCTGACTTTTCGCTTTTTTTGGCGTATAATAAGAACAAATACAAGGAGGTCTTATTATGTGTATTTTCTGCTCTATCGCAAACAAAGAAATTCCAAGCCATACCATTTATGAAGATGATCAGGTTCTGGCATTTCTTGATATCAATCCTACTGCCGTTGGACATACATTAGTCATTCCTAAAGAACACTGCGACTCTTTTTTAGATTGTCCACCCGCTTTACGTGATCACGTATTTGAAGTTGCTCAAACTTTGGCAAAAAAATTAGAAGAGGCATTAGGATGTGATGGCATTCATCTTCTTTCCAATATGCATGAAGCCGCTGGACAAAGCGTTCATCACTTTCATGTACATTTGATTCCTCGTTATAAATACGATCAGGAAATCGTCACTTTCCATGAAACACCAAATGTTGATTTTGAAATTTTAAAGGAGAAATTAAAGTAACATGCAAACATGGTCTATGCACATGATCCTGATCCTTGTCATATTGGCCATTATCTACATCATATTTTCTGCCATGTATCGAAAAGTACATCAGGAAAGATTGCTTAAAGAACTGCAAACCTTAGATTTTGAAGCCTTTGATAAAGACATTCAATCTACATTCACAAAATTATTCTTTCCATTATATATGGTAGAATTTATGAAACTGAATCGATATATCATGGCTGATGATTCTTCTATGATCAAGGAGCAGTTTCAGAAACTGATTCGCATTGCCAGAAACAAAAAACAACGATACGAAATCATTTCCATGGCTTTTGAACATTATGTCTATGAAGAAGACAAAGAACAATCAAAAAACCTTTTGGATACGATCGATCGTGGAGATAATCAAGGTCTAAAAGATCATGCACATATGTTATATGATATTTTGATTTGTCATAAATCCAATTATATTTCGACAATGGAAGAACAATTTCCTCAATGCACAGCTCAGGAAAAAGCAATTGTTGGCTATTTATTGGCAAAACAATATCGATCTATTAAAAATACTAAAAAAGCAGAATATTATGAATCATTTGTAAAAAAGGAATCTTAAAGATTTCTTTTTTAATATAGTTGCCTTGTAAAAAAGGGGCTGTAACGAATAGATGATTTTTACAGATCATCTGAGCGTTTCAGCTCTTTTGCTTTTTTCGGATCCTTGTTTTTCTCATATTCCTGTCAAACCATCAAAAAAACGCC
>CABVDD010000009.1 GCA_902497095.1 uncultured Faecalicoccus sp.
TAAAAAAAGCCTTTATTTAAAGGCTTTATTTACTATTGGTGGAGCGTAGGGGGCTCGAACCCCTGACCTCTACGCTGCCAGCGTAGCGCTCTCCCAACTGAGCTAACACCCCAAAAATAGAAGCTGACATAGTCAGCTTTTCATTAACCTTCGATAATTTTTTTACCGTTGTATTCTCCACAAGAACACATTTTATGTGCAAGTTTATATTCACCACAATTTGGACAACGTGTTAATGCCGGTTTACTCAATTTGTAGTGAGTTCTACGCTTTGCTTTACGTGTTTTTGATCCTCTTCTCTGTTGAACAGCCATGGTTACACCTCCTAGTCATCATCCAGTTTGAATTCATTTAACTTTGCCCATCTAGGATCAATTTTATCCTCTTTTGGATCTTGATCTGATAGGACTTGCCATCCATCACCCTTAGGATATTGATCTCGTGGACAGTTTGTTATGTGCATAGGAGCTTCATAAATCACTGCTTGTAAGATCTCCGGGTTTATATCGATCGTATCCTTTTTAACGACAACGATTTCGTCTTCTTCAGGATCGACCGGCTCGAATGAATAGGTTACTTGCGACGTTGTGTCAAATGTCACTTCTAGGTCTTCCAGAGTAATGGAATCTGGAACGATCATCACTCCATCCAGTTCCAAATTGGAAAAGACCAAAGAAGATTGGTCAAACTGTAAAGTACCAGTTATATGTACCTCTGGAATGGATTTGACTTGAGTATGACGCAGAAAGTCATTTTCTTCCACTGAGATTCTCTCATCGATATGAATAATACCATTTTTCGCATTTTGAAAATCAATTTTTTGAAATTTCACGATTTCCACCTCATGTCGCATTTGATATTATAATAAAACACCTGACGAAAGTCAACTTAAATGGTAAGATATTATCATGAAAATCACAGGAATCATTGCAGAATACAATCCTTTTCATCAAGGACATATCTATCATATCCAAAAAGCTAAAGAAATCACTGGCTGTGATTGTCTTGTAATTATCATTACAGGATGCTTTTCGCAAAGAGGTTTACCATCTCTTATTACACCTTATGATAAAACCAAGCTTGCATTACAGTATGGAGCAAATTTAGTGTTGGAATGTCCCGTTTGTTTTGGATCACAAAGTGCTGATTATTTTGCCAGATATAATTTACAGTCTTTATCTTGTATTCCTATTGATACGCTTTGTTTTGGTTCGGAAACAAATGATATTCATTATTTACGATATCTTTTAAAAACACAAAAAGATATTTCTGCTGATCCATCAAAAAGTTTGAATTTAAATCAAAACCTTTCTATTCAACCAAACGATATATTAGGTATGCAATATATTCGCTATTGCGATTTATATAAAATTAAGCCAGTATCCATTCAAAGAAATACAGCTTATAAAAGCGCAACGCAAACACGTAGTGATTTTTTTCAAGGTAAAGATGAATTCTATGGTTCATTGTTCCTAAAAGAACAATCTTGGGAGTCGTATTATCCTTATTTGCGGCTTTTACTGCAAATGACATCTGCAGAAGATCTAAGAAAAATTCATCTGGTTACTGAAGGAATTGAAAATCGCTTAAAGTCAGTTGCACAAACAGCTACAAGCTGGTCTTCATTTCTTGAATCTGCTATTAGTAAAACATATACACGTGCACGAATTCAAAGAACATGTCTGATGATTCTATTACAAATTAAAAAAGATGATATGCAACAAGCTTCTTTTTATAAACTTAAAGTTTTAGGCTTTGATGCTATAGGGCAAGCCTGTTTGAAGCAAAGTGATGCCACCCATATAATAACTCGTTTTAATCAAATGGACCCTTTTCTTCAGTCTATTCATCAAAAAACATGGGCATTATATAACAGTGTATTAAAACATCCTATTCAAGAAAGGCCGGTACTTGTTTATGATCGTTAAGATACTTTTAATTACATGTATTGTATTTTTTATAATCTTGTCATGGATTTATCTTCATTATTTTCCTGCTATTCCAAAACGTGATAAAGAATATCCTTATGCTCTTTTATTAGGATGCCCAAGTCACAATGATGGCTCCTATGCTACCAGTCAAATTCATCGATGCAACCTTGCAATAGAAGCGTATAAAAAAGGGTTCTACAAAACTTTGATCATTAGTGGTGGTGCTGTAAAAAATGAATTTGTTGAGAGTCTTCAAATGAAAAAATACATACAAAAGCGTATCTCAATACCAATTATATGTGAAACAAAAGCGAGCAATACCTGGGAGAACTTTCAATTTTCAAAACAAATTACATCGGACGTTCCTATACTTATCTTATCAAGTGGCACACATATTCGCAGAGCTTGTGCAATTGCTAAAAACTTTTATTCCTCATATAGTGGATATTGGTATAAAGATCATAAATGTAGACATATTGTTCGAGAAATTGCTTCTAGATGGATTTACATAAAAATTGAAATAAAAAAAGCTATAAAACAATTATAGCTTTATTGAATAGTTCGCACGACATCTGTAACGCTGCGAATTTTTTTTAGATTTGTCATAATAACTTTCAAATGATCTGAATCTTGCACTGTAATAGCAAGTTTAGTAGTTGCTGTCAAATTATTTTCATCAACACAAGAATCCACATGACGTAAATACGCATTACACTGTTGAAGCGTTGTCACAATATCACTCAACAAAAAGTTACGATCATCACTATAGACGATAAGTTTGACTTCATAGCGCTTTTCATCAATATTTTCAGCCCAGCTCACTGGAATCAAACGCTTCTTTTCATTTATGATATTTGGGCAATCAGCACGATGAACTTTTACACCTTGTCCTTTAGAAATATAGCCCACAATAGTATCGCCAGGAATCGGTGAACAACAATTGGCCAGAGAAACGGCTATCGTATCGATACCTGGAACAATGACACCACAACTTGTTGCTTTTTGCTCTTTAGGTAAAGCTTTATTAAATTGTTTGACAATTTCTTCATCACTCAGCGTTGATTGTCTATTTTTTACCAAACGATCCACAACCGATTGAACAGAGACGCGCTTATTTGCCAAAGCAACATATAAATCGTCCAACGTTTTAAAAGAAAGAGAATGCAAGATACCCTCTACACGCTTTGGTTGTAAATAGGATTCATCCAGTTTTTCCTTTTTAAACTCGGCTTGTAACATCTCCTGCCCTTTTTTGATAACTTCTCTTCGGTCGCTTTGTTCCTGACGTTGTAAAAAAGAGCGAATCTTATTACGTGCATGACCGCTTTTTACAATTTTGATCCAGTCTTTTGATGGCCCCGGTGAATTATTATTGGTTAAAATGTCTACTACATCGCCCGTTTTTAAAGGTGTGTTCAATGGAACGATTGCACCATTCACCGTAGCCCCTACCGTTTTATGTCCCACTTCTGTATGCACACGATATGCAAAATCAATTGGCGTAGATCCACTTGGCAACGCAATAACTTTACCCCTTGGAGTTAAACAATAAACATTAGCTTCAAAAATATCTTTTTGAAGGACATTCATGTATTCTAATGGATCTTCACTTTCTTCATCTGTCATCATCGAAAAATCACGGAACCAAGAAAGTTTATCTTCGATCTCTTTTTGTTCAATCTCCGGTACTGAATTTGGTTTTTCTTTATATTTCCAATGCGCTGCAACTCCTCGTTCCGCAATAGCATCCATATCTTCGGTACGAATTTGAATCTCAAAAATATTGCCATGCTGCGGTTCTACGATCGTTGTATGCAACGACTGATACATATTTGCTTTTGGCATTGCGATATAGTCTTTGAACCGACCAGGAATCGGACGATACGTCGCATGAATATAACCTAAGATTTCATAACAATGTGTCACAGTATCAGTTACGATACGAATTGCTAAAAGATCTAAAATCTCTTCAAAACGTTTGTTCTTTGTTACCATTTTTTTATAAATGCTGTAAAAATGCTTTGAACGACCAAAAATACGATATTTGATGTTATATGTATCCAATATGGTCGTGATATCTTGTATCATCATCTGAACTTGTTCATTACGCTCTTCTTCTCTTTGTTTGACAAGCCCTTTAATTTCGTTGTATTTTTTAGGATCGATATACTTAAACGATAGATCTTCCAGTTCATTTTTAATTGCACTAATACCTAGACGATGTGCTATAGGAGCATACACACTCAATGTTTCTCTGGCAATCTTTTGCTGCTTTTCCGGCTTCATATATTCCAATGTTCGCATGTTGTGCAGACGATCTGCCAATTTAATCAAAATAACCCGGATATCTTTAGCCATGGCAATAAACAATTTACGATGATTATTGGCCTGGTATTCTTTCTCGTCTTTAAATTTAATGTTTCCAATCTTGGTAACTGCATCTACCATAGTTTGAATTTCCTCACCAAATTCTTGACGAATAGTATCATCTGTTACATCATCACAATCTTCTACAGTATCATGTAAAAGACCTGCCGCAATCGTTTTAGGACCACAATGCAATTCGGCAAGAGTATTCGCAACTTGTATGACATGTGTTACATAAGGAGCTCCACTTTTTCTGAATTGCCCCTCATGATGTTTTTGTGCAAATTGATAAGCCCTAACGATCAGATCTATATTTTCTGGACGTTTGATGTAGGTCTTAACTTGTTCTAGACATTCATCAAATGTCACTTCTTTTTTATGTGCCACATCAAAGTCTCCTTTCTTTAATGCATTTTTATCTTATTTTTCTTACTAAATATGCTTTATTTTTATCACATTTTTTATGTTTTTTAAATAAAAGTTATCCAAAAATTTCACATTCAGTACTAACTTGGTATGCTGTAATCGTATAAAATCTGTAATATATCTAAACTTATACTCTTATAATAAAACGCTATTGTAAGTATGCCAACAATACAATAGCGCCTTTTGTATACACCAATTATGTATTCATTTGTTCCTTAAGTTTGACTTTACGTTTTTTATCGTTTCTACCATAATTTCACATATTAGATCAAATCATTTCAACCCTTGTATTTTACATCCAGCTTGCACCTATAAAATAAATATGTAGAAAGTTTAGACTTTTTACTTTTTATGTGGTTTTAACTTGCTGTCATGACTTTTAATGATCACTACAATCAAACTGGACATTACTGAAATTAATTCAACAAGTTTGTTAAATAAGTGTTTTTTTATTGATCTTTACTCACCTTTAAAATGTGTTAAAGAAAGTACCGGTATATTTTTAAATTTTTCTTTACCCTTTAAATCATCCAACTCAATTACAAATCCAATACCAGCTACTGTAGCCTGTTTTGCTTCTACCATTTTTATGATTGCTTCTACAGTGCCTCCTGTAGCCAATAAATCATCAATAATGACAACACGCATTTCTTTTTCAATCGCATCAACATGCATTTGTAATTCATCAACACCATATTCCAATTGATAAGTTTGTGACATCGTTTCACGCGGAAGTTTACCTGGTTTGCGTACCGGAGCAAACCCCACATGACATTCTAAAGCTACAGGAATACCAAAGAAAAATCCTCGAGCTTCTGGTGCTATGATCAAATCCGCTTTGACTTCCCTGGCAAAATCAGATAATTTCTCTGTAACATATTTCATACAATCTGGATTTTTCAAGATTGGTGTCACATCTCTAAAAATGATACCTTCTTTTGGGAAACCGGGAATGCTGGCAATATACTCTTTAATATTCATATAGAATCTCCTTTAAATCACTTCTATTTTACATGAATCTACAAAGTGAAACAATGAAATTTCACTTATAGAGAATTTGATCAATAATAAAATTAACTCGTTTTGAGCCTCTATAATAACTAATTTGCGGTGTTCCGACAAATCCGGCAATCGAATTTACACTTTTTGACTTATCATAAGCTGAAATATTGAAACAAAGACACTGCAAGCCATTTTGAAGTGTAAACCGCCGATGTTTTCCATTGCTTAAATCATAAACGGATTTAATAAAAAGTGGCGAGATTTCAAAAGCCGGAAGCTGAAATCCTGGACCAAATGGTCTTAATGCATCTAAGCTTTGCACCGACTGTGTTGTAATATCTTCAGGATCTATCCGTAGTGTATCTTTTTTTATGGGTGTCCATTGAAAAGAATGTCCTGTTTCTTTAACATACCGCACAAAATCTGGAAAATTTTGTAAATCTAAAGAAAATCCAGCCGCTTGTGTATGACCGCCCAAAGCTCTAAAATCTGTAAAACCTGACAAAAAATTCATACAATCGAATCCTTCAGGAGAGCGCATACTTGCTTTATAGCTATCCGTATTCTGTGCTAATACAATTGCAGGTTTTTGAAACTGACTGCACAAAGAACCTGCTACAAGTCCAATAATACCTTCATGAAAACTAGGATCACTAACTAATAAGATTGGATCTTGCGGTGTACATTTATGTAAAGCACATTCGGTCATCTTAGTACTGATTTGCTTTCGTAGATCGTTTACATGAACGATTTGATCATAAAAGTGTCGGATATCTCGTTCATCCTGATTCAAAAAATAACGTACCGCATTGTTTACATTTGCCACATTGCTTAAACGTCCGATAGCATTTAACTTTGGAACGATTTGAAAACCTACACTCGTTTCATTTAAAATCGCATCATTAGCCAAAATATATGTATGTTTTTCTTTTGAGTCATTTAATAATTGTAAGCCATTCTGAATCAAGGCCCTAGTTTGATGCGTTACCGGCATGACATCACCAATACTGGCTATGGATGCCAAAATCAAATGATATGGTGTATCTGTACCTAAGGCTCGTATACATTCATATGCTACAGCAGCCCCGCATAAAGTAGAAAAATCCTCTTCCATTAAAGCAGGATGCACTAATACATCACAACAAACGTCTTCTTCAATTCTATGATGGTCTGTCACAATGGTCTTCATGCCATATTCTTTCGCTAATGAAAGAGCAGCATGCGCCTTTATACCATTATCGACCGTTACAAGCATTTCATAGCCTTTTTTATGCGCCAACGATACAGTATTTTCACTCAAACCATAACCTTCTTTAATTCGATTAGGTATGTAAAAGCCAACTTCCAAACCAAATCTTTGCAGTCCATCAACCATGATCGTAGTTGCCAAAATACCATCACAATCATAATCCCCACAAACTATAACTTTTTTATTTTGACTTTTAGCCTCGTGCATAGAATCAACAAATAAACGGATACAGGAAGCATTACTAACTTCATTTAGTTCTTGTTTTTCCAGCCAATAAGACCATCGACTTTCATCGGGTTCTAAATATCGTAAAACTTTTTCTGAGAATGTTGTTAAATTTGCCATGTTCCTATTATAGCATGCTTCTTGTCGTTTTATGGAACAAAAGCTTTGCTCTAGATAAAAAGAAAAAGCCGAATGAATATCGGCTTACTCAAACAAAGGATTTTGATAACTGATATGTAAATGCTCATAGGCCTTTGGAGTTGCTACACGACCTCTTGGAGTACGATTAATAAAACCTATCTGAAGTAAATAAGGTTCATATACATCTTCCAATGTCATCGGTTCTTCTCCAATACTGGAGGCAATGGCTTCTAAACCAACCGGCCCTCCTTTAAAACGTTCTATGATTCCCCTTAGATATTTGTGATCGACAGCATCCAATCCTAAATGATCGACTTTTAAACGATCTAAAGCATCTTTTGCGACATCTAAAGAGATAACCCCTTCATTATATACTTGGGCAAAGTCCCGAACTCTTCGAAATAATCGATTCGCAATACGTGGTGTACCACGCGAACGCAAGGCAATTTCATGTGTTGCTTCTTTCGCAATTTCGGTTTCCATTACACGACTGGTACGATTGACTATGTGTTCAAGATCTTCTAAACCATAATATTCTAACTGTGATACAATGCCAAATCGATCTCGTAAAGGTGCACTTAAATCACCAGCTCTTGTTGTGGCACCAACCAATGTAAAAGGAGGCAAAGTCAAACGAATATTGTGTACGGTTGCACTATCTTTCCCCACTAAAATATCTAAACAATAATCTTCCATGGCTGGATACAATACTTCTTCAACTTGCTTAGGCAAGCGATGTATCTCATCAATAAATAAGACATCCCCAGGCTCTAGTGTAGTCAAAATTGCAGCCAGATCACCGCTTTTTTCAATACTGGGTCCGCTTGTAGTTTTGATATTTCCATGCATTTCGTTTGCCAAAATGTAAGCCAATGTCGTTTTACCTAATCCTGGTGGTCCATACAACAAAACATGATCTAATGCTTCTTGACGCTGTTTAGCTGCTTGTATGAAAACACTTAAATTTTGTTTTAGGTCTTTTTGACCTATATATTCCTGCAAAGTACTAGGACGTAGTGTTTTTTCAAAGTTATCCTGTTCCTGTAAATGTGCATCCACTTCTCTATCCAAATTTATACCCCATTTCTTTTCGCAAGCAAAGCCAGTGCCTTACGAAGCATAGCATCAACACTTATATCTTGAGAAGCTAACTCCTTTTTTACCCCTGTCAGCTGACTAACTTTATAACCAAGCGACAACAGTGCTTCTTTGACCTCTTCCCAAACCGGATTTGTATCCACACTTTCTTCTTCAATAGCCGATACAAATTTTCCCTTTAGATCAAGAACGATCTGAGAGGCCGTTTTGGCTCCAATACCCGGCAATGCCTTCAATCGTTTTACGTCATCTTCTTCAATCGCTTGTATCATTTCTTTCCCTGAACAAGCACCTAACATATTCAATGCCGTACGAGGACCTATTCCTTTGACATTGATCAAGCGCATAAAAACCTCATAGTCTTTTTCATGCTCAAATCCAAATAAAAGAATCGCATCTTCCCGCACATGCTGATAGGTGTATAAAAATAAATCGTCCCCTAATTTAAAATGATATGGATGACTCACATACACTTCATAGCCAACACCTTGTACATCTAATACGATCGTATCATTACGCATTAAACGCACAGTTCCTTGTATAAATGCTATCAAAAGAAAATCCTCCTTTTAAAGTGCAATATCCAGTTCGATCGGACAATGATCACTGCCATAGATATCTGTTAAAATTTTAGAATCTTCTACTTTTTCCATCAATTCTGGACTAACCAACCAATAATCAATACGCCATCCCGCATTATTTTTGCGTGCATTAAAGCGATAGCTCCACCAGGAATATTCTACTTTATCTGGATATAAGGTTCGGAAAGTATCTTTTACATGTGGTAATAAATTTGTTTTAAAACTTTCTCTTTCCTCATCCGTAAAACCTGCATTTCTTCTGTTGGTCTTTGGATTTTTGATATCGATCTCTTCATTAGCCACATTTAAGTCTCCACAAATCACAACCGGTTTATTTAAAGAACGGATATATGAACTAAAAGCTTTGTCCCATTCCATACGATACTCTAAACGTTTTAAACCATCTCCAGAATTTGGAGTGTAGACAGTAACCAGATAAAAATTTTCAAATTCTGCCGTTATAACTCGCCCTTCTTTATCGTGTTCTTCAATTTGTAATCCATAGGATACGGATAAAGGCTCTTTTCTAGAAAGAATCATCGTTCCACTATAACCCTTTCGAATCGCACTGTATGCATATTGATAAGGATATAATTCTTTAGATATTTCTATCTGCTCTGGCTGCGCCTTTGTTTCCTGTAAACAAAAAACATCTGCATCTAATGCATCTACTATATCGATAAAGCCCTTATTGATACAAGCTCTGATTCCATTGACGTTCCATGATATTAATTTCATAAAGTATCTCCTTTAAAACTACGTATATTTTATCATAAAAAGAATGTACAATGCACTTGTAATACAAATAACCCACAGGCTTGGTTATCTGTATTCATATTCAATCTTGATAATATGTTTTAAACTCTTTACTTATAAGTTTCTTTATCATACCTATGTCTTTTTAAGAATCTATCGTTATGATGTTTAAAAAGTAAAAATAAAAAAAGTTCATCAGAAATGCAAGCTGATGAACTAAATTATTTTATTTATCTTCTTACTATTAGTAATTTAACCAAGTAACACTTTTAATTTTCGACAAATTCAAATTCATAGCCTAATAACTGTACGGTATCTCCATCTTCACAACCAGCTTCACGTAAAGCTTTATCAATTCCAAGATAACGCATTTTATTGGCAAATTCGAAATAATCTTCTTCTGTATTCAGCTTTTGAATGTCAAAGACTCTTTCCACTCTTGGACCAGAAACTTTCCATACATGTTCATCCACCTGCTGAATCTGAAGATCGCTCTTTTTCTCTTCAAAAGTATAAACAACACCATCATTTTTCATATCATCATCTGTAATGGCAAAAGCCGGTGTAACCGCAAGAAGATCAGCCGCTTTTGTCAAAACTGGATCTAGTCCTTCATGAATGATCGTTGTAGTCGGATATACTTCAACATCAGGATATGCTTTTTTGAAACGTTTTAAGTTTTCTTCAGCATTTTCTAGATCCATCTTATTAGCTACTACAATTTGTGGTCTTTCTAATAGGCGCATTTGATAGGAAGCCAATTCTTCATTAATGATCTTATAATCTTCTAAAGGATCTCTTCCTTCTTCAGCTCCCATATCGACAACATGAACAATAACACGACAACGCTCAATATGTCGCAAGAACTGATGACCTAATCCTTTTCCACTGCTGGCACCTTGAATCAGACCAGGAAGATCGGCCATAATGAAACTACGGCCATCTTTAGTCTGTACTACGCCAACATTGGGTGAAATAGTTGTAAACGGATAATCACCAATTTCTGGTTTAGCTCTCGATACAGCATCCAATAAAGTTGATTTACCAACACTAGGAAAACCTACAAGCCCTACATCAGCTAAGACACGTAATTCCACAATACAATCAAATTCTTCTCCTAATGTCCCTAATTCAGCATATTTTGGCGCAGTATTACGGCTAGATTTAAAATGATAATTTCCTCGCCCGCCTTTACCACCTTTGGCAATGATTTGTTGTTGATGTGGCTTTGTTAAATCGGCAATGATTTGACCTGTATCTTCTCTTTTTACGATCGTACCTAAAGGAACTTTAACAATCTTATCTTCCCCATTGGCCCCATGCATTTTTTTGTTTTTACCTTTTTCACCAGGTGTTGCCTTAATTTTTCGATGATAACGAAGATCGAGTAAAGTCGTCATGCCTGGATCCGCTTGAAATATAACACTGCCGCCATTGCCGCCGTCTCCTCCAAATGGTCCACCATAGGCTACATATTTTTCATGACGAAAACTGACGATCCCATCGCCACCTTTTCCCGCCTGTACATGTATTTTGACCTGATCAACGAACATAAGATTTCCTCCTTTTTAAAAAAAGATCCCCGAAGGGATCTTATCAACTATGCCTGTGGATAAACAGAAACTTTCTTCTTATCCTTACCAAGACGTTCGTAGCGTACAACACCGCTGACCATTGCGAACAATGTGTCATCAGCACCACGTCCTACATTCGTTCCCGGATGAATCTTTGTACCACGCTGACGATAGATAACGCTTCCGGCATGACAAGACTGACCATCGGCTACTTTTGCCCCTAAACGTTTAGAATGAGAATCACGACCGTTCTTTGTAGAACCAACTCCCTTTTTAGAAGCGAAATACTGAATATCTAAACTAAAACGCATACTTACACCTCTTTTCTTGTGATTTGAATTGCTTTCGGATATTGCTCACTCACTGTTTCCAATTGAATTTTCAAAAAATTCAGAGAATTTTGAACAACGTCCGTATGATTTAAAACCTTGATGTCAATACAATTATCGCCCATATATAGATCACAATCTGTATGACATAATACATCTAACGCATTTAAAGCGCCAATGCAAGCTACACTAACTCCGGCACATACTATATCCTGTCCATAAGGACCACTTTGAGCATGACCGGTAATTGTAATTTCAGACACCTGATCTTTATGATAAGCCAGGATAACCTTAATCATAATTAAGCCTCGATTGCTTCGATCTTAACACGAGTGTAAGGTTGACGATGTCCTTGTTTTCTACGTGTAGAAGATTTTTTAGGTTTGTATTTTACAATTGTAATTTTTTTACCTTTACCCTGTTTTTCAACAGTTCCTGTTACTTTGGCACCTTCTACATAAGGTTTACCGAATTTTCCATCAGCGAATAAAACTTTATCAAATGTAACTGTATCTCCTTCGTTAGCATCTAATTTTTCAACAAAGATTACAGCATCTTTCTCTACTTTGATTTGTTTTCCGCCTGTTTCAATAATTGCGTACATGCAAGCACCTCCTATTCTATGTTCCTGATACTCGCCATGAAGGTGGATCTCTCACTTTTACCTTTTTTGTGCGGTTGCAAGATCAGAACAGAATCTGCAACATAGGTAGTATATAAAATATAGCGCTCTTCGTCAAGAAAGAATCAGCGATTTCAATTTCCTTTTTCTCATTTCTGTTCAAATTTCATACCTTATGAATGATTTGCTCCTATTCGCTTTAATACTTATCGTTTTCCAATAATACGAACTTCTGGTTCTAAATGAACACCATACTTTTGATTGATTACTTCTTGAATATGCGCAATCAATTCTTCATAATCTTTTCCAGTGGCATTATCAACATTCACGATAAAACCAGCATGCTTTTCAGAAATTTGAGCTCCACCCCATTTTAACCCCTGTAATCCAGCTTCTTGAATCAAAGCTCCAGTATAATGTCCTTCCGGCCTTTTAAAGACACTGCCGCAAGATGGATATTCCAGAGGCTGCTTACTTCTTCTAAGTTCCATCAAATGATCCATCTTTTCCTGAATTTGCTTTTGATTTCCTTTTGACAATTCAAATTCCGCATCTAAAACAATTACATTTCTTTCTTGTAGAATACTGTGGCGATAAGAAAAATCCATTTGTTCTTTAGTCCATGTTTCGATGATTCCCTGCTCATTTAAAACACGTGCACTGCAAAACACTTCATCGATCTGACCATCATAAGCCCCAGCATTCATATAGACAGCTCCGCCAATGCTTCCTGGGATTCCACAGGCAAATTCTAAACCAGTCAACGAATTCTGACAGGCAAAGGCACACACCTTAGCCAAATTAGCTCCAGCTTGTGCGATAATGCGATTCTCTTGCAGATAAATCTGCTTTAAATTGTTGGTTAAGATCACCAAACCTTCAACACCCTGATCTCGTACGATTAAATTGCTGGCATTTCCTAAGACTAGATAAGGTATATTTTTTTCTTTGGCATAAAGAATGCAATCACAAAGTTGTTCAATACTATCAGGTAAAGCTAAATAATCTGCTGGTCCCCCGGTTTTTGTATATGTATATTTTTTTAATGGTTCATTAACATAGATTGTATATGTATCAAAAATTTCTTTCAAAATATTCCTCTTCTTTCTTTAGTTGTCAGAATCGATCCAACGAAGTTTTCTTGCCACAATGGATTGTGGACGATTTTTATTACCTTGGACAAACACAATACGATCTTTATATATCTGCTCTTTTTCTTTAGCATATAAAGCCGGCATAAAAACAATATCGATCTTTCCCGTTTCATCTTCCAAAGAAGCAAAACACATGAGTTCACCTTGCTTTGTTCGGTGTGTACGAAAACCGACAATTCTTCCAATCACTTGAATAAATCCATTTACCCTTTCCGCTTGCGCTAAAGGTATACATTGTTTAAAAGATCGATCTCGCAATTGTTGAACGGGATGCTGGCTCAAATAAAATCCATATACCATAAATTCTTTTTTAGCACGTTCCATCGGATTGTCTTTAACCTTAATTAAATTAGGTTTAGAAACGACAGAAAAATCAAATGAAATTTGTCCCATAGCCTCTGTTCGTACTAAATCTGCATATACTAATACTCGTCCTAGATTTTCATGCATACTAGCCCGATTTAGTCCAAAGGAATCTAAAGCACCACCATCAATTAAGATGCGCATGCTGGATTCAGAAAGTTTTCTGGCATTGCATCGTACGACAAAATCAACATAGTCTTTATACATCCCATTTTGGCGTTCTTTTAAAATGATCGGATAAATGGTTTGACCGATTCCTTTTAACACTTGCAAAGGCATACGAAGTGCTTGATTTTCTATATGGTAATGATCATAAGAAGCATTTACATCAGCACTAAGGATCTTTACATGTCGCTGCAGACACTCCTGTCGATACTGATTGGTTTTTGTTTCAGAGCCTATTACGCTATCTAATAAGCACTGATAAAAGTATAAAGGATAATTCGCTTTTAAATAAGCCATTTGATAAGCAATCAGCGCATATGCATAACTATGTGACTTGTTAAAACCATAACTGGCAAATTGAGCCATAGTTTCAAAAAGCTCATTGGCTTGTTTAAAAGTACATTTATGCCGCAAAGCACCCTGAATAAATAATTCTTTATAACTTTCCATCTGTTCATGATTTTTCTTAGACATAGCTTTACGTAAAGAATCAGCTTGTGCCAAGCTTAAATTTCCCACAGCTCTTGCGATCTGCATAACTTGCTCCTGATAAATCATGATTCCATATGTTTCTTCAAGAATTGGTTTTGTTAAAGGATGTGGATACACAATTTTTGAAGGATCTTCTTTTCGCTCAATATACAAATCTATATTATGCATAGCACTAGGTCTATATAATGCCAATACAGCACAAATATCTTCAAATCTTGATGGTTTCATCTTTCTAAGCAGACTTTGAATACCAGAACTTTCTAATTGAAAAACTCCAAGTGTATCTGCTCTTGCCAACAAACGATATGTGCGTTGATCGTTTAAAGGAATTTTTAAGATATCAAAAGGCTGATGTGTTTTCTTTTGAATCTGTTGCACTATCTGATCGATCGTCGTTAGATTTCTTAAACCTAAAAAATCCATTTTGATCAATCCCAGTTCTTCTAAATACTCCATCGTAAATTGCGTCGCATGATTCTTTGAATCAATTTGCACTTCAGGACAAACATTGACAATGGGCTGATCGCTTAAAACGATCCCGGCTGCATGTAAAGAAATATGTCGTGGCAAGCCTTCTAAAGCTAAACAGTTCATATATAATTCTTTTAACAAATCATCTTTTTGTATCAATGTTTGAAACTTCGTATTTTCTTGATAGGCTTGTCTTAATGTCATATTAGGAACATTTCGAATCAGTTTAGTCAATGAATCTATCTTAGAAGATGAAATTGAATATACTCGTCCTACATCTCTTAAAACTTGTTTAGCCTTCAGGGTATTAAAGGTCACAATATGGCAAACATGTTGTTCTCCATATAAATCTTTGACATAATCAATGACTTCATCTCGTCTGTCATCAGGAAAATCTGTATCAATATCAGGCATAGAGACTCGATCCGGATTTAAAAAACGTTCAAATAAAAGGTGATTTTGAATAGGATCAATATGTGTGATTCCTAAACAATAAGCAACTAGAGAGCCAGCTGCACTACCACGTCCAGGCCCGACATAAATGCCTTGTGTTCTGGCAAATCGAATAAAATCGTATACGATCAAAAAATAATTTGTGAAGCCCATTCGAGTTATCACAGACAATTCATATTCTAATCGTTTTGTATATACTTCATTTTCTTTTTTATGTAATCTTTTTTGTAATCCAGCCTTACAAAGTTTTATCAGAAAAGAAGCTGAGTCAATCCCTAATTTATTTTGAAAAACAGGTAAATGACTTTTTTCCATGGCCATCTGCACATTACACATCTTTGCGATTTTTTCTGTGTTTTCTAAATCGTCTGCATCGTATAATGCCTGCATCTCTTCCATAGAGCGAATATAACGATCATTTAAGACATTTAAGTTTTGATCGTGTATACGTGCCTGTTTTTGAATTGCCTTTAAAATTCGTAACTGTTTAACATCTTCCTTTTTTTCATAAAGTATATATGATAAAGCACAGGTTGGTATGGATAGAGATCGGCATATCGTTTTTAAATTCTGATTTTTAGTTCGCCAGAAACCAGAATCATTACAGACCACACCCACAAAAAAAGATGGCAGGCTTTGTTTACAACTTATAAAAAATTCTTTTATTTTTTCATTATCGTCATGTAAGATCCAGCCATTTAAAATATCATGATCTTGAATACCACAGGAAATCACAACACAATTTAAACTTCTTTTACATAACTCTTCAAAAGATACCGTGTTATGAATCTGCATTCTTTGCGTAGATAAAGCATATAGATCTTGTAAGCCTAGATCATTTTTAGCTAAAAGTATAAAAGTTGAAGGCCCTTGTTTGGTTTCCACATCGAGTTCCAGACCTAATATTGGATGTATATTCTTTGATAAGGCATATTTGTAAAACTTCATCGTGGCAAACATGGCATCTTTATCTGTTAAAGCCACATGTCGATATCCCAAGGCTACACTTTGATCCACAAGTCTTTCAACACGTAAGCTGGATTCTAAAAGACTGTAACAGCTGCGAGCATGTAAATGTACCATACAAGACCTCCTTTCTTTTTCATTGTACAAGAAATAAAAAAAGTGTTCAAATGAACTGAACACTTTACTTGGTACTTCTTTTAGCCAACAGGACAATGATCTGACAGACTTGTTCTTTTGTTAAATTCTTGATTCCACAAGCACAAGCATGTCCTCCACCGTTATATGCCTGAGCGATATCACGAATATCAATCGTCTTGGAGCGCAAAGAAGCACTATAATGTATGCCATCTTCCATTCGAGTAAATAAAGCCCAGATTGTAATAGATGAAACACCGCTTAACGCATAGACTTTTTCTTTGGCTTTGGCAAAGGTTTTCATCAACGGTATATATTCTGATGGTTCCATGATGGCTGTCATGCACTTTTGTGTAACTTGCGCCTTATTTCGAATCAAAGTTTCATACTTAAAATCTTCTAGAGTACTTGAGAAATTGATTCTATCAGCTTCTACGACATCTACACCATGCTCCAACAAAAAGGCGGCTGCCTGAAACGTTTCTTTGCGAACACTGGTCGTGGTAAATCGAACATTATCAGCAACTAAACCTTGATACAACATTTGAGCTGCCTTTTTTGAACAATCTCTTTCCATCAACAATAAGCCAAGCATTTCACATGTAGCACTGGCCTTTTCATCGATCCACTCAAGATCACAGAAACTCTCGGTTTGAACATGATGATCTATTCGAATCGTATAATCACATAGCTTATATTTTAGATCATCTACACGATCGGCTGTTGAAGCATCTAATACGATTCCTAATGATTTTTTATACATATCATCTGAAATCGTATCAAAAGAAAGATGCAGATCTTGTGACAAAGCATTTGAACTTCCTGTTACATAAATGTTTTTTTTCGGATACTCACTTTGCAGCCAATAAGCCAATCCAAATTGAGACCCCAAAGCATCCATATCCGGCAAGACATGGCGAAAAAGTATGATGGAATCGTATTGTTCAATAAGAGATATGAGTTTATTTTTCATTACAAAGATTGGCATATGCATCTCTTGCCATTACAAGTTCTTCATTAGTTGGGATCAGCCACACACTGATTTTAGAATCATCGCTGCTTAATTTTTTCTCAATTCCACGTACACCCATATTTAAAGATTCTGGGACTTTTACACCAAGAACAGATAAACGATCACAAATCTTCTGGCGCATCAAAGAATCATTTTCACCTATACCGCCGGCAAAAACGATCGCATCGGCACCACCCATTAATCCATAGTAGCCACTTACTGTTTCCACAATAGAATTAACATAAATTTTTTGTGTTAAAATAGCTCTTTTATCACCAGATTCAGCCGCAGCTTCTACATCACGTCCATCGCTGCTGATACCAGATACACCAAGCATTCCTGATTTTTTATTTAAGATCGTATCCATATCATCTGGAGTGTATCCGTATTTCTTTTCTAAAAACATGATAATGGCTGGATCGATATCGCCACATCGTGTTCCCATCATTACACCAGAAAGAGGTGTGAACCCCATACTGGTTTTATAAGATTTTCCATTTTTTACAGCTGTGATGCTGGCACCATTCCCCAAATGACATGTGATGATATTCATCTCTTCTACGGGTTTATTTAAGATTTGTGCCAATCGTTGTGTTAAATATAGATGACTGGTACCGTGCATTCCATAACGACGAATTTCATCCTTTTCATAATATTCATAAGGAATTGGATAAATATAATTTTCTTCAGGCATGCTTTGATGAAAAGCTGTATCAAATACAAACGTATGTTTACATTCTGGTAAAGCCTTTTTAAAAGAACGATAGCCTAATAAACCAGCAGGATTGTGAAGCGGCGCCAGAACTTTTAATTCATCGATCTTGTCTTCTGCTTCTTTACTTGCTGGTACTGAATGATCATAGTATTCACCACCATGAACCATACGATGACCAATGGCCTTGATATCATTCAAACTTTCAACGATATGATATTTGATCAATATCTCCATAAGCTTGGAAACTGCTGCACCATGATCTGGAATGTCTAAAATTTCTTCCACTTTTTGACCATCAAATTTCATTCCCACAATGGAATCATTTAAACCAATTCTTTCAATGTTCCCTTGTGCTAACACTTTTTCTTCCGGCATCTGAAATACTTGAAATTTCAATGAACTACTACCGGCATTGACACTCATTACGATTGGCATTTTTTTGACCTCCTATAATATGCTCAATATTTCCTCTTTTATCTTATCATCATCCAAATCTTTTAAAAGAGAAACAATTCGTTTTCTTTTAGACACATATTGAATGATGTCTTCGTATTTATGTAACTGCATCATTGACTTTTTTAAACTGTCCTGAACAGCTGCTCGCGATATATGTAAAGTTTCGCTGATTTCCGTATATGAGAAATCTTCTTCAAAATAAAGAGAACAAATCTCTTTTTGTCGTTTTGTCAATAAATCTCCATAAATATCAAATAATACGTTAGATTCTAATCTATTCATCCGCTTCTAATCCTTTTGTGATTCCCATCAAATAACTATTGATTTCAAACGGTTTTAAATCTTCTGGTTTTTCCCCCAACCCTAAAAAGCGGACTGGTATATGAAGAATATCTCGAATAGCCAAGACCACACCGCCTTTAGCTGTACCATCCATCTTTGTTAAAATGATACCAGATACAGAAGTGGCTTCCAAAAACTCTTTAGCCTGTGAAATTCCATTTTGACCTGTCGTTGCATCCAATACGAGCCATACCTCATGCGGCGCTCCTTGAATTTCACGATCACAAACGCGAACCATTTTGCTTAACTCTTTCATCAAATTTGTTTTCGTCTGCAAACGCCCAGCCGTATCGGCTAACAAAATATCGATGTTATGCTCTTTGGCATATCGGCATGCATCCACTAAGACAGAGCTTGGATCTTGATTGGTTTTTCCTTTGATACAAGGCACATGCAAACGATCCGCCCATGTGGCAATTTGATCTACCGCTCCAGCTCGAAATGTATCGGCTGCAGCTACGGCGACAGATAAATTTTGATCTTGGTAATATTTGATCAACTTAGCAGAGCTTGTTGTCTTACCGGAACCATTGACCCCTACCATAAAAATTACAGTCGGTCCATTTTCATTGTACTGGATTGCTTCATCGCTTTCCTGATCGTAAAAATCATGCAGCACACTGATAAAGTAATCCTCCATGGAATCAAAATCACGGATATGTGATGCTCCGGCTTCAAATTGATCAACAATTTTTTGAGCCGTATGAATTCCGACATCACTTTCTAGTAAAATGATCATGATTTGCTCTAAAAGATCATCATTAACACCATTAAAGCTATTTGACAATGCTCTTAGTCGATCGCCAAAGCTTTTTCTGGATCGGCCTAAACCTGACAAATATTTGTCTTTATCTTTATTTTTAACAAACGCTTCTTTGATTGACTGAAAAAATGCCATTCTAATTTTCCTCCTTTTCCAGGATATGTACCGCATCTTTTAGCTGTACTTTTAATAGTTTAGAAACACCATCTTTTTGCATGGTAATACCATATAACATATCACACTGTTCCATCGTTCCAGGACGATGTGTTACGACAATGAATTGCGAACGATCACTAAAATGTGATAGATACTTCGCAAAACGCTCCACATTGGCTTGATCTAAAGCCGCTTCCACTTCATCAAAAATACACAAAGGCATCGTTCTTGCCTGTAGTATGGCAAACAAAACACTAATGGCGATCAAAGCTTTTTCTCCACCGGAAAAAGATTGTAAGTTTTTGACCATCTTTCCTGGCGGCTGAACATCAATTTCTATACCCGTATTCAATACATCCTGTGGATCCACCATAGACAAGCGCGCTTTACCTCCACCAAACATAGCTTTGAATATTCCATCTAATTCTTTATTGATTTTATGAAACATCTCAGTGAATTGCACTTTCATCGTTTCATCCATTTCATCAATAGCCTGTAAAATCTGTGCAGAAGCTTGTTCTAAATCGCTTTTTTGTCCTTGCATGAAATCAAAACGCTCTTTGATCTCAGAATATTGTTCAGGAGCATCTAAATTCACATTTCCAAGACGATTAATAGCTTGACGCAATTCGGCAACTCGATCTTTAGCCTTTTCAATATCAATTTCTTTACGTTGTTCACAAGCATATTCATAAGTCATTTGATAATCAGAATTCAAACGATTCAAAGCATTTTCCAAATAAGCCTGTTTTTTAGCTTGTTGCAGTTGGGCATCGTGTATTTCGCTTTGTAAAGCATTCATTTCTCTTCTTGTCATGCGCATCTGATTTTCCAGTTGCTCAACCATGCTTCCTTTATCATAGCGACGTTTTCTTAACGATGAAATAGATGATGTAATTTCATCAATACGAGCATGCATTTTTGACATTAATACCACGATATCATCTTCTTGTATATCCTGCGTTGATTGTTGTGGAACTAACTCATTATATTCTGCCTGTAAAGATTCATATTTTTCTTTTTTTGTCTGGAAAATGTTCTCCAGTTTAGCTACCTCGATCTGCAGTTGCATACACGCATCTGTTTCATTATCCATCTTACTTTCAATCAGACGATTTTCTTCAGAAATATGTGCAACTTTGATCTTTTGCCCTTCGATTTGTTCTTTTAAACGATTTAGTTCGTGTTGTGCAGTAACCGGGGTACTTTGATGACGGTTAGCTCCACCAGTCATACTTCCTCCAGCATGGACGATATCACCATCCAATGTCACGATTTTAATTTGATAACGCAATCGTTTGGCACATTCATTGGCATTGACAAGGTTATCAATAATCAAAACGTTTCCCAAAAGTCGATCTCTTAAATTATGAAAAATTTCTTTACATGAAACACTTTCATTGGCCCAGCCTAAATATCCCTTAGATTGTGAAGCAATAATCTGTTGTTCTTTAGATGGATAGCGAGGACGCATGATATCAAGTGGCAAGAAAGTGGCACGACCGCTGTGATTACGTTTCAAGTATCCGATAGCTTCTCTGGCACTAGCCTCATCTTTTGTCACAATATGATAAATGCTGGCTTGTAAAGCTGAACTGATCGCATTGGCACGATCATCTTGTGCAATCAATATTTCACTGACAACACCTAAAATACCAGGCAATGAATGACGAGCTGACAATACAGCCTTTACCCCTTGTTGGTGTGTAAAAGGCTGGCGAATCATGTTTTCTAACACCTGCTGGCGATTCTTGAGTTGCTGCAAAACTTGCTGTTCTTCCAAATTCTGCTGGATGATCTCTCCAGATTTTTGTTTTAAAGTATTTAAGTTTTTCGTATGAAGATCTAATTCTGCCTGTAAATGCTGGAGACGTTTTTTTCGATCTTCAAACTCAAATCTTGCTTCCTGCACCATTTGCGCAAGTTCATCTTTTCTTTCCAAGGCATCGGCCTGGCGTAGACGATATTTACGCTTTTCATCTAATTCAACCTTACGTTTTTCAAGCTGATAGCTTTCTTCCATTGCTTTTGTATACTCACCTTGTAGATCATTGATTTGACGATCTAAGGCATGCATCTCTTTTCGTAATTCTTGTATATCGATTTCCTGTTGATTTAAACTGGCTTCTTTAGAAACATGAATGGTGTTATTTTCAAACAAGGTATTTTCGATTGACTCAATTTCTTCATTTAAAGCTTCAATTTCTTCTACAAGCACGCTGATTTCTATAGAAGACAGTTCTTCTTTATAAGTTTTATATTGTTTAGCTTTCTTTGCTTGTTTTTCCAAAGGACCTAACTGATGTTCCAGTTCATCTAAAATATCTTGTAATCGATCCAAATTTTCTTTTGTTTTCTCTAATTTCTGCAAAGAGACTTTTTTACGTTTTTTATATTTCGCTACACCGGCCGCTTCTTCAAACACTGATCTTCTTTCTTCCGGTTTCGCATCGGCAAAAGAACTGATATTTCCCTGTGTGATAATACTTAAAGAATCACGTCCTAAACCTGTATCCATTACCAGGTCATTAATATCTTTTAATCGACAAGGGGTTTTATTTATAAAATAACTTGCCTCGTTTGTAAAGCGCTGCAGTTGTCTTGTGATTTCAATTTCTTCAAAAGGCGAGTCAAACACTTTGGCCGTATTGTCAAATACCAGAGTCACTTTTGCCATATTAACAGGTTTACGATATTCACTGCCGCTAAAAATGATATCGGTCATACTGGTACCTGAGCGAAGACTTTTTGTACTTTGTTCACCCAAAACCCATCGTATTGCATCATTTACATTACTTTTACCACAACCATTCGGGCCGACGATACCGGTAATATTATGATCAAACTGTAATATGGTTTTATCCGCAAAACTTTTGAATCCCTGTATCTCAATCCGCTTTAAAAACATAACTCACCTTCATCCTAACTTTAACATTGTATCAAAAAGCACTTTAAAAATCGACAATCTTTCCCTTGAATTTTGCAACTAACCTTTTTAAAATAATAGATATGAAAAAGAAAATGAAAGAAAGTATGAAAAATGTATTCCCTCTTTCTTTTGGCGAAGAAGTGGGAAATGCTATTAGTCATGGTGTTATGGCAATCCTTTTATTGTTTGCACTGCCTTATTATGCCATACGAGCTTATTTGCAGGCAGGAGCTCTTCATGCCACAGGAATTTCAATATATATTATTTGTCTAATTTTTATGTTTTTAACCTCTTGCCTTTACCATAGTATGACACATGATACGATGCATAAGCTGGTTTTTAGAAAGTTGGATCATATCATGATTCTGTTTGCAATTGCTGGAACATATACACCAGTATGCTTAAGTTTGATGAATAACTGGGTAGGTTACACCGTTCTGGCAATTGAGTGGCTTATGGTCATTGCCGGCATTCTTTTAAAATCCATTTCCAACACAAATCATAAAGTATTGTCGATGACAATTTATATGACAATGGGTTGGATGGCTATCTTCATCTTACCGGTATTGATACAAAAGTGTTCTCTTCCTTTTTTCTTACTAATTTTAGCAGGAGGGATACTTTATACAATTGGAACCTACTTTTATGGACATCCACAAAAAAAGTTTAATCATTTTATATGGCATATCTTTATCATTCTAGCTTCCATCTGTCATTTGATTGCGATTCTTTATTTTATGATCTAGGCACCTTATGGTGTCTTTTTTTATGTCCAACAAAAAAAGGGACATACGTCCCTAAAACAAACGAATAATATCATTATATGTCGCAAAGACAAACAATCCAATCAATAAGACAAAACTTGCCACAATTATGTTTTCGACAATTTTGGTATTGATTTTTCGACGGAATAACTTTTCTAAAAGAAGAATCAAAATACGTCCACCATCCATTGCTGGAATCGGCAAGATATTAAAAATACCAATATTTAATGAAATTAACGCAAATAAGCTTAAATAGGATCGCAATCCCATCGATGTAGCTTGTGTTGTAACTTGTGCAATGCCAACAGGACCCGATAAATTCTGTAAGCCTTCACCTTGAATCAGATGTGCTAGTGCGCTAAATATAGCAGTACTAGAATCTAACATGTCTAAAGTACCATAATAAAAACCATGATACCATGGAATTGGTTGTGCATAAGCTTGTACAACATAACCTAATGTATATGTATTCGTATCTTCATCTAATTGCGGTGTAATAGAGACATCGATAGTCTGATCATCACGTTTGATACTCAATTCCAATTCGTCATGATGGTATTGTAACCACTCTAAAAGATCATATTGTGTCTCAGGTTCAATAGAATCTTTTCCATCCACAGCTTTGACAATTGTATCTCCTGGTTGTAATCCTGCTTTTTGCGCCGGAGAATCATCTACGATTTCATACACCTGGGCCACAAGATCTTTTACCACGTAGCCTTGCGTCATAGATAAGCCTACAAACAATACCCAGGCAAGGATCACATTCATGCAGACACCAGCAACCATAACTAAAATTTGTTGCCATCGAGGTTTATGATTCAAACGTCTTTCATCAGGTACATTTTTTAACCAGTCATCTTCTTCATCTTGTGAACCATCTTCCTCACCGGCCATCATCACATATCCTCCAAAAGGGATAGCACGAATTGAAAACTGAGTTTCTTTTCCTTGTTTGGCATATAACAATGGCCCCATTCCAATAGAAAACTCTTTACAAAAAACACCAAAATGTCTGGCTACCATAAAATGACCTAATTCATGAATGAGCACGATGACGCTCAACATGAAGAAAAAGGCAATCAACCCAATAACAAGTTGCATTTCATTCCTCCTCTAAATAAAGAAAGTCGAATATAGGACACCAAACAAAAGAATATTCATTAATAAAGAATCCACTCTGTCCAGTATACCTCCATGACCCGGTAACAGCTTAGAAAAATCTTTGATGTGATAGAATCGTTTGATTGCGCTAAAACAAAGATCTCCAAATTCGGCAATGATTGGACATAAAAGACAAAGAAGGAATACTAATCCCATTGAAACTTGATCTAAATAGAAAAATGTTGGGATCCATCCAATCAAAAAGCCTGAAACGACACCACCAATAAAGCCTTCCCAGCTTTTTTTTGGTGAAATTCTTGGATTCATTTTATGTCTTCCAAAATGTCTTCCAAAAAACCAGGCACCAGTATCACTTCCATAGGTCGCGAATACTATGGTTATTAAGTATAAATGATTTTCCTGAATGAGTCCAATACATTGATAAATCAAGGCAAAAATCACGAAAAAAGAAATCATGGAAAACGCATTTCCAATTGTAAAAGATTCCACAAAGATCGTAAGTCCCCAAAAAAAGATAACACATAGTATCCAATAACTTAATTGAAAAGATTGTGGTATAAAACGCGATAAAATAGTCAGCACCAAGGCTGCAATCGGAATAAACAAAGGCCATTTTCTAAACTCAACCTGCGTACATGACCATTCATAAAGACCACCAGTCAATATGAATAACGCAAGAATTTCCAATGGAATACCACCTAATGCTACTGGGAAAATACAAACTAAAATGATCAATAATGCGGTTATAACGCGCGTTTTCATGAAGATAGTCCTCCGAATCGGCGATCTCTAGACTGGAATTGTTGAATGCAATCATCTAAAGCTTTCTCATCAAAATCAGGCCAAGCAACAGGAGTAAAAATCAATTCTGAATATGCGATCTGCCACAATAAAAAATTAGAAATTCGCAATTCACCACTCGTACGAATTAAAAGATCTATATCCTGCGAAACCATTAAATACTGCGAAAAATCATCTTCTGTCAAATCATTAGAACGCTTTTGTGATAAAACATCTTGCGTATACTTTTGCACAGCTAAAACAATTTCACGACGAGAACCATAATTTATCGCAATACAAAGCTCTAGTCCTGTATTATCCTTTGTTTGATTAACCGCTTTTAAGATTACTTTTTGCGTCTCTGATGGAAAACGATCTAATTCTCCAACAAAAGTAACCCGAATATTATTGATCATCAAATCTTTAATAAAACGATTAAAGAAAATTCCTGGCAGTTTACAAAGATAGCTGACTTCTTCTTCAGGGCGTTTCCAATTTTCTGTTGAAAATGCATATAATATTAACTTTTCAACACCAATACGATTGGCATGAAGTGCTACTGTTCGAATCGTATCAGCACCTTGTTTATGACCCGCCGTTCTTGGCAGCCCTTTGGCCTTGGCCCAACGACCATTTCCATCCATAATAATGGCAATTGTTTTGGGAAAACTCATATGGAACCCTCCTAAAAAAATTTGCCCAATGCACATTGGGCAAGTATATTACACATTTAAGATCTCTTTTTTCTTCTCATCAACGATTTTTTCAACATCTTTGATAAAACGATCGGTTAATTTCTGAGAATCTTCCAAATTAGCCTTGCGATCATCTTCTGTTTCCTCTTTATCTTTTTTGATCAAATCGTTGGTATCACGACGAATATTACGAATTGCGACCTTAGCTTCTTCACCATATTTTTGCGCTTCTTTAGCAAGCTCTTTACGACGATCTTCAGTTAAAGCTGGAACTTGGATACGAATACAATCCGCTTCTGCCTGTGGATTCAATCCTAAATTCGCTGCTTGAATCGCTGTAGAAATTCCTTTTATGATCTGACGATCATACGGTCTTATTACAAGCTGAGTTCCCTCTACGACTTGAATTTGTGCCATTTGATTGATTGGTGTTGGTGAACCATAATAATCCACCTGTACTCGATCCAACATTTGAGCACTGGCACGTCCGGTACGAATCGTACGAAGATTTGATTCAAGATTTTCAATAGCGGACATCATTTTTACTTCTGCATTTTCTAAATAATCACTCATAACTTACTCCTATTTCTTTTTTGTAACAACGGTACCTGACACTTTTTGCGTAACCGCATTCATTATATTTCCTGGTTCATTCATATTAAATACAACCAGGTCAATATCATTATCCATACACATACTTATGGCTGTAGAATCCATAACTTGTAATCCTTTGTTTAAAACATCCAAATAGTTTAATGTATCAAAACGTTTAGCATCCGGATTCTTTTTAGGATCACAATCATAGACCCCATCCACACCATTTTTGGCCATTAAAATCACATCGGCATCAATTTCACTGGCACGAAGAGCTGCCGTCGTATCTGTTGAAAAATATGGTGAGCCGGTACCGGCACCAAATATCACGATACGTCCTTTTTCCAAATGACGAATAGCTCGACGTAAAATAAATGGTTCTGCAACTTTCTGCATTTCAACAGCTGTTTGTACTCTGGTTTGTACACCTTCTTGTTCTAAGGCATTTTGTACAGCTAGTGCATTTATCACTGTTCCAAGCATACCCATATAATCAGCTTGTACTCTATCCATGCCTAAATCTGCCATCATTTTACCACGAATAAAGTTTCCTCCACCAACAACAATTGCCAATTCAACACCTAAGTTCTGTACTTCTTTTAATTCCTTTGCGAGGTTTTTTAGCACTTCAGGATCCAAAGATTGTCCATGTCCTGACAATGCCTCCCCACTTAACTTTAATAATACACGTTTATACATAGATGATCTCCCCAATAATTCAACTCAATAGAATTATACACTAATCAAAGCACAAAAAAAAGCAGAACTCATTATATTGAAATATGAAAAAAGTACAAGATGAAAGACTTTAAAAAAATCTAAAGCATTCATATTTTCTTATAGGAATATAAAAGATTGCATATAGTTTAAGAACAGGTACAAAAAAGAAACAGTCTTTTGACTGCTTCTAAAGAGAACGCAAAGCTTGTACAAGAGCCGTTTTATCAGTTGCCTTTTGATCTTTTTCTTTGATGACTCTAGCAGGTGTTCCTGCCACTACAACATTTTCTGGGACATCTTCTATGACAACGGCACCAGCAGCTACAACGGCTCCCTTACCAATATGTACACCTTCAATCACAACCGCATTAGCACCAATCATTACATCATCTTCAACAATAACAGGTGTAGCACTGGCAGGTTCAACCACTCCTGCAAGAACCGCACCGGCTCCGATATGACAATTCTTTTTGACGATGGCTCTTCCTCCTAAAACCGCTCCCATATCAATCATGGTGTTTTCTCCAATTACTGCGCCGATATTAATGATAGCCCCCATCATGATTACCGCATTTTTTCCAATTTGTACTTGATCACGAATGATAGCACCCGGTTCAATTCTAGCTTGTATCTCTTTTAAATTTAATAATGGAACTGCACTATTTCGACAATCGTTTTCAATCACATAATCAAGTTCGGGATACGAATCTAAAATCGGTTTGATATCCTTCCAATCACCATAAACGATATTGCCAAACACTCTACAATTTTTCCAGTAAATATCTTTATTGCTGTTAAATATAACTTTGACCGGTGTCTTTTTTTCGGCATTGTGTATAAAATCAATGATTTCCTGTGCTTCCATAACTTTATCCTTCCAACATATCTTCCATCGTATAATAACCTGGTTTCTTATTTAATACATATATTCCTGCTTTTAAAGCGCCGTTGACAAAGATTTGCCGACTTATGGCTTGATGCGTAAACTCTAATACTTCATCCTGTCCCAAATACAAAACAGTATGTTCTCCTGCCAAAGTTCCTCCACGAACAGCATGAATACCAATTTCTTTTTGACGAGCACCTACCATACCTTCTCTGCCAAACTGATGCTTATAAACTTTTTGGGGATCCATTGCATCTAATAACTGTAATGCAGTGCCACTAGGTGCATCTTTTTTTTGATTGTGATGTTTTTCAATAATTTCCATATCAAAATCATCTTGTAATAGAGGTGTAATTTCTTGTATTACTTTTGTTAAGATCGCAATACCAATTGAATAATTTGCCGAATAAAACACCGCATTATTTTTGGATAATGATATAAGTTTTTCTTTATCATTCTCGTTTAAACCAGTTGTGCCATAAACCAGTGCAGCATTTGTCTTTTGAACATAATCAACAACCCAATCCAAATTATCTCGATGACTAAAATCAATAACTAGATCTGTCTGCTGGGCGAACAATTTTTCTTTATCCGTAATATCAAATAAGCCTAATACATGCATTCCTTTTGATTGTGCTGTTTGTGCTAACAAGGTTCCCATTTTACCTTTGCCAATGATTGCTACTTGCATAAGCCAACCTCTCGAAGCGCATCATGCAATCTCTTCTGATTTTCTAAAGACATTTCACAAAGCGGCAAACGATATCCACCAACAGGCATACCCATTAAGCGCATAGCTTCTTTTACTGGTATCGGATTGACTTCACAAAATAAGGCATGAATCACATCTAAATATTTTAATTGCAGCTGCAAGCTTTCTTTTACTTTTCCTTCATGGAACAACTCAACCATATCATGCGTCTGTTTTGGTAATATGTTACTTAAAACACTGATGACACCGCTGGCTCCAATTGACAAAAGACTGGTAATCATATCATCATTACCCGAATACATGGCAAAATCATCATTGATATATCGGGCAATGGATGTCGCATAAGAAATATTTCCGCTAGCCTCTTTAATACCACAAATATTAGGATGTTGACTTAAAACTTTAACGACTTCTTCTGAAATCATACAACCTGTTCTACCAGGAATATTATATAGGATGACAGGACAATCTGCGGCATCGGCACAAACTGTAAAATGGCGAATCATTCCTTGTGTATTAGCTTTATTATAATAAGGGGAAATCAACAATAAAGCATCTGCCTTCATTTTGGAATATTTGATGCTTTTTTCTAATTGTGTTTGCGTACTGTTTGAGCCGGCACCCACAATAACAGGAACTCTTCCATGTACTTTATCAATGGTAAAACGCGCTACTTCATCATCTTCTTCATGTGTCATAGTTGTACTTTCACCGGTTGTCCCCAATACTAAAATTCCATCGGTTCCATTTTTGATTTGACATTCAATTGTTTCTTCCAATCGTTGAAAATCGACACTTTCATCTTCTTTAAACGGTGTAACCAAAGCTACGATACTACCTTTAATTGGTTTCATATAAGTATTCTCCTTTCGCAATACATTGTGCATTTCCTGTCATATATACGTCTAAGTTATCATCAATATCAATTTTTAAATGTCCTTTAGGAAGTATTACATCAACACTATTTTTACAAAGTCCCAATTGATGGGCGCATACTACACTTGCACAAGCTCCTGTTCCACAAGCCAGTGTCATACCACAGCCTCTTTCATAAGTCTGCATTTGAATATGTGTTTCATCAATACATTTGACAAAGTTTACATTGGTCTGTAATGAAAACATAGGATCTTCGCAAATGATTTTTCCATCCTTTTGCATTCTTTCCAAATTTAACTCATCAACAAAAACTACAGTATGAATCGTACTTTGAAAAAAAGTATATAATTGATACTGGCGATCTTCTATCACATAAGGATAATTCCATATGGCACAAGATGTACCTATACGATTTAAATCATCAAAGATCGGTTTTGACATATTAACCTGAAAATTATGATTCTCTAATACTCGAATCTTTTTATCACCTGCCAATGTTTTTACAATAAATTCATTTTTATGAATGATACCTTTGTCTAAACAGAATTGAGAAAAACAGCGAATTCCATTTCCACACATAGGTGCCCTGGAGCCATCCTGGTTATAATAAATCATCTCTAGAGGTTCTTTTCTAACAACGATGAATCCATCCGCACCAATTCCAGTATGTCGATCACAACTCTGGACAATCAGATCAAATAATATTTCCGGATAAATTTTCTCTTCTTCTACAAGAATAAAGTCATTACCACATCCGTGATATTTTCTAAATGGGATCTTCATTACATACATCCCCTCTCACTAATTCTTCTAAAGTTTCTCTTTTAACGACCAATCGGCTTTTTTTGTCTTTAACAAACACTACTGCCGGTCTTAAATTACGATTGTAATTATTAAACATGCTAAAGCCATAAGCGCCTGTAGAATAAACCATTAAAAGATTGCCTCTTTGACATGGTGGCAAAAGTATAGAATCAATTAAAATATCCCCTGATTCACAACATTTGCCGGCAACACAAACCGTTTCCGTTTTTTTCAGATCCATGTGATTGACTATATCAGCATCATATTGTGCCTGATATAAGCTAGGCCGTATATTATCCGACATGCCTCCATCGACAAACACATACTTTTTATGAGGCGTTTCTTTTGTGAATCCTACCGAATATAAAGTAGAACCTGCTTCGGCAACAATGCTTCGACCGGGCTCAATCAAAATTTTTTGAATATTTGTATAATACATTTTTTGCATTTTTTCACAGGTTTTCAATATTAAAGTACTAAAAACAGAAATAGGAATCGGTTGATCTTCTTTTGTATAATGAACCGCAAAACCACCACCTAAATTTAATGTTTTACATTCAATCCCCTTATTTTTCATAGTTTGAACCAAAGAAAACATCGTTTCAATTTCTTTGACAAATGCTTCTTTTTCAAAGATTTGTGATCCTATATGTGCATGAAATCCATCAAAAACAATATGATCTGATTTCTTTAATGCTTGTATCAAATCCACGATTTCTGATAAAGAGTCTAGATGAATACCAAATTTTGAATCAATATTGGCTGTTTGAATATATTCATGTGTATGTGCTTCAATACATGGATTGATTCGCAACAATACATGTAAAATATGATCTCTATCTTTCATCTCTTCTACTAAAAGATAGGCTTCCTGTAAATTATCGACAATAAACGTTTCTACTTTATTATCCAAGGCAAACTTTATCTCTTCTACTGTTTTATTATTTCCATGAAAATATATACGTTTAGGTGATATGCCGGCTTTTAACGCCGTATACAATTCTCCCATAGAAACAACATCAACACTGAGTCCTTGCGTGCAGATCAATCGTAACATCTCAATACAACTGAAGGCTTTAGAAGCATATAAAACTTCTGTATGAAAGGCATCGCAGGAAAAATTTTTAATATATTCTTGACATTGGTGTATCAATTTTTCTTCATCATATACATAGAGTGGTGTTCCATATCTTTCTTTTAAATCTGTAACAGGAACGCCAGCTACTTTTAATACGGCATCCATTTGCACCCTCCTATAAAAAACGACAGGATGACTATCCTGTCGGTACAATCAAAATCGTACGATAGCCCTCCTACAAACGTAGACAGTCCGATAAATATTCTTTATCGACCCACCATTTTTTCATGCCCGAAAAAACAGTTCGGCAAAGTTGCCTCCAAAATGGATCAAACGCTTGCCAGCTTTCCATTTTCTCATCGTCTTTGCACCTCTATCATGAAAAAATTATACATAAATTGAAAGAAAATGTAAATAGTTTTTGAAAATTTTCATTTTTTCCGATAAAATATCCATATGTTAGAAAAAATAAGAAAATTTAGAAGAGATCTTCATCAGATTCCTGAGTTAGAATTGGTGCTGCCCAAAACTAAACAATATGTATTGGACGCTTTAGATGGATTGGATTGCCAAATTGAATCACCTATCGAAAGTTCTGTTGTAGCATTTTTTAATAACGATAAAGCAAATACAATTGCCTTTCGAAGCGATATGGATGCTCTGCCTGTACAAGAAATGACAGATATTTCTTTTAAAAGCAAACATCAAGGATGCATGCATGCTTGCGGACACGATGGTCATATGGCATTATTGTTAGGATTTGCTCATGTATTAAATACTTTTTATAAAGAACTTTCCTGTAATGTATTATTGATTTTTCAACCAGGTGAGGAATCTCCTGGAGGAGCAAAACTAATATGTCAAAGCAAGATATTGGAAAAGTATAAAGTCAAAGAAATTTATGGCACACATCTGTGGCCTTTTCTTCCTGCTGGACAGATCGCAACGATACCTGGTGCTATGATGGCCAGAAGCAGTGAAGTCAACATTGATATTTTTGGAAAAACAAACCATGCGGCAAAATATAAAGAAGGAATTGATGCATTAGAAATTGGCGCTCGTTATCTTTTAGACCTTTATCATATGGAATCTCAAATCGATTCGAAATACGCTCGTCTACTTAGATTTGGAAGAATAGAAAGTGGTACAGTGCGTAATGTTGTCAGTGATCATTGTCATTTAGAAGGTACCATGCGGGCATTGGATGAAGATATTTATCAATACTTAAAAAATCAGTTGTATATTTGCGCTGATGCTTATCCAGAGGCTAACTTTCAGTTTTCTATCAGCGAAGGATATCCTGTTGTATATAATGATATAAAACTAGTTTGTAAAATACAGAGATTTCTTGATTCTCTTTTGATTCTTGATACACCCGAAATGATTTCTGAAGATTTTAGCTGGTATCAACAATATGTTCCTGGAGTATTTTTCTTCTTAGGTACTGGCACTGATATTCCATTACATAATTCTCACTTTGATTTTGATGAATCTATTTTACTAAATGGACTACAAACTTATACAGAAATTGTTAAAAATGCATAAAAGAGCACAACCGTGCTCTTTTATTGTGGTGTCGAATTGACGATCAATGCCATCAAAACAAGATCTTCATCTTCCTGATTGGAAATAGAATGTCCTTTTCCATCTGGGCAATATAGATGTTCACCTGGCAAAAGTTGGACTTCTCTTTCATTATTGTCATTAACTATAGCTTTACCTTGTAAAATGAAATAATCCTCTCCATTTCCCATGTGTGTATGATAACCGATAGAACAACCTGGCTTAAGAGTGACCTTTGCATAAAGTTTGTTCATACCTTTCATCTCATCCATAGTTAAAATATGATCAAAATGAACAGTTCCCTGACCATTTTGAACATTTGTGCGATCTTCCGGTGTTAATTTCAATTTGAATCTCCTTTCAACAACAAGACCATGACAGCCTTTTGTACATGCAAGCGATTTTCGGCTTCTTCAAAGATTTCATCAGCATGTTCTTCAAAGACCTTTTCTGTAATTTCCTGACCCCGATACGCTGGTAAACAATGTTGTACCATAGCTTTTGGTTTGGCAAAAGACATTAACTCATCATCAACGGTATAGCCTTGAAAAGCTTTTTTCCGAATTTCTTTTTCATCTTCCATTCCCATGCTGGCCCATGTGTCCGTAATGACAACATCAGCTTCTTGAATTGCTTCTTTAGGATCTGTAAACCAACTAAAAGTGGAATACTCTTTGGCAAATTCCATTACTTTAGGATCCGGTTTATAATTTTCAGGTGTCGCAACACTCACTTGCATTCCAGCAAGTAATCCGCCGACAATCAAAGAATTAGCCATATTATCACCATCACCAATATAACACATTTTTATACCATCCAGACTACTATAACGCTCACGAATGGTCATTAGATCTGCCAAAACTTGACATGGATGACTATAATCTGTCAATCCATTGATAATTGGAATACTTCCATATCGTGCAAGATCTTCTACTTCTTTTTGATCAAAGGTTCGAATCATGATCATATCTAAATACCGTGAAAGAACACGGGCTGTATCTTGAACAGGCTCTCCGCGCCCGATTTGTAAATCACGGCTTGATAAAAATAAAGGTTGTCCACCAAGTTGATAAATTCCTGTCTCAAAGGAGACTCTGGTACGCGTACTTGATTTTTGAAAAATCAATCCTATACTTTTTCCTTCTAAATGTCGATGAGGAATGTTATGTTTTCTCTCATATTTTAACTGATCTGCCAAATCTAAAATTTGAACGATGTCTTCTTTTGACAAATCTTGCATCGTTAATAGATGTTTCATGAAAATACCTCCTTAAACGTTTGTATCACATGATCCAATTCTTCTTTAGAAATTATAAGAGGTGGTAAAAGACGAATAGCCTGTGTGCCGGCAGTTAGTACAAGAACTCCTTTATCTTGTAGTTTTTTAACAAAATCAGCTCGTTTATTCGCATCGACAACTACACCGATCATAAGCCCCATACCACGAACTTCGTGAATATCTAAGCTTTTGATCTTTCGAATCTCTTCCATCAAATACTGTCCTTTTTGTTTTACATCCTCAAGAAATTCTTTTTGATTGACGATGGATAAAACTGTCATTGCCGCTCTGGTACTCATCAAATTGCCACCAAATGTAGAACCATGCATACCGGCTTGTAAAACAGTGGAACACTTATCATTTGTCATAATAGCTCCAATAGGAAGGCCGCCACCCAATCCTTTGGCCATAGAAACGATATCTGGTTGAATTTCATACTGTTGATAACAAAACAAACTGCCTGTTCTTCCAATACCTGTCTGTACTTCATCTACAGCTACTAATACATCTTTTTCATGACAAATTTTTGTCACTTCTTGTACAAAAGACTTATCCAGTGGCAATACACCGCCTTCGCCTTGAATCATTTCCATTAAGACTAAACACACTGTATCATCCAGTTTGTTTTTAAAATCTTCTATATCATTGGCAATTACATAAGAAAATCCTTCTGGAAATGGATCAAAATATTGATGAAACTTATCTTGTCCGGTAGCGGTCAATGTCATCATCGTTCTTCCATGAAAAGACTGAATTAAACTTAAAACTTTATAACGATTGGATCCATAATGATCATTAGAATATTTACGAGCCAGCTTAATAACACCTTCATTTGCCTCCGCACCTGAATTGGCAAAAAAGACTTTTGACATACCTGTAGATTTCACTAATTCTTTAGCTACTTGAACCATTGGTGTTGTGTAATATAAATTAGAAGTATGCATGAGTTTCTGACTTTGATCATGTAATGCGCTTACTAAAGCCGGATGATTGTGACCCAGACAATTTACACCTATACCAGATGTCATATCAATATAACGATTTCCTTGATCGTCATATAATATACAACCTTCTCCTTTAACTAAAAACAAATCGTTGCGAGTATATGTCTGCATGACATATTGTTTTTCTTCTTTTTTTATCTCTTCTAAATTCATCAAGACCTCCTAATAGAACATCGTACCTACACCTTGATTGCTAAATAATTCAATTAGAATAGAATGAGGTATACGTCCATCTTGTATATTGGCAGAATGAATTCCCTGGCGAATAGCTTCTACACAACATTGCACTTTAGGAATCATACCTCCAGAAATGATTCCTTCTTTTTCAAAAGCACGTACTTTAGAAACTTGAATTGAAGGAATCAGACTATCTGGATTTGTGACATCTTTCATTACACCACTAACATTTGTCAATAAAATAAATTTTTCAGCTTTTAGTGCAATCGCAATTTTTTCAGCTGCCAAATCCGCATTGATGTTGTAGCTGACATCTTCATCATATCCTGATGCGATACTACTCAAAACCGGAATATAGCCTTTATCTAAAAGTTCTTGAACCAAAGAGGCATCCACTTTAATAATATCGCCCACATAACCATAATCAGTACGATATATATCTGTGTGTCGTAAAGCTTTAAAAATAGAAGCATCCAATCCGGAAAGTCCAACAGCTTTACCACCTGCTTTTTCTAGAAGTGAAACTAAATCCTTATTGACTTTACCACACAATGCCATCTGTACAAATTCCATCGTTTCCGCATCTGTATAACGAAGTCCATTGATAAATTCTGTTTCTTTCCCTACTTTTTCAAGTAAATTGGAAATCTCCGGTCCTCCGCCATGAACTAAAACAACGTGTACACCAACCATATTTAATAAGACAACATCTTGTATGACAGCCATTTTTAACTTGTCATCCACCATCGCATTGCCTCCATACTTTATGACAATTGTCTTTCCTCTGTATTTTTGGATATACGGCAAAGCTTCCACTAAAACCTGTGCTTGTATTTCTGGTTTCATGTCCTATAATCTCCATTTATTTTTACATACTCATATGTCAAATCACATCCCCAGCATGTAACAACTGCATTGGCTTGATGTAGATCAATCAATACTTGAACAGATTCTGTTTGAAGAATTTTCTTTGCTTGTTCTTCATCAAAATCTAATGCCTTTCCAGACTGACAAACTTGTATTTTTCCATATTTTGATGCGAAGGTTACATCTACTTTTTCTGGATCAAAATCTGCCTGTGAGTATCCCATGGCACAAAGTACTCTTCCCCAATTCGCATCGCTTCCAAACATTGCTGCTTTAAACAAGGTACTTGAAGCCACTGATTTTGCCAAAGTTTCTGCCTGTTCTTCACTTTGTGCATTATATACAGTAACGCTCAACAAACGACTAGCACCTTCCCCATCGCTGGCAATCTGAATAGCTAGATTTTCCATAACCGTGTGTAAAGCTTGTTTGAAGATCTCATAGTTTTTATCTTCACTTATGATTGGCTTATTCTTAGCCAAACCATTGGCCAGAACAACACACATATCATTTGTTGATGTATCCCCATCAACACTGATTCGATTAAATGTCTTTTTTGTGATTTCTTTTAAAGCTTTATCTAAGAGTGCTGGATGAATATCCACATCACTGGTAATAAAGGCCAACATGGTTCCCATATTGGGATGAATCATACCTGAGCCTTTACAAATGCCACCTAAATGTACTTGAATACCATCCAATTCAAAGGAAACAGCACAACTCTTTGTTTTTGTATCGGTTGTCATAATTGCACTGGCTGCTTCTTGTGAATTATTTTCTTTCAGCTTAATTTTTAAAGCTCCTTGTTCAATAACTTCAATTGGTAATGTTTGTCCTATAACACCGGTACTAGCCACAACTACATCTTCTGTTTTCAAGTTCGTCAATTTGGCACAGGCAACAGCTTCTTTTAAAGCATTTTCTTTCCCAAAAGGAGCACATGCATTTGCATTTCCTGAATTACATATGATTGCTTGCGCTTTTCCGTTAGATAAATGCTCTTTTGTCAAATAAAGACAATCTGCCTTTACTGTATTGGTCGTATATACCGCAGCTGCCGAACAAGGCTTTTTTGAATAAATAACCGCTAAATCTAATTTGGATTGTGATTTTCGAACACCACAATGTACAGCTCCGGCCATAAAGCCCTTTGCGGCACAAACACCGCCTTGTATCAATTCCATTTCGAAGCTCCTTTCTAATAAATCAGTCCTTTATATTCTTCAAATCCCAACATTAAATTCATGTTTTGAATGGCAGCTCCACATGCACCTTTTCCTAGATTATCGAATAAAGCACTGATCATAACTTGTTTGTTATTGCCATGAACACAAATTTTCAAATTATCTTTTTTGGCATATAAATTAGACGATAAATATGATTCTTCCTCTTTGCTGACTTCTATAAATGTATCTTGATAAAACGTATGATAGAGTTGAAAAATCTCATCTTTATCCGCTTCGATCATAATAGTAGTAAGCATACCTCGGTAATAATCATCCACTACCGGGCAAAACAAAGGATCTTTTGTTAAATGACAAATTTCTTTCATTTCTTTTAAATGTTTATGTTGTAAAGAAAGACCGTATAGTCTAGGTGCATATAAATCTATCGTCTTATCAGATTCGTATTGTGAGATCATCGCCTTCCCGCCACCTGAATATCCAGTTAACGACGTACAAGAAAGAATCGTATCATTTTTAATAACATGATTTTTTATCAATGGATAAACGATACTGATAAAACCTGTCGCATGGCATCCAGGATTGGCTAAACGATTACATGATTTAATTTTTTCTTTTTGTGCTTTGGATAACTCCGGAAAGCCATATACCCAGTCTGGATCTATACGATGAGCTGTAGAGGCATCGATCACCTTAGTGTGCTCATCCATTAGTTCCATAGCTTTTTTACTTGCTTCATCTGGTAAACATAAAAACACTAAATCAGCATTTTTCATATATTCTTTTCGAAATTGATCATCGTGTCTTTTATCCTCTGGGATTTTCAACAGTTCAATATCTTCTCTATTGGATAATCGCATCACGATTTCCAGGCCGGTCGTTCCGGCCTGACCATCTATATATATTTTAGGCTTATTCATGAAAATCACTCTCACTTAAAAAAAGTTCAATATTTTTAATTTGGCGTAAAACTTCCTGAGGAGCTGGTCCTCCTAAACTTTTTCTTTGGGCAAGACAAGTCTGTAAATCAATAGCTGTATATACATCTTCACTAAATAGAGAAGAAAAATTTTGAAATTCTTGTAATGTCAAATCATTTAAAGATTTCTTATTTTCAATACAATAAGCTACCAATTCTCCTACTGATTTATAAGCATCACGAAATGGCATTCCTTTTTTTGTCAGATAATCTGCACAATCTGTCGCATTGATAAAACCACCTAATGCCGCTTCATGCATTTTTTCTTTATGAATGAGCGCGGTATCAAACATAGGAATCATGACTTGCATGGAGTGAATCGTCGTATCTAAAATATCAAAAAACGCTTCTTTGTCTTCCTGCATGTCTTTATTGTAGGCTAAAGATAATCCTTTCTGCATTGTCAAAAGTGTCATTAAATCACCATAAACTCGTCCGGTTTTACCACGAATCAATTCACATACATCAGGATTTTTCTTTTGTGGCATGATACTCGAACCTGTTGAAAAAGCATCATCTAATTCCATAAATCCAAATTCAGCAGAACACCATAGAATCATTTCTTCACACATTCTCGAAAGATGCATCATAAGTATAGAACAAGCATTTCCAATTTCCATACAATAATCACGATCACTAACTCCATCCATTGAATTATCCGTAGGACATCTAAATCCTAAGAGCTTGCATGTATATTCACGATCTATAGGATATGTTGTTCCTGCAAGTGCTCCAGATCCTAAAGGCATCTCATCCATTAAATCAAAAGCATTTTTAAAACGCTTATAATCTCTTTTTAACATATTGGCATATGCCATCCAAACATGTGCCACTGTTACCGGTTGCGCTCTTTGCAGATGCGTATAACCTGGCATGACAGTATACAAATGTTCTTTAGATTTTATACAGAGCGAATGCATCATTGATGCAATCAAATCTGTTATTCTTGTGACTTGTTCTTTCGTATATAGCTTAAGATCCACAGCAACCTGATCATTTCTAGATCTTGCCGTATGAAGACGTTTCCCGGCATCTCCAATTCGTTTTGTAAGTTCCTGTTCTATAAACGAGTGAATATCTTCTGCATTACATACCTTTAATGCTCCCGACTCAATATCTTTTAATATTTCCTCAAGGCCTGATTGAATAGCCTCTTGATCTAAATCAGAAATGATCCCTTGTTTCGCAAGCATTTTGGCATGTGCTTGCGATTCTTGAATATCTTGTTTATACAACCTTTTATCAAAAGGAAGCGAAGCATTCAGCTGATCTAATAAAACATCCGTTTCTTTTGTGAATCTTCCTGTCCATAGCTTACTCATTATTCCACTCCTGGAAAATCTTCTACTTCTTTTGCCTTTAAGGCTCTTACTTTTAGAGGTAAACCAAACAAATGAATGAATCCTGCAGAATCACTTTGATCATAACAATCATCTTCGTCAAATGTAGCCATACCAGCACTATATAAAGAATAAGGACTTGTAACAGAAACCGGAATAATATTTCCTTTATATAATTTTAAAGTTACATCACCTGTAACTGTTTCTTGTGTACTGGTCACAAAAGCTGTCATTGCTTTTCTAAGCGGTGTATACCATTGACCGTTATAAACCAAGTCAGCAAATTTCAGTGCAAGAGATTGTTTGTAATGTTGTGTTTCTTTATCCAAAGTGATTTCTTCCAATTTTTCATGCGCCTTATATAATACAGTTCCACCTGGTGTTTCATAGACACCACGACTCTTCATTCCAACCAGTCTGTTTTCAACGATGTCCAAAATTCCACATCCATTAGCACCGCCAACTTCGTTTAATTTTTCAATGATTTGCGTTGGACTCATTTCTACACCATCTACTTTTGTCGGCACACCTTTCTCAAAATGAATAGTCACATTTGTAGGTACATCAGGAGCTTGTTCAGGAGAAACGCTCATTTCCAAAAAGCCTGGTTTGTTGATAGGAGCTTCATTAGCTGGGTCTTCTAGATCTAAGCCCTCATGACTTAAATGCCATAAATTCTTATCTTTTGAATAATTTGTTTCTTTATTGATTTTTAATGGAATGTTATGTGCTTGCGCATAAGCAATTTCTTTTTCACGAGAATTCAGTTCCCAAAAACGCCATGGTGCTATAATATCAATTTCTGGGGCAAAAGCTTGAATTGCCAATTCAAAACGTACTTGGTCATTTCCTTTCCCAGTACATCCATGACAGATCGCATCTGCTCCTTCTTTTTTCGCAATCTCAACAATTCTTTTAGCAATAATAGGACGTGCAAAGCTTGTTCCTAACAAATATTGTTCATATGTAGCACCAGCCTGCATAGTAGGAATTACATAATCATTTACAAATTCATCTGTTAAATCTTCAATATACAATTTACTGGCACCTGTTTTTAGTGCTTTTTCTTCTAATCCATCTAATTCTGTTCCCTGACCCACATTACCACTAACGGCAATGATTTCTGCTCCGTAATTTTCTTTTAACCAAGGAATAAGTACAGAAGTATCCAAACCTCCTGAGTAAGCCAAAACGATCTTATTGTATTTTTTCTTTTCCATTTTCATTCTCCTTTTCTTTTAAAATTTATAAAATCAATTAAATAAAAACTACATCGTCGGACTTTTTCAGACATTGCACTCACTCCCATCCATAAAAAAAACGTCCTTTTTCCAAAGGACGTGAATACGCGGTACCACCTTATTTCCATTTACACTATGTAAATGACACCTTATCGATAACGCGGATCGCGTCTATGCCTCATTAAATTTCGACATAGAAGTTCCAAGACACGTTCCAAAGCTCATGTTTATGGCTTGCACCTTCCGCCAATTCTCTAAAAACTGGAAGCTTTGTACTTCTTCTTTTCATAACTTATGTACACTATTATACATTTTTGAAAGTCATTTTCAAGAAAAATTTTCAATTTCTTACATTTTAATCATAATCTCTTAAGCGCTCAACAATGGTATCATGTCCTATCATTTTTTTATAGGACAGTAAAGGTACAATGACACATACCATCATGACCAAAATAATAGCAACGATTAGTGGAATGCTAAAAAATTTAAACGGAGCTTCCATATAATTCATAGCTTGAAAACAAATATAAGTAACAATAGATCCAATCGTCAATGTGATAAATACTGAAAAAAGACCATATAATACTCCTTCACGGATTAAAAGCCGATATATTTGTTTTTTAGACATCCCAACACTTTCCATTACAGAAAATGTCAATTTTCGATTTTCTATACTGCTTATAATTGTATTTGTATAATTTAAAATTCCTACCAACAAAAGCAACAAAGAAATGATTGTACCAATCACCATCATATTTCCCTGCGATTCTTGAATTGTCTTCATATCTTCATATTGCGATTCAATATGTAAATCTTGACTATAACTACTGTTATTGATAAGAGATGTAATCTTATTTTCTAATAATGAATCATATTCTTTATTATAGTAAATGTACACATCTAATATCGTTGGTTTATTCACAATGGTTTTTAAATAATCTTGACTCACTAACAATGAAGCTCCTATATCTCTTCCACTATATTGTGTTTCATAAGAAATACCTTTCATAGTAATTTCATGTTGTTTTCCTTGCGATTCAAAAGAAATTTCTTGATTCATATATTCTTTTGGTATCTCGAAACCTTCATATTGCACAAGACAAATTTTACCATTCATAAAATCTTGTCGATCAACAGGTGTACTTAGTGATTGATTTACATAATCAAATTGTTCTTCATCAATTCCTATTAACATACCATAATAATTTGAAGGATTTGATTTATAGTCTGCTAAAACTTCTTCATATGACAAATAAGGTATTTTTTCTACATAATTTGTTATCCACATATCCGAAAAACCATTTAACATATATGGAATAGTAATAGGAACTCCCTCTACAAGATGAAAATCTTTAATACCTTCCATCTGTTCTATTTCCTTAACAAAAGAGTCATCTATAGCAGGCTGTAAAGAGTTTATATCCTCTGTAGTCTGTGTCTGGTTTTGAATAACAAAATCAGCATTCCAATAATTAGGCGGTATTGTTCTTTCTTTCTGGGAGCTTATAATCGTTGTAAGACAATAAAAGACAGATAAACTAGTAGCTAGCGATAATAATACAACAATCGTTTTCTTTTTATCTTTTTTTAGTTGTTCAAAGGCCATTTTCCAAAAGAAATTTGCTTTTGTATTTTTATATCCTTTTCTATTTGATACATATTCTCTGTATTTTGTAGCTTCTACTGGTGTAACCTTACCAGCAATTTGAATTGGTTTTCTCATACCAAATAAAATTGAAACCATTGTTACAACAATGCTGATCAATAAAATAATCGGATTAACGTATAAAGTCATATTTTCTGTTGAGATCCCTAATATTCCTAAAATATAAGGAACCAATTTGGTACATAGAAGTATTGACAAGATATTTCCAATGCATATTCCTGATATACCGATAAACGACATTTGACAAACGATAATTCGAACAAGCTGTTTCTTTGTCATGCCTAAAGATTGAAGTAATCCATAATAACGTATCTTTTTAGAAACTGATAAATATAAAATATTATAGATCAAAAGATATGCACTTAAACAAATCACAAAAGCTAAACCACATATACCTAATAATATTTTAAAGGAATTTTCAATATAACTCGTTGGAGCAAAAACTTGTCTGTCTGAAAGATCTAAAGATTTTTCTATAGATTCTATAGTTGTAGGTAAAACATAATTGTGATTTAGTTTTATGCAAAGAATTCCATCGTTTTTTAAATCATATCCCGCAGCATCATAAAAAGCTTTTGAAACAAAACCAACAGAGTTATATCCATACCCCTCCCATATACCGCTGATAACAAATTCATTTGTATAAACACCCGTGTTGTTCTCGTAAGTTAATACAAGGTTATCGCCAACAGAAAGGTTCTCATTGCCAAAAGCTTTTAGTATATCTTTTGTTACCATTAACTCATTATTCTTTTGTGGGTAATGACCTTCTAATCTTGTTCTAGCCGGTGACATCATAGTGTTCCACATTACTTCATCACACCATAACAGACCTACTTCTACTGTATTATCAAATTCTGAACCTTTAATAAATCCGGCATAGGATTGTATACCTACGCTTTGTATATCTTTATTTTTTTGTAATATATCTAATTGTTTTGATGTAAATCCATTCATTGTAGTAATATCAAATTGTGCTCCGTTTAATCGTGTATCCTGTAATCGACTTGAATCAAGATAAGTAATACCGATGGTAAACACACTAAAAAGCATAATTGCAGATAAAACAATTGTAAAAAATAAAATTCTATATTGTTTCTTATTGGATTTGATACTGTTTTTTGCCAGTTTGATAATGAGCTTTTGATTGTTATTGGCTAACATGGAAATCACTTCCTTTAATTATTTTTCCATCTTCAATTTGAACAATTCTATCTGCCATCTGTGCGATGTCAGTATCATGCGTTATAACAATTAAAGTTTGTTGGTATTTTCTACTTAATACTTTCAACAATCCAATCACGTCATGACTGCTGGTTGTATCCAAATTTCCTGTTGGTTCATCCGCAAGTATGATTGATGGTTTTGTTGCCAACGCCCGAATAATTGCCACACGCTGTTGTTCTCCACCAGACAACATAGAAGGAAGCATCTCTTTCTTATCTGAAATATTTAATGTTTCCAACAGCTTCAAAATAAACTCTTTATCAATTTGGGCCCCATCTAATTCAAGAGGAAAGATAATATTATCATACACATTCAAATCCGGTATTAAATTATACTGTTGAAAAATAAATCCTACTTTTCTTCTCCTAAATATTGCCAATTGTTCTGCATTTAATGTATCCAAATCGATTCCATCTACACTAACAGTTCCACTTGTGGGTATATCTAATCCACCAATCATATGTAAAAGCGTACTCTTACCACTTCCGGATTTTCCAATGATGGAAACAAATTCTCTTTTGTAGACTTCAAAATCAACACCATCTAATGCCTTAACCATTTGGTTTCCAATAGTATAGTATTTTTTCAAAGCTTTCGTTTTGACAATCACGTTTTCCATAACTTAAATCCTCCTTATGGTTTCATAGTAAAGCATAATAATCACAAACCAATCACAAAAAGAAAAAATCACAAAACTGTGATTTTTAGTCCCGATTTGGAAGATATATCATAAAGTTACTTCCTTGACCAACTTGTGATTGAACTTTGATATACCCATCTTGTAATGTAATAATTTTCCTTGCCAAGTATAATCCTATACCAATTCCATCATTATCATGTACTTCTGGTTCGCGATAAAATCGAGTAAAAATGGAAGCTTGTCTTTCTGTTGATATACCTTTTCCATTGTCTTTTATACTTATTTTCGTAAAAAGCTCTTCTCTAGTTACTACTATATGGATGTTTCCTCCTTCATTTGTATACTTAACCGCATTATCTAAAATGTTGAAAATTGCTTCTGCTGTCCATTTTTTATCATGATTTAATACCATATTTTCATCATACTCAACATCTATTTTAATGTTTTTTTGATCAGCTTTAATCACTATATTGCTGATTGCCATAGCCAAAGTATCTGAAAAAAGCGAATTCTGTTTTTGTATTTTAATAGAACCTGTTTCCAAACGAGACATTTTTACCATGCTCTCTAGAAGAAAATTTAGTTTATCAACTTGTCCTTTCATCTTTTTTAAATATTCTTCATTTTTGTTCCAGTTTGTTTCATCTTCAATCATCTCTAAATATAAATTAATATTAGATATTGGAGTCTTAGTTTGATGAGAAATATCAGAAATCAATTCTTTTAATTTATTTTTTTCTTCTGAAATTTCTAAATTTTTATGAGCATACATATTTGAAAGTTGAACTAATTTGTCATAAACCTTTCCCCATAAATCATCAGCCTCGCTAAAATCTGATTTTAATTCTTCATTATTCAACATTTGATTTATGGCAATATCAAGTTTCTTTGTATATTCATAGATATCTTTTTGCAAAAGAATATACTTCCTGATCAACAAAACAATGACAATTATACAAACCAAGATTATAAAATATATTATTTCCATATATATCCCATTCCATACACATTTGAAATATAGGAGTGTTCTTGTGTTTCAATTTTTTTACGCAATCTGTTTATATTTACTGCCAACGTATGTTTATCTGTTATTTGTACACCTTCATCCCACAAAGAATCTATTAAAACTGAATAAGTTAACAGTTTTCCTTTGTTTACAATTAATTTTTTCAATATCCGATATTCTGTGGGAGAAAGAAAACACTCAATATTTTCTTTTTGTACAGTTCCAGATTCAAAATTCACTTTCAGAAAACCATCATCATATATATTAGTTGTCAAAGGCTTTCTAGATAGGATTACATGAATTTTTTTCAATAAAACTTTCATAGAGAATGGCTTGATTACATAGTCGTCGGCTCCAAGCTCATATCCATTTAAAACATCTTCTTCTAAATCTCTAGCCGAAACAAATAAAACTGAAATTTGTTTTTTTATCTTCAACCATTTACAAAACTGAAAGCCATCTCCATCCGGTAAATTAACATCAAGAACTGCTAATTGGATATTATGTTGATCAACTAATGTTTTGGCTTCATTACAAGAAAACGCCGAAAAAACTTGATATCCTTCTTTTTCTAATGATATTGACATTGTTTGATTTAAATCAATGTCATCTTCCAAAACAAGAATAACAGACACAATAAAACCTCCAACAAATCTTAAGCGTTTAAGCTCTTTCATTATAGTCAAAGATCAAATATGTAACAATCAATTTATAAAATCTTTTTCGATATTGTAAATTTCATAGATACACAAAAAAATCCAGAGATAATTAATGTATCACTATCATTTCTGACCATTCGTTGATACAAACATAATCTCTGGTTTTAAATAAAAAAGAGCTAATTAAATTAGCCCTTAATTTGAGACATTACTTCTTCAGCGAAGTTTTCCTCTTTCTTTTCAATACCTTCTCCAGTCTGGTAACGTACAAAACATACAGCTTCAGCACCATTTTCTTTTAAGAACTGAGATACTTTTTGTTTTGGTTCTAAGAAGTATTCTTGATCATTTAAACATAAATCTTTAAAATGTTTATCCACTTTTCCTTTTAAGATGCCTTGTAATACTTTTTCAGGTTTTCCAGCCATCTTAGGATCATTTTGCATCATCTGCAACTGTAATTCACGTTCATGTTCAACAACATCTGATGGGATTTCAGACTGGCTAACATATAATGGAGACATAGATGCAACCTGCATAGCAATGTTTTTAGCAATCTTAGCATCTTGTGTACCTTTTAGAACAACAACAGCTGAGATTTTTCCGCCCATGTGCATGTATGTTCCAAAGATTTCATCATCTTTCTTTTCAACAACATCGATACGACGGAAAGAGATTTTTTCTCCGATAGTAGCCGTTGCATTTGTAATTACTTCTTCTACAGTTCCTTCTGGTGTAGAAACTTTCAATGCTTCTTCTAAAGAAGCTGGTTTAGTTTCTAATAAACTTGCCTGTAAAACATCTAATACATGTAAGAATTGTTCATTTTTGGCAACAAAGTCTGTTTCTGAATTGACTTCGAAAATAACCGCATGGTTTCCCTGTGCAGCAACACGAGTCAAACCTTCAGCCGCAATACGTCCAGCTTTCTTTTCTGCTTTAGACATACCTTTTTCGCGAAGCCAGTCAACAGCTTTAGCCATATCTCCATCGCATTCAGTCAGGGCTTTTTTACAGTCCATCATTCCTGCGCCAGTTTTTTCACGTAATTCTTTTACTTGACTTGCGGTAATAGCCATGATTTATCCTCCTATATGATTCGATTATTCAGCAGCTGGCTGTTCAGCCTGCGCTTCTTCTTTTACTTCTGCTTTAGCTTCTTCTTTAGGAGCTTGCTTGTTGAAACGACGATTTCTTCTTTCGAAGTTTCTCTTTCTCTTTTCTTCGATACGTTGACGACGACGTCTTTCGTTTTCAGCAATCTGCTGTTCAACATTTTTGATAACATCATCCATTGTTACATCTTCTTCTGTGTTATCTAAATAAGCAAGTTCTAAAACACCACCCTTAGCATCTACAATAGCATCGGCAAGAATTGTTGTAACTAACTTAATAGAACGAGCTGCATCATCATTAGAAGCAATTGGGTAAGTTGCATCATCTGGATCACAGTTTGTATCCAACATTGCGAATACAGGAATACCTAACTTCTTAGCTTCTGCAACTGCATTGTGTTCTTCTTTTGGATCAATGATGAATACTGCATCTGGCAGTTTCTTCATTTCCTTAATTCCACCTAAGCTGCTTTCCAATTTAGATTTTTCTTTACGTAAATTAGCTTGTTCTTTCTTTGTATATACTTCGATTTTTCCGCTAGCTTCCATCTCTTCGATTTCAACCAAACGTTTAACACGTTTCTGGATTGTACGGAAGTTTGTTAACAAACCACCTAACCAACGTTTGTTTACATAGAAAGAGCCTGAGCGTAAAGCTTGTTCCTCTACGATATCAGCTGCTTGTTTCTTTGTTCCAACAAACAAAACCTTTCCACCGTTTTCACTGATTTCTTTTAATTTCGCATAAGCTTCTTCAATCTGTTCGATCGTTTGGTTTAAATCTACGATATAAACCCCATTACGGCTGGTATAGATGTATGGTTTCATCTTTGGGTTCCAGCGGCGAGTCTGATGTCCGAAATGTACACCATTCTCTAACAATTTTTTCATTGATACAATTGACATAATAGTCCTTCCTTTCCGTTACTCCTCCATCATTTCCAACGAATGCAACAATAAATTGCACGGGCATTCGAATCCATGATGTGTGTATTCGCGCTTGCACGCTCATTTATATTAGCATGACAAATTCACAAATTCAATATATTTACATGAAAACTATCCTTTTATAGAATGATTTGCTAATGGATGTGACTTTTCATATTCTTTTTGTAATTTCTTGGCTGATACATGTGTATAGATCTGCGTTGTTGAAAGACTTGAATGTCCTAAGAGTTCTTGTACGATACGAATATCAGCACCATTATCCAATAGGTGTGTGGCAAAACTATGCCGGAACATATGCGGATGCAAATTGCTGGACATACCGATTTCTTCAGCATGTTTTCGCATTAACTTCTGTACCGCACGTGTTGTCATTTGCTTTCCACGAAGAGAAACAAATACCGCATTGGTATGCTTTGCCGTCTTTTCCCAGAAAAAAAGCTTATAATGACGAAGTTGTTCTATCATATCTTTATAAAAAGGAACCAGACGCTCTTTATCCCCCTTACCACGTATCCGTAAAAATCTATCTTGAAGATGAATGTCTTCCCATGTTAAATTCACAATTTCACTGACACGCAATCCGCAGGCATACATCATTGTAAATAACATTTGATCCCGGCATTTTGCCGGAATCGTTATATCATATGTATCTAAAAAATATTGTATTTCAGATAAAAATAAAAAATCCGGAATTTTTCTTATGTTTTTTGGTGAATGAATAGAAACTAAAGGGTTTGCCTGTATTCCAATATATTCATTCAAATATCGATAAAAAGATCTATACGTGCTTAATTTTCTTGCTATAGTTGCGTTTTTTGCAATTTTGCCATTTGGTAATTCTCGGCATGTTGCTAAAAATCCCATAAAGACAAGGCGATCTACATCTTCAAAGCTTTGAATTCCCTGGCTTAATAAATAATCTCGAAACTGAAATAAATCTCTTCTGTAAGAATCCACCGTCTTTTCGGATTGAGAATGTCGGTGATACACATACTGTAGAAAGCGATCAATTAATTCATTCATCTAACATCTCTTTGATCTGTTCTATGCGAGATAATGCTTGTTGACAGATTTTTTCTTTCCGAATATTCTTTTTACACTTTTCCTTCAATTCCACGATCCCAAAATTCGCATTCATAGGCTGAAAATGTTGTGGTGTACAATGAGTAATGTAGTGTGCTTGACTGCCCATAATACATGTGTTTCCAAAAACGATAGGATCTTTATTCTCTAAATAACGTGCCATATTGATTCCGGCAATCAAACCACTGGCACAAGATTCCACATACCCTTCAACACCTGTCAATTGTCCGGCAAAAAAGAGATCTTCTCTTTTCTTGGATTGATATGTTTCCTTTAAAACTCTTGGAGCACATAGAAAAGAATTTCTGTGCATAACGCCATAACGAGTAATGCGAAGATTTTCCAACCCCGGTATCAAAGAAAATACTCTTCTTTGTTCAGGCCATGTTAAATGTGTCTGAAAGCCTACTATATTATATAGGGAACCTGCAACATTATCCTGTCGCAATTGAACAACAGCTACCGGATGATGATCTTTATCTTTTTCAAGCCCCACTGGTTTTAACGGTCCAAACAACATCGTTTTTTTACCGCGACGTGCCATTTCTTCAATCGGCATGCAACCTTCAAATACTTTCAATTCAAAATCATGCATCTTTACGCATTCCGCATGAATCAATGCATCATAAAAACGATCAAATTCTTCAGCATTCATCGGACAATTGATGTAACTGGCTTCTCCTTTATCGTATCTGGACTTATAGTAAGCTTTTGAAAAATCAATAGAATCTTTTTCTATAATTGGTGCAGCTGCATCATAAAAATGCATTGGCTCTTCTTCTAGATAAGCATCAATTGTCTTCGCAAATGCTTCACTGGTTAAAGGTCCAGTCGCAATAATAACAGGCCCATCTGGAATTTCAGTAACTTCTTTATGTATTACATGAACGTTAGGATGTTCTTTTAAAGTCTTTGTGATTTTTTCTGAAAAAAGGGTGCGGTCAACTGCCAATGCACTACCAGCTGGAACGCTTGTTTCATCTGCGCTTTTTAAGATGAGTGAATCCAATATTCGTAACTCTTCTTTTAAGATACCAACCGCATTGTTTAAGGCATTAGAGCGTAAGGAATTTGAACAAACAAGTTCCGCAAAATTTCCTGTATGAAAAGCTGGGCTTTTCTTTTCAGGACGCATTTCAACCAAGTTAACATGAATCCCTCTTTTAGCACATTGCCAAGCAGCTTCACATCCAGCTAAACCGGCACCTATAATCGTTACTTCTTTCATTTCTTTTCTTCCTTTTTCTTCTCTTCTTTTTTAATATAACGACATTTTGGATAGTTACTGCAGCCAATAAAAGTCGTTCCAAAACGAGACTTACGTTTTACCAAGTCATGTCCGCATTCCGGACATTTCTCCCCGGTCGGTTCTGGTTTTGCCTTCTCTTTTAAAGATACGATCGTTTTACATTCTGGATAGTTAGAACAAGCCCAAAATGGTCCGTAACGTCCTTTTTTGATCACCATTTTAGCTCCACAGTTCGGACAGAATTTTTCTTCCTGTCCTTCTTGTTCACTTTGTTCATCTTCTTTGCTTTCTGTATAACGACATTTTGGAAAATTAATGCAGGAAATAAACTTTCCGTATTTTCCATTACGATATACTAATTCTCCTCCGCATTCTGGACAAGTACGTCCTACGCGCTCCAATTCTTTTTTTGGCATTTTATCGTAGGCCGCTTGTACTAATGGGGCAAATTCATCATAAAAAGTGTGCATATAGGCAATAGGATCGATCTGCCCTTCTGCGATTTCATCTAGTGTATTTTCCATATTAGCCGTATATTCGACATTGATTACACTTTTAAAATATTCTTGAAGCTTTTCATCCGTCAACATTCCCTGTTCACTTGGAAAAAAGACTTTTGTTTTAGTGGTTTTATTTGGATCTGCTTTTAATTCAGCATATCCTCGTTTTTGCAACGTATCTATGATCATAGCATATGTGCTTGGACGACCAATTGATTTTTCCTCCAACTCCTTGATCAATTTTGCTTCTGTATAACGAGCTGGTGGTTCTGTAAAATGCTGTTTAGCTTCTACTGGAACATTTTCAAAAACATCTTCTTTTGTCAAAGAAGGTAAAAGATCATCCTTTTGTTTTTCATATTTATCATATACTTTCAAATAACCATCAAATGTCAAAACAGAACCAGATGCTGCATATTCACAACCATTACAATCCAGTTTAACATTTGTCACACTAAAAACCGCATCACTCATCAAATAGGCAAGCGTTCGCGCATATATCATTTCATATAAGCGATATTGTTCACTTGTTAAATATGGCTTAACTCTTTGCGGAGTATTCAAAACATTAGTAGGTCTGATTGCTTCATGGGCATCCTGTGCATTCTTTGCGTTTTTCGCATGAAGTTTACCTACATATTCTTTACCATATTCATTTTCAATCTGCTGCATCGCATCTTTAACAAAGATATCGCTTAATCGAGTGGAATCACTTCTCATGTAGGTAATCAAACCTTCCATCTGTCCTCCCAAATCGATACCTTCATATAATTTTTGTGCAATGCTCATCGTACGGCGTGCGCCAAATCCTAATTTTGTACTCGCTTCCTGCTGCATAGTTGACGTCGTAAAAGGTAAACGAGCTTGTTTTTTACGAGAACGCGTTGTAAGTGAAGCAATAGTAAATGGTGCTTTACATCGTTCTACGATTTCATGTGCTTGTTCTTCGTTTTTTAACTTAGGTTTCTTTCCATCGACTTTGTTCAATAATGCTTCAAAAGATTGTCTTCCTTTTTTTAGTGTCGCATGTATGCTCCAATACTCTTCTGATTGAAAAGCCTGAATTTCTTTTTCTTTTAATACAATCAAATGTAATGCAACGGATTGAACACGTCCGGCTGATTTTGATTGGATCTTATTCTGTAAAAGTTTACTTAACTTAAAACCAATAATTCGATCCAACATCCTTCTTGTCTCTTGCGAATGTACTAGATCCATATCAATGTGTGTAGGCTCTTTTATAGCCTCTAAAACAGCCGGTTTTGTAATCTCATGAAAAATGATACGCTTTGTCGTATCTATATCTAGATCCAATACCCTTGCTAAATGCCAGGCAATAGCTTCCCCTTCGCGATCCGGGTCACTTGCCAAATAGACCGCATTGCTTTTTTTAGTGAGATCTTTTAGTTCTTTGACTACATCTTTTTTATCTTTACTGATCTTATAAGTTGGTGCAAAGTCATGATCAACATCAATACCAAGACCTTCTTTTCCTGTAGTGGCAAGATCACATATATGTCCTTTACTTGAAACGACTTTAAAATCTTTCCCTAAATATTTTTCAATCGTCTTCGATTTAGAAGGCGATTCTACAATTACTAAATTCTTCCCCATAACTATCCTCCCTATGGTTCGTTAGATATCAAACAATAAAATATGTGTTTTGTCAATTATATTTCATACAAGTCTTGTTCCTGCACAATGATCTGTGCCCCATTTTGAATCAAAGCATTGCATCCTTGATATTCTTTGTCTTCATAGGCTCCAGGTAAACAATAAACCGGTTTTGAAAGTTCCAAACACTCATTGACAGTATGCATAGTTCCACTTTTATATTTTGCCTGAACGACTACCAATGCATCGGCACAAGCTGCGATCAAACGATTTCTCCATGGAAAATGGTGAGCTTTAGGTGCTGTATGCATCGGATATTCACTTAATATCAAATGATTTTTAGACATGATTTGATACAAAGGTTGATTTTCTTTGGGATATATTCGATCTATACCACATCCTATGATACCGATTGTCTTTTTATCTAAAGCACTTGTATGTGCCATCGCATCAATGCCTTTAGCCAAACCAGATACAATAACATACTTTTTCTTTAAAATATCAACAACTTCTTTTGTATTTATCAAAGCTTGTTTTGTACATTGTCTTGCACCGATGATGCCGATGGAAGAATGAGACAAATACGAAAGATTTCCTTGATAAAAAAGAATCCAGGGAGGATAACGAAGCTGCAAAAAACATTGTGGGTATTCTGCATCCGCTCTTGTCACAAAAGAATAAGCATAAGAAACTTTTTGATACGGCGCATTGATGTGTAAACAATGAGCTATTTGTTTCCAATCGCCATCATATTGTATGGCATACCATAAAATCGCATCACGTAAATTTTTATCCATATTATTAAATACGATAAAAAAATAAAAAAGATAGAAAAAAATTGTTTTTTTTCTATCAAAATAGTTTTATTTCTAATTTTTCTTTAACAGGACCATATGATTTTCTATGACAAGGCAAGACCCCATATTCGTTTAATGCTTCCAGATGTGCTTTTGTAGGATAGCCTTTATGTTTTTTAAAACCATAGTTTGGATACTTTTGATCTAGTTCCATCATAATATGATCTCTTGTGACTTTTGCCAAAATACTTGCACCCGCAATAGAAATTGACTTTGAATCACCTTTTATGATTGCATCATAAGGCTTTTGATATCCTGGCAGTTTCATCGCGTCCGTTAAACAATAATCACACTGTGCATGTTTTGCGATTTCAAGCATCGCATCTTGTGTTGCTTTATAAATGTTTTTTTGATCAATCACTTTTTCTGAAACGATCACAATAGAAAACCACAGAGCATCTTCTTGTATCACTCTAAAAAGATTTTCTCGCTTTTTTTCACTGAGCTTTTTAGAATCATCGATATCTGGATGCCAATACCCCTTTTCAAATACACAACCAGCAACAACTAAAGGCCCTGCAATCGGACCTCTTCCTGCTTCATCTATACCTACGATTTTATCATAATTGCACCATAGAGCATTTTCTAAAGGCTGTTCAATCATGTGCGTGCTCCCAAGTGATAGGGCCTAATTTATCTTCTCGAATATCTTTTATAAAAGAGCGGACCAGACGATTTTCATCAATCGCACCTTTTTGTAGATACCCACGTTTTAAAGCGATTTTCTCTAAAGTTTGCCAAGGCTCTTTTTGTTCTTCAATTTGATATATGTTTTCAAGAAGTCCAGGTTTTGTGTCTTGTATCCATTGACAGGCATAGATAGCTAATTCCTGCATGTTGACAACTTCATCTCTGACAGACCCTAAGATCGCAAGACGCATTCCTGTATTAGGATCTTCAAATTTTGGCCATAATACACCTGGTGTATCTAATAATTCAAGAGATTGTCCTAACTTGATCCACTGTAAAGACTTTGTCACACCAGGACGATCCGCAGTTTGAGCCGCTTTTCGTTTAGCCATCGTATTAATAAATGTACTCTTTCCTACATTGGGAATGCCACAAACCATAGCACGTAATGCTCTAGGACGGATGCCGCGACGTTTCTGTTTTTCAATCAGTTTTTGACATGTTTCCTGCGCTGCCTGCACCAAAGACTTATAATACGAATCTTTGATCAAATCCAAAGCTAAAACTTGATGACCCTGTGATTGTAAGACCTGGATCCACTCTTTTGTGGCAACAGGATCCGCTTTATCTTTTTTAGACAAAAGAATCAATCGCGGTTTATTTTGAATCAGTTCATCTAACATTGGGTTTTTACTGGAATCCGGGATACGGGCATCTCGAATTTCAATGACAAAATCTACTTTTTTTAAATTCTCTTCCATTTGACGTTTTGCCTTGGTCATATGACCAGGAAACCATTGAATTGGATTTTGATTCGACATATTTTTTATCCTTTCAAGCCAATTTCATCAAATGGATAAAGCACTAAAACACCTACACCATAAATCTGATCTCGTTGAATAACACCAATAGAACTATCTCGTGAATCTTTAGAAACCGGACGATTATCTCCCATTACAAAATACTCACCTTCACCTAGAGTAACTTCTGGAAAATCTACATAATCTACAACAGTGCGCCCTTCATCATCTGTAGATACTTGCTCAATTTGATTAAAATAACCATATTTTTCACGACATTCTTCTATATAATCTGGATCAATATAGTCTTCATCCAATTTTGCGCCATTGATGTAAATTTCATCATCAATACAAGATACTGTATCACCTGGCATTCCTATAACACGTTTAACGATCTGAATCGTTTCATTTGTTGTCTCACCCGTTTGTGAATCCGTAACATCCTGTTGTGTAGTGACCACAACAATATCATATCGATTGATTTGATTTAACCATACACTGGCCAAACTGGTAAACCCAAATTCTCCATCTTCCAAAGTAGGATCCATACTTTTGCCGTTTACTTTAATAGGATGTGCGATAAAATTCATAAACACCAAAATCACAATAGCTGTAATCGCAAAGACTTTTAAAAAGCCTAATATATCCTCCAAGAGTGTTCTTTCATCTTCTTCGTTGTATCGATAAATCGCTTTTTTTTCACGTTTATTTGCTTTTCTCATTTTGAAACCCCTTTTCGCTACATATTGGTATTATACACTAAAGCCCCAAAATAAAAAATGCCGATTTCTCGGCATTTCCTTTAGCGTACTTCTTTAAGACGAGCCGCTTTACCAGAACGTCCACGCAAATAATGTAATTTGTTACGACGAACTTTACCGTTGCGAACTACTTCAATCTTATCAATGATTGGTGAATGTAAAGGAAATTTACGTTCAACACCTACACCGTTAGACATCTTACGAACTGTGAAAGTTTCTGCAATTCCTCCACCTACACGTTCAATAACAACTCCTTCAAAAACCTGAATACGGCTCTTGTCACCCTCTTTGATACGTACATGTACACGAACAGTACTTCCAGAGCGGAATGAAGGAATATCACTCTTCAACTGTGATTTTGTGATTTCATTAACTAAATTTAAGTTCATCTTATATCCTCCTTTTCTTCCATACGGTATTCTTGTTCATACACACGTCAGTGTCAGCGGAACAAAACCGTGCAATAATGCCATAAAATACTAGCATACTTCGTTTTCGTTTTCAAGCAAATTTGCCAAAAAGTCCTGATCTTCCTGCGATAATTCGGTAGTTCGACAGTTGTAAAATCATAAATATCCCAAATGTCGCTTATACGGTAGTTCGACAGTTGTAAAATCATAAATATCCCAAATGTCGCTTATATAGCGC
>CABVDD010000010.1 GCA_902497095.1 uncultured Faecalicoccus sp.
CCTTCAATTAAAGGTTTACGCTCACTTTTTCATTATATAACTGTCGAAAACGGGATATTATGTTGAGATAAAAAAATCAAGTAAAATTTTATGAAACCAGAAAAAATGAGATAGCAAAAATGAAAAAAGTGATACTAATAGATAGATTATCAAGATTAATTGATTTATATAAAAACAAAATATATCATTCTTGTTTGTCTATCTATTTTATAGAATAATATGATTAAAATGAAGGCAGATGAGGTTTATGAAATTGTATAAAAGGGATTATTTGAAAGGCTTAAATGATAAAGAAAAGATAGAATACAAACAAATTTTACAGCAAGAAACAGAGGGAAGGACGTTTGGGCACAAAAATCTATTTTATAAATATCCGAGTGCTGCTAGAAATTGGATAAGTCTATTTCCAAATAACTATTTAGATATTATAGATTTGAAAAATCGTGATAAATTAAGCGTAAAGAACACTGAATTTAAAAACTTGATAGAAACTGATACAACTAGAGAAAGAGATGTTTTAAATTTTATTAATCAAAATGAAAATTATCATATAATTGGATCTATTCTAAAAGGTGCTGGCTATCGTTTTGGACATCATAGTGCATATTTGTTTAAGGAATTTCCATTAGGAAATGAAATGATTGCTGATTACCTAATTATTGGAAAAAGTTCTAGTGGATATCACTTTGTATTCGTAGAATTAGAAAGTGTCTATGATAGAATCACTTTGCATAATGGCAGTTTTGGTGCAAGTATAAGAAAGGGAATTTCACAAGTTAAGGATTGGAAAAGATGGTTACCAGTTCAATTTAATCAATTTTATCAAGAATTGAACAGTGCAAAAAAAGATGAAGATAGTCTATCTGACGAATTCATAACATACGATCCTACAAGATTTCATTTTGTAGTTGTTGCTGGGAGAAGAGATGATTTTAATGATTTTACCTATAGATTATCAAGGGAAGAAGAATTGAAAGAAAACATAAAAGTTATTCATTATGATAATTTAATAGATTATTCAAATAGAATGATATATGAGATGACTTATTAATTTTAAAATTTTCATAGTTTTCAAAGCATTGGTCGTTATTTTAAGAAAACTCAAGAAGTTTGGATACTTCTTTCTAAAATACTGTGCTGTAAAGAGTAGAAAACAAACTTCTTGCTAGCGTATCCTAGAACAAAGTTTAGAGCTATTTAATTGCCTCAAAAACAATTTGTTGAAAAACTATACGTTTATACATTTAATAACATCTTTATGATTAAATCTGTAATTGTTAATAAAAATAAACTATACTAGTATATATGAAAAATAGTGTTCGAAAATACTTTGGGTTAACTATCTGTATTATCTTTTTGGAAATGATATTAACAATAGCTACAGTTTATCTATACCAGGTTTTAGATTCATATTTGATAAAGATAATAGTTCAAAATATTTCCTATTTACTAATGTTAGTTTTTACTTTTATAGGTATTAAAATGAGTCGGATGACATTAAGGGAATTTGGCCTTTTTTCGTATTCATTGCCTAAACAACTTGGTATAGGTTTCATTGGTGGATTTATTTTGCTGTGTGTTTTAAAAGGGGGATCTTTTTGGCCGCCTTCCTTAGATATTTATTTAATGTTTAGTCAGCTATTAGTCGCTTTTACAGAGGAATTATTATTTAGAGGCTTTTTGTTTACAATGGTTTATGAAATCAGTCACTCAAAAATGAAATCAATTCTTATTTCATCTGTTGTTTTTGGATTATATCATTATCCAATCCATCATGATATTTTATTCGTGTTTGCTTCGTGTATTATTGGCTTGACTTATTCTGGCTTACATTCATTGTATTTTAAAACGGATAAAGAAATAGGAATACTTTCATTAACTATAGTTCATTGGATAAACAATATATTTTAAAGAAGGAAATAATGAATATGGATAAAAGAACAAAAAGAATCATTAATATTTATATTGGAATCATAGTTGTTTGTAGTTGTCTGTTGTATGGATTTCTTCTGTATGATTCTCATAGAAAGGGTACAAATGGAGAAGCATATGATATAAAACTACAAGATAATTCTTTAATGTTTATTGCGGATATGTCATCGTCTATAAAGTTGGATGAAATAGAAAGTGTGCAATTTTATGAAGAAAAGATCCCAGAACGAAACAGTATAAAAATAGGAACGGAAACTAATAAATTTTTGACGGGTAAAACTAGTTTAAAAGGCATTGGAAATTGTTATGTATATGGATATAAAGACAAAAGTTACTATATTAAACTTGTAACGGAAAATCGTATATTTGTTTTTAATTTATTTGATAAAGAAGAAACGATTTCTTTATTTGAAAAACTAATCTTATGTCAAGATAATGAGCAGAAGAATTAATATGTATTCTGGCTTGGATTAGATATTATTTATAGAAGAATATTAATTCTAATTGCATATTAAGAATTATGGAAAGTATATAGAGATAAGATGGTTTTAGGCTATATTGGATTGTTTTTGTTATGTACTTTAATCGCTAGATAATTAAATTTTGATATTTTTCTAGTTTTTAAAATATAACAAAAAAATTACATTTCTGTTAATAAAAAAATAATTTGTTTATCAATAGGTTAAATGTCTGTTAAATCAAACGTATTTAATTGTCTTTAAAAATTGAATGAATATAATGGGCTTGTATCAACAGAAAAGAATAGGAGGAGATCACATGATTGTTAAAGTCATGTGAAAAAGAAATGAAAAAATCAAAGTATTCTAAGGTCATTTTTGTTGGTTTGCTTGCCTTGAGTTCTATAGTTCCAAGTATGCAGAACATTCAGGCAGAACAAACAGATTCTATACAAGCTTCTAAAACTATATCGCAAGATGAATCTACTGATAAAATAGAAAAAGAGACTTTACCACAAACAAATTCTAATGATGCAGATGATGTGGTGTATCCTACAAAAATCACATTAAATGCAACGCTATTGAATCTTGGAGTGAATGAAAGTTCAAAATTAGATATAGTGGCTGTTACAGGAGCACAAAATTGGGATAAATTATCTGGAGTTGCTTGGACATCCAGTAATCCAGATATTGCCACAGTAGATGCAGTTGGTAATGTTTCTACCTTAAAAGCAGGAGAAGCCGAAATTACGGCAACAGTTATAGGCTCTCCATCGGTACAAGCTGTGTGTAAAATCATTGTATCGGATCAAAAACCAGAAGAGATTTATCCAACAGGTTTTGCGATTTCATCCAGTGTTTCTTTAGATCAAGGAAAGACAAAAAAATTAAGTGTAGGGTATAAGGGTGTAGGTATTACTAACAAAGAAGTCATTTGGACTTCCAGCAATGAAAATGTCGCAACGGTGAGTGAAGATGGAACGATTACAGCTGTAGGTGCTGGTACGGCAGAAATTACAGTTACGAGCGTTGGGAAAAATGCAGGGCAATCTGAACCGGCTTCGGCAACTTGTACTGTAAGTGTTACAGGAATGTATGATGGATTAAAATATAAAATCGACAATAATCAGATAACAATTACAGGCTATACGGGAACGAAAACGGATGTGCAAATTCCTTCTGAAATTAATGGAATTGCAGTGAAAACAATTCAGGCAAATGCCTTTATTGCACAAGATTTAACATCTGTTGTAATTCCATCCAGTGTAACATCTATTGGGAAAAATTCGTTTCGATCCAATAAATCTTTATCGCAAGTAGTATTGCCATCCACTATCAGCAATATTGCAGAAGGTGCTTTTTCTAATTGTACAAGTTTGACATCGATTCAAATTCCAGAAGGTGTTACTACGATTTCTAAAGATGCTTTCAATAATTGTAAAAACTTAAGTATGGTTACCTTGCCAAAATCCTTGAAAGTTATTGGTTCTAATGCATTTGCTGATTGTGATTCTTTAAAAACGATTAAATTACCAGATAATTTGACAAACATTACTTCGACAAGTTTTGAAAAAACAGTACGAATTATAGCTACTAAAGGGTCAGCTACTGCTGCTTTATTGGATGATAGATCTATTTCTTATGAAGCAAGTGTATTGGATGTATATCCAACAACCATTGGATTAAATGAAGACGAAAAAGAATTGGTGCAAGGTGATACATTCCAGCTACGTTTAAATTCTTATTCAGGTAACCCTACAAACAAAGAACTTAGTTGGTCTACAGATAATCCTGCCGTAGCTACGGTGGACGAAAATGGTCTGGTTACGGCAATGAAAGAAGGAACGGCTGTTATAACCGCAACAAGTGTTGGCAAAAATGAAGGCCAAGAAAAACCGGCTTCGGCAACTTGTACGATTCACGTAGAAGGTGTAGAAGGAAATTATGTGTATACGATAAATGATGGAAATGTAACTATTACAGATTATAAGGGTAGTGATACAGATCTTGTAATTCCATCCGTTATTGCCGGAAAGCCAGTCATGGAGATTGGAGGGTACAGCTTTTGGTCTAATGATGATATGACTAGTGTTGTTATTCCGGAAGGTGTTACCAAAATTGGAGATTATGCATTTAATGGAAATGATAATTTGCATACGGTGTCTTTGCCTAGTACTCTAAAAACGATTGGTGCTCGAGCGTTCTGGGGCACGGATATTGAAGAGATAACGATACCAGAAGGTGTAACTTCAATAGGAAGAGAAGCTTTCAATAGTTGTGATAAATTGGTAAAAGTTACTTTAGCGCAAAGTGTGACTTCCCTAGGACCTAATGCGTTTAATAGTTGTGATAGTCTTAAAGAAATTATACTTCCAGATAATATTACATATATTGGAACAAATGCTTTAAAAGGTATTGAAACCATTTATGTCAAAGCAGGTTCTAAAACACAAGGTGTATTAGATAAGCAGAATATTTCATATGTTGTATATACAGATTCTACTATAATTACAAATACGGTTCCTGTTCTAAGTGTTTCGGATGTGACAATCTATGTAGGAGATAGTTTTGATCCTATGAAAGGTATTAAAGCAGTTGATGCAGAAGATGGTGATATTACAGATCAAATTGTTTATTCTGGAAAAGTGGATACAAGTAAAATAGGAGAATATGAAATTACGTATTCCGTGTCAGATTCACAAGGTGCAAGTGCTAAAAAAACAATTAAAGTAACTGTTAAAGAGAAACAAGACAATACTGGTACAGGACAACAATCATCAGAATCTAGTGAAAAAACAAATTCATCTTCGAAACAAGATGTAAAAAAGACAACGGATACAGCAGCTTCGCTGGGAATAAAATCTTTTAGCCTTATGGCCGCAGTATCGACTGTTCTGGCAGGAGCTTTAACTGTTTTGAAGAAAAAGAAATTCTAAGAAAAATAAGTCTTATTGTGAATAGTATTTACGGAAAAGACCTCTAGAGTTTATAGGATTCTAGAGGCCTTTATAAATTATAAAGAGTTTACAAAGTTTTAATTAAATCATAGATTGCCTTTGTAATGGATAAATTATTGGGCTGTTTCCTTCTAAATCTTGCAAAGCCATATCAACTTTACAAATCTGGCTATTTTCATGTGTGGTGTAATAATAAATACCTTTTGTGACATCGATACAACAAGAATACAGTGTATAATCCATGGTCTGTTGTTCAGTCATGACGCTTCCTTTGATCATGGAAACGTGTTGTAGAACGCGGAAAAATTGTTGAACGGAATCAACTTGAGATCCATCGGTATATAAATTATGTTTTAAAAAAGCAGTTTGTATAAATCTTGAAGTGCTGCTGGCATCTCCAGGCAAGCCTTTGGCTCCCATTCCAACCGCATAAGGTTTTAAATCTAAATCAGAACTGAATCGATTATCTGGATATTCTTTTGTGATGTTTAAGTATTGTTGTAGATTTAAAACATGAAAATCAAAAGGTGGATTATTAGTTAAGACGCCAATAGGATCTTCGTAGATTTTTAATCCGTCTTTGACAGATTCTATAACGATACATTCATCTTTATCAGCCAAGATCCAATGTAATGGAGAATTTGGAACATTAGGACGAAATGGAGTATCTATTATATTTGCGTTTTCTAAAAGGAATCGAGCTTCTTTAACTTTGCTGCATTGTCCCAAGATCCAAGGAATGATTTCAAAAGGCGCTATATTATCTTTACCATCCTGAACTGGAAAATATATGGCATTACCACTGAATTGTAAACCTGCCATGGCTAATCCTTTTTCATTGGCTGCTTCAGCATATAAAGGGGTACCATCTATATCGGTAGCCATACCTATTAGAGCATAATGATTTTTTAAATCAGATTGATGTAAAAAATGGAAAGGATAGTTACGTGGTGTAATGATGACTTGCTCACCAAAGGAACTGTCTAAATCTAAATTCCTGCCAAAATAAAAATCTTGATTCGTCAATGTAAAGCATGTACACATATCAATACCTCCTGATATCATTGTAGCACTGAATTGACTAAACATAAAAAATATTCTAATAAACTATTAATAAAAACCCGTGGTATTTCACGGGTCAATCTTCTATTTGATCATATACAGCTTTAGAAGCGCTGATGCCAATGCGTGTAGCACCTGCATCTAACATCTCTTTACAAGTTTTCCAATCTCGTATACCGCCAGCAGCTTTAACTTGTACTGTATCGCCTACTGTCTCTTTCATTAAACGTACATCTTCTACCGTAGCACCGCCAGTTCCAAATCCTGTACTTGTTTTAATGAAATCTGGTTTTACAACTTTTGCGATTTCACTTAATTTTTTGATCTCTTCTTTTTCTAAATAACAGTTTTCAAAAATGACTTTGATCAACACATTCTTTTCTCTACAAATTGCGGTCATTTTTTCCATTTCTTCTTGGATATAATCCCAATTGTGCATTTTGGCCTGTCCTACATCGATCACATAATCGATTTCATCAGCCCCTTGTTCAATCGCATATTTACATTCAAAAAGTTTTGTTTGAAGTCCGCATTGGCCAAGGGGAAATCCAATAACAGAACAAACTTTGATATCTGTATTTTGTAGTTGTTCACTGCAGAATTTGACCCAGCAAGCATTTACGCAGACGCTGTAAGTGTGTAGTTCTTTTGCTTTGTTACAAAGCTGTAAAATGGTTTCTTTTGTTCCAAATGCTTTTAAGAATGTATGATCAAACATTCGGACAACTTGTGATTTAGAATACATGTAAAAATCCTCCTATTCAATGTGGGCAGAAATGTAATGATAAATGGCTGTTGGTGAATCTAAATCAACGATTTGTTCAATACTTTTTTTCTTTGAGAAAATATTGAGTACATCGTTGAGAATACGAATGTGTTTCGTTTGATCTTCTGCTGCTAAAACGATAATGATTCGTGCTGTTTTTCCGTTTAGAAACTGTACAGGTTTTTTAAAGGTGCATAAACTGACATCTACTCTTCGTACACCATTTTCTATAGCGGAATGAGCCAGTACTAAATCATCTGCCAAAAACATATATAATCCTTTATTTTTCTGGTCTTCTATAATGGCTTCAATATATCGTTGTGTAATGGATTGATCATCTATTAGCGGCTGGCAGGAAATTCGTAAAGCTTGTTCCCAACTTACGTCTTGATGATTGACCTGGATATGGCTGGGAACTAAATAATAGGATAGGTTTTGTCCAAAATTGCGGTGAGGAACTTTAGGAATCTGAATGCTGGAATAATATTCTTGCAGACTTTTTTGAAATTTGACTAGATTCGCATGGTTCATATAGCTACTGGCAATTTTGGTAATATCGTCTATTTGCATTTTGGCATGAGGATCGGTATACATACAGTTTCTTAGAATGGTAACACGATCTTGATCCGTCAGGATCGGATGCACAACAACCAGTTTTTTCTCGCTTGGCAATACTACTGTTGAAATTACGATATCATAATTATGATTTTCGTTATATAGGCTAAGTGGCATATTACAAATTTCAGTAGCTTGTGGTATTAATGCGGAAATTTCATTTCGCAGCATATTACCGGTTCCTATACCATTTGGACAAATGATTAAAATACGAAATTCTTTCTTATCGTTTTGATTTGTTGTCATAAAAGCACCAAAGTGCAATGTTAAATAAGCAACTTCGGCATCACTGATGATCGTACCAATATTCTTTTCAAGTACAGTACAAGCTCTTTTTGTAAGTTCAAATAAAGCTTCATATTCTGTTTTTATACTGTCTAATAAAGGATTTCCTAATTGAATCCCATAACGATATCGATATAAAGAAGTTTTCAAATGTGCATTGATAGCTTTGATCAATTCATCTTCTTGTTGAAAATAAGTGTAAGACAATCGTTCAAATTCAGATACAAGAAGTTTTGATATTTCATATGTTTCTCCTTGTTCTTTTGATACATTTACCGGAATGGTTTGTAAACGAGAACCCAACAAATGAAGTGTAACATAAATTTGTTCGCTATGAACTAATTGCGGGAAATATTTTTTTACCAGACTAAATTCTTTGGTTTGAAGAATTTCTTCTTCATCCATATCCGAGAAATTTAACGTATCGTGCTGATGTGGTAAAGTGGCCATAAACATGGCCAATGTTGGTAAAATACCACTTACGTATTCTGCATCCAGTTCATGTTCAATTTGTGTTAAGATGCCTAAGATTTTTTTAACTTTGGCATCGTATTCTACTAATATGGTTTTATTGTTGAAATAATCTAAAATTTGTGGAAACAACATGAAGAATACGGCTCTTTTTTTAACAGCATCACCCAAAATTTCATATCCGCTTTTAATATCATAAGATAATTTTAAGTTGTATTGTTCTAAAAATTGAACGACAGCTTTTAAATCGTTTATGATCGTGTTGCGGCTGACTTGGCAAATATCAATAAAATCTTCAATGTACAAACGATGATTTTTACAAAAAATAGTACATATTTCAATCATATGACGCTCATCCGGTGTGATGGAATTTAAAACAACTCCCTCTTGTGAATCCAAGAATGTCTGAATGATGGAGATATGTTGTGTAGGAGCCAGAATACCTTTACCTCTTTCCTGGATCAAAGTAGGCAGATGATTAGTTTCAAGCCATTCGTTGATTTTAGTTATGTCATAGTAAATGCTTCGTTTTGAGATATGGAGCTCATCGGCCAGATCCTGGGCTTTGACATATCCTCCGGCATACATGACAATTTTTAAAATTTCCTGACATCGTTTGTCAAGTGAATAGGTAATCGACATGGTATCTCCTCCTGTCTAATTGGATCGATTCGAAAGAAGTTGTTTTGCCCGACGAGCATAAGGCGTATGTTTTAAATCGTTCTTTGCTTGTCTTGCGTAATATTCTTTTTGTTTTTTATCATTAATATAGTCAAACTGCAGGGCTAATAAATATGAGAGAAGTCCGATTTGAAAGCGTTGTTCTTCCACTTCATCTTTTTTAACTTCTTCTTTTTTCTTTTTGTCTAATAATTCTTTTAGTGTTTCGATATCTTCGCTTTTCTTTTCGATCAAGATGCGATACAACATCGTGTTGTACTCGATTTCCTCTTCATCGGCATAGGCTTTGATCTTATCTAGTAAAATAGAGCTCCATTCTTTATCTTGTGCATCTAAGAAATAGAAGTATGCTTGACTGGCAACTTGATAAGCTTGTCGATCCGATAGCTTCATTGTAAGTAATACTTTTGTCTGTGATTGTATGTGTTTGGTATCTCCTGTGGAAATATAAACACGAAGTATATTCCAGTTTTGATCATAAGAACTAAATAACATTTTATAGAGTGATGAATTAAGGACTTGTAATGCTTTTTGTTCATCACCATTTTTCATATGATGGATAAATCTTGACCATATCAAGCTTCGTACAATAAAGGGAATTGCCAGGGCAATAAATAATAGTGTAACGAAAACGGAGGCCGCTAAAGGTGTCATGGATGATACATCTCCTTTTTTCCATGATTAATATACCAACTCAAAAACAGGAAAACGAGTACAGATTTTTTCGCATTGCACAAGATTTTGTGCAACTGAATTCTATATTGTAGATTTTTACTATATATAAGGAAAGGAATTAAACATACAACCCATCCAACTAAAAAATTGCACAACTTAGGGAAAAAGTTTGGTCTTGTTTTCAATGAGGGTGACATTGATAATTTGGGTAAACAAGGACACAGAGAAGTGGAGATATGACTTATGATTACAGATTTGATTCAAGAAAAAAACTGTTATATCAAAGACAGTGTGACAGACTGGAAAGATGCCATTCATGTGGCTTGCCAGCCGATGATCGAACAAGGATATTGTACAGAAGATTACGAAAAAGCAGTGTTTGAGAGTACAGAAAAATATGGACCTTATTATGTACTTTGTGAAAATTTGGCATTGATCCATGCCAGTTCGGCAAGTGGAGTAAATGATACACAGATGGCTGTAACGGTCTTAAAAAAGCCGGTTAAATTTTCAAAAGATGGTTTTGATGTACGAGTTTTGGTGACTTTGGTTGCCAAAGATAAAACGCGTCATATGGAAGGTATACAAGCTGTCAGCAACATTTTTTCCGAACCAGAAAAAGTTCAGAAAATTTTAGACGCAACAAGTGAGAAGGAAATATATGACCTGTTTATTTCCAGCACTTGCGAAAATAAATAAGCGTTAATCAAAGGAGGATAAAAGAGAGATATGTTAGATTTTGTGATTAACATATTGTCAACTCCAGCCATTTTAGTTGGGCTTTTGTCATTGTTGGGGTTGGCACTACAAAGAAAACCTGTTGAAGATATCGTAAAAGGTACAGTAAAAACAATAGTTGGTTTTCTTGTATTAACGGCAGGATCCAACTTCCTGCAAACTGGTTCATTGAATGCATTTGGTGATATTTTCAACTATGCGTTCAATATGCAGGGAGTTGTTCCAAACAATGAAGCCATTGTTTCATTGGGGTTGCAAGATTTCGCAACTGACACAGCCTATATTATGTGTATCGGAATGATTGCCAATATCGTGATGGCACGATTCTCAAGATGGCATTACATCTTCCTAACAGGTCATCACACATTGTATATGGCATGTATGCTTGCGGTTATTTTGAACGTTGGTGGTCTAGAAGGCGTTATGTTGTGGATCGGCGGCGGTTTGTTGTTGGGATTCATCATGTCTTTTTCACCAGCTATCTGTCAGCCTACAATGAAGAAGATCGTTAAGGTCGATGGGCTTGGATTTGGTCACTTTGGTGGTGCCGGATATTGGTTTGCGGCACAGTGCGGAAAATTGTTTAAAGGAAGTAAATCTTCAGAAGACATCAATTTCCCACAGCGTCTGACATTCTTGCGTGATACAACGGTTGCGATTGGATTGACAATGGTCGTATTCTTCTTGATCGTAACTTCTATTGCGGTTGGAAAAGGAATCTTAACAGAAGATCCAGAAGCTTTGTTAGCTACTTATACAAACTTAGGCGGTTTGTTGAATGTAGGCGCAGAGACACAGACACATTGGGCTGTATGGGCTATTACATCTGGTTTAAGTTTTGCCGGTGGTGTATACATCATCTTGAGTGGTGTTCGTTTGATCGTTGGCGAAATCGTTCCAGCTTTCCGTGGTATTGCGGAAAAATTGGTTCCTGGAGCTGTTCCAGCTATCGATTGTCCGGTTGTATTCCCATATGCACCAAATGCGGTACTGATTGGATTCTTAGTATCTTTCCTAGGTGGTATTGTCGGACTGTTTGTATTGGTATTTATCAACAGTGCTCTTATGCCGGTAGCTTTGATTTTGCCAGGTGTTATTCCTCATTTCTTCTGTGGAGCTACAGCTGGTGTATTCGGTAATGCAGAAGGTGGTTTAAAAGGGTGCGTGTTTGGCGCTTTCATGCATGGTTTATTGATTACATTCTTACCAGCTATCTGTATGCCAGTTATGGGCGCATTGAACTTTGCGAACTGTACATTCTCTGATGCCGACTTCTCTTGGATGGGAATCGTATTTGGAAACATTGCACAATACATTCAAGGTTCAGGCTTGTTGATCGTTTGTATCGTTGTATACTTACTGCCTATTATTTACAATTTCGTTGCACCGAAGAAAAAATCGGCAGAAACTGCAGCTGCCGAATAAAAGAAAGAAGGCTGAATTTTCATGGAAATCAGAAAAATTATGTGCTGTTGCGGTCAAGGCTTAGGAAGCAGTATGATCGTTGGCATGAATGTAGAAAAAGTGCTTCAAAAGTTAGGCATCAAAGGTGTGAGTGTTGAACACACAGCTATTGGTGAAATTACAGAAGGAAGTGCCGATCTATTTGTGGTTGGAAAAGACTTAGAGCCACAAGTAGCTCATTTAAAAAACAAGATCATTTTAGATCAGCTGATGGATCTAAACGAAATGGAAACCAAGCTGAAAGAAAAATTTGGTCTGTAATCTCTAATTGGAGGAGCTAAAGCTCCTCCCTTACTTTAAGAGGAGGAAACCATGGATAGAAGTCAAGAAAGAGAATTAGAAATACTTGCAGCCAAGATTCGATTAGATGTTCTTAAAATGCTTCAACATAGAGGCTATGGACATTTAGGTGGATCCTTATCCATCGTAGAATTGATGAGCGTATTATATGGAAAACAACTGCGTATAGATCCAAAACAACCGCAGTGGAAAGATAGAGATCGTGTCGTTTTATCTAAAGGACATTCAGGACCTGCCTGGTATAGTGCTTTGGCCGAAAAAGGATATTTCGACAAAGCGTGGTTATATACATTAAATGATGGGGGGACTCGTTTACCAAGCCATCCAGATCGTACAAAAACGCCAGGCGTTGACATGACAACAGGCTCTCTTGGTCAAGGAACAAGTGCAGCTGCCGGTATTGCCACAGGACTAAAGCTGAAAGGAAATGATGCTTATGTTTATTGTATTGTCGGTGATGGCGAATTAAATGAAGGACAATGTTGGGAAGCGTTCCAATATATAGCGCACTATAAGTTAAATCGCTGTATCATCATAATCGATGACAACAAAAAACAATTGGATGGGTATACAAAAGATATCATGAATCCATTTGATATTGCAGAAAAAATGAAAGCTTTTGGATTTCATGTAGAAAAAGCCAAAGGCAGCAGCATTGAAGAAATTGACAGTGCAATTGAAGAAGTAAAGAAAGTCAAAGATCAGGCAGTATGTATTGTTTTAGATTCCATTAAAGGAGCTGGTGTTCCTTATTTTGAAAATATGATGTCCAATCATTCGGTTAAATTTAATACAGATGAAATTAATAATGCGACCAATCAAGCAATTCAGGAATTAGAAACATATATTCAAAAGGAGGAAGCTTCTCATGTATAAACTGACAGAAGATCGTATGAAAAAAGGCAAAGAGTTGCGTTCCGTTTTTGTCAAAACTTTAGAAAAATTAATGCGTACTGATGAAAATATCGTGGCTTTAGATGCGGATTTAGGCGGCGCCAGCAAATTTACCGATATCGCAAAAATGTATCCAGATCGTTTTATTCAGTGTGGTATCAGCGAAGCCAATATGGTAGGTGTCAGTGCCGGCATGTCAACTGTTGGTTACAAGCCTTTTCTACATACTTTTGGACCTTTTGCCACAAGACGCGTGTACGATCAAGTTTATTTATCAGGCGCTTATGCCGGTAATACGATCAATATTTATGGTTCAGATCCTGGATTTTGTGCAGGGCCTAATGGCGGAACCCATACAACCTGGGAAGATGTAGCTTTGATGCGTGCTATTCCACATGCTATAGTTTGTGATGCAGCAGATGAAGTACAGTTGGCATGGATCATAGAAGAATTTTCAAAACAAGAAGGTATTCATTATATTCGAGCCAATCGTAAAGCTTGTCGTAACGTTTATAAAGAAGGTTCTACTTTTGAAATGGGAAAAGGAAATCTTTTGAAGAAAGGATCAGATGTTTTGATCATCGCATCCGGACAGTTAGTAAGTGATGCCCTGGATTGCGCACAAACTTTAGAAGAACAAAATATTTCTGTTTCTGTGATCGATATGTTTTGTATCAAACCATTAGATAAAGACTTAGTGATTCAAGAAGCAAAAGGAAAAAAAGCGGTTGTGACTTTTGAAAATCATTCGATCACAGGAGGATTAGGTAGTGCTGTTGCGGAAGTTTTGGCAGAAAGTAATATTTCGGTACCATTCAAACGTCATGGTGTAAATGAACAATTTGGTCAGGTAGGAACACCAGAATTTCTTCAAAAAGAATTTAAGTTAACCGCACAAGACTTACAAGCAACAATTTTAGATGTATTAAGGGGCTGTAACGAGTAAATAGGTTGAAGCAGTTCTCAAATACAAAAAAAGGACCGGAATATTTGATGGTTTAAGTCAAATACTTCGGCCTTTTTGGTATAATTGTTTGAACTCTAAAGCCATCAAAATAACAATGCTTCATTGCACAAACAAAAGAAGTCAATGAAAAAGAAAAATACACTTTCAACAGGTATTGTGATGAATCCAATATGGTTGATAAGTTTTTCGCTAGGATCCATTTGTTTAGGATTTTTCCTGTTAAAAAGAAAACATTAAAGTTATAAAAGATTGGGTTGAAAAAGCTCAATCTTTTTGTATAAGTTTATGAGAATAGAAGAACTCTTCGTTTTATTTAAAACATTATAATGTTATAATGAATAAGGGTGCGTTATGAAACTTTCAATTATAAATGATCAGCTGTATGAACAGCTGGAACCATCTTTTGCGTGTATTCAAAAAGAAGGCTATTCTTTTGTGGAACTGCATAATGTTTTTGGACATTCTATTGAAGATTGTACAAAAGCAGAACTTGAAATGATAAAATCGCTTTTGGCAAAATATCATTTACAAGTATCAAATTTAACAAGTACTGTATTTTTTCTTTGTCCTTTATATAAGACAGATCAAGTTTCTTTATTTAATCCAAAGTTCTATTCTATTCATGGAAATTTGATGCAACATTTGGATGCTTTGAAGAAAACTTGTGATATAGCACATGCTCTAAATTGTCGATTGATTCGTATTTTTCCTTTTCGATGGCCAGATAATCGGAAAGGTCCATATGGGACAGAAGAAGATTTTTCTATGATTATTCAAAATATTCAAAAAGCAGTAGATATTGCCAAGCAATATGATGTGACTTTAGTGTTGGAAAATTGTCCATATTCTCATCTTCCAAAAGGAGAAATGACATTACGTGTGGTCAAGACAATTCATGACGATCATTTGAAATTATTATGGGATCCTGCTAATTCTTATCGAGCAATTCGTGAAAATGTACCCGATGTGTATAGTCATTGGAATTTGATAGAGGAATTAGAGAATATTTATCCTTTTATTGGTCATATTCATATTAAAGATTATCATTTTGATGCACAGAAAAGAAAACCATTTGTACATGTACCTGTTAATCAGGGAGATATACCATATACTAAGCTTTTACGTATATTAGAAAAGAAAAAATACGCGGGTATACTGTCATTGGAGCCAGAGGTAGATATAGAGGGAAGTATTGAATCAATGCGCTGGTTAAAAAGTATGTGTGTTTAAAGCGTTATCATTTAGGAACATCTCAAATGAGGTGTTCTTTTTAAATAGGAAGTTTGTTATAATAGGGCGTAGAGTATGAAAAGAAAACGAAGAATAAAAAAAGCACGATTAGCAATGGTATTGGGAGCAATATTGCTTGTTTCTGTCTCTGTGACTACGTATGCAGGCTCTCTTTTTTTTGGACGTGAAAATTCTGTAGAAACAAAAGAAAAGAATTCTGAAAAAAAGACAGTTACGAATACAAAGAAGAACACTTCTTCTTTTACGTTTGCCGGTGTGGGGGATAATTTAATACACCAGGCGATTTTTTCACAATATGAAATGGGAGATACCAATTATAATTTTAATGAAGATTATGCATTGATGAAACCTTATATCGAACCAGCAGATTTGTCTTTTATAAATCAAGAAACAATTTGTGCTGGAGAGGCTTATGGATTAAGTCACTATCCTCAATTTAATGGACCAACACAAATTTTAGATGCTGTTGCAAATACTGGATTTGACTGGTTAGCGGCAAGCAGTAATCATAGCTTAGATAAAGGTAGCGATGCTTTGATTGCTGAATTGAATTATCTTGAAGAAAACTATCCAGATATTTCTGTAACAGGAGCTTACCAAAGCAAAGAAAAAGCGGACCAATATATTGTTCGAGAAGTTAATGGTATAAAAGTAGGACTTTTAGGATATACATATGGATTAAATGGAATACCACTACCTGAAGATATGCCGTGGCTGGTTGATTTGATTGATGAAGATCAAATTCAAGAAGATATGGAAAATATTTCTAAGATCAGTGATGTACAAATTGTTTCTATGCATTGGGGAACGGAGTATCATACAGAAATTGAGGAGCAACAACAAGAGTTATCCCGTAAGATGAATGAATGGGGAGTGGAAGTGATTATTGGAACACATCCGCATGTGATAAAACCGGCAGAAATCATTCAAGGCGAAAAACAAGATACTCTATGTTATTATTCATTAGGAAATTTTTTGAGTGCACAAGATACAAATGAAGGTATGGTTGGCGGCATGGCAACTTTTACTCTGCAGTATGATTTTGACGCTCAAAAAACAACGTTTAAAGATGTAAAATTTACTCCTACAGTGATGTATTACGATCCAGCTTTTACTACATTTAAAGTGATGACGATTCATGATTATAATGATGACTACATTCCTACACATTATGTGGCTTCTTTAGGTTATGATATGACTAAAGAGTGGATTCAAAATTATGTCAAAGATATCATGGGGTCTCCAGAAGGAATCGAGGTGGTAGTTTAATGACGAATCAGAAATTAGTGGCAGAAAATCGAAAAGCACGCCATGAATACGAATTATATGATCGATTTGAAGCTGGACTATGCCTTAAAGGAACAGAGATTAAAAGTATACGTAAAGGAAAAGTGCAGTTGAAAGATTCTTATATTAGTTTTTATGGAAACGAAGCGTATATAAAGGGAATGCATATTGCGCCTTATGAACATGGTAATATATTTAATCATGATGAAACTCGTGATAGAAAACTTTTGTTGCATAAAAAAGAAATTTTGAAGCTGGAACAATCAGCGCGTATAAAAGGATATACCGTAGTTCCAACACGTTTGTATCTAAGTAAAGGTTTGGCAAAATTAGAAATCGCATTGGCCAAAGGAAAAAACTTACATGATAAGAGAGAAGCACAAAAGAAAAAAGATGCTCAAAAAGAAATTGCCAAAGCCTTGAAGAATACCTATTAGTGCGCTATAATATGTGCCCTGGGGATGTTTTTGGTATTCGATGAGTAAATGTTTGGATATAGCCACAGCCACGAAGGATACGTGTAAAAACCACTTAAAATTAATTGCTAAAACTAAACTTGCTAATGTATTTGGTGTAAACCAAAGCATGGCTTTCGCTGCTTAATTTTATTGCCTACGTTTGGCTTGCAGCCCCAATAGTCTAGGTTCGCTTTCTTATTAGCTATTGCAGGACACATAAAGAAGATAAGATGAAGTATTGATTCGCTACTTCATACGAAAAACTTTAGAATCACATCTTAGGATTTTTGTTCTTATCCAAAACTTAAGATTATATCGATAAGAAAAGCTGTAAACGTTGTATCGTGGGACTTTGCTTAGACAGGAGTTCGACTCTCCTCATCTCCACCAATAGCTTATAACTCCTTTATGTAGAGGAGTTTTTTTAATTTTTTTAGATTTATAGCGAAATTATCTGAATATTAAGGTAACTCTTAAATCGTTATAGATATAAGCAATTTTAATGGTATGATTTAATCTTTATGTATTCAGACTATTTATCAAAGATAAGTTAATAAAAAACGATATCAAAAATTTCTGTAAAGCATATAGAAATTTAAAGATATCGTTTTTATTTTTACTGAGCTATTTCTGTAGAAATATGTTCTTTTATCATTGTATCTAATAAACTTTTATCAATTTTATCAATTTCTTCAGCCAAATTGACCGCATGATCATTGATACGATCATAATCTGTCAAAATTCTAGAAAATGCGATTCCTAATTCACTGGATATGCTCTTATCTTTTAGTCCTTGTATCTGAGCACTTCTCCATTCTTGTGTATTTTCATCAATCTGGTTGTTGTAGTTATCTGCTTTGTTTAGGTCAAAAATATAATCATGCATTTTGAAAGTTCTTTTTTTCATTTTCCGTAAGATTGTCTTTTCGGCATTGTTTGTATTTTCCTTAGAAATTACGAGTGCTTGTCGATCCATATTGATCGCATAATCACTGATACGTTCGATATCTACCAACATCGTATAATAAGCTGTCAAGGTTTTCGAAGTTTCCATATTCAAATTGGCATTTCCAAAGACATCAGTAATATATTTAGAAATAGCACTGTTTAAAAAGTTAACCGCCGCTTCTCGTTTTTGTATGGCCTTAGAACGATCTTCTTTATAATTGATCAGCTGATCAAAGGCATCGGATACATTTGTATAAGCCAGTTTCATCATTCGCATAACTTCATCATTGACTTGTTGTACATTGATGGCTGAAACTCCAATGATTTTATTACTTTTTGGTAATGGCTGTAAATACATAAGCCCTTCTGAATCCACGGACAATTTCTCACTTGGAAGTACATGTTGTGCAAAGGCAGCCAGATATGTTCCAAATGGTAATAAGATCAATGTCGTTACAACATTAAATAATGTATGCATGTTGGCAATCTGCTGTGCCGCATTATCTGGTGACCAGCTTGCGACTACATTTGTCAATGGCGTTAATAAACAAACTGTAGTAAAGATTATCGTTCCAATGATATTAAAGCTCAAGTGAATGATCGTTGTTTGTTTGGCTTCACGACCTGTTCCAATAGAAGCAAGTACAGCCGTAATACAAGTACCGATGTTTTGACCAAATAAAACGAATACGGCTCCATTCAAGCCAATCAAACCACTTCGTGCCAAAGCTTGTAATATACCAACAGAAGCTGAAGAACTCTGAATAATAGCAGTAAAAACAGCACCCACCAAAATACCAATGATAGGATTGGAAAAATTAGTAATCAATGAAATAAATGTTTCTGATTCTCGCAATGGTTCCATTGCCGTAGACATCATATCCATACCAATAAAAAGAATACCCAGACCGGCAATGATCGATCCAAAATAATGCAGTTTTGGATTTTTCAAGAATACGATCAATACAACACCGATAAAGGCAATCAATGGAGCAATCTCACTTACATTAAGTGCAACTAGCTGTCCGGTGATCGTTGTACCGATATTAGCACCCATAATGATCCATACTGCTTGTTGCAGGCTCATTAAACGAGCATTGACAAAACCAACGACCATAACTGTTGTAGCACTGCTGGATTGAATGATCGCAGTAATGATAGCTCCTACAAAAACACCAAGAAAACGATTGGATGTCAATTTTTCCAAGATGGTTTTCAACCGGTCACCGGCGGCTTTTTCCAAACCATCTGACATCATCTGCATCCCATACAAAAATAGGGCTAGGCCTCCTAATAGTCCTAAAACTAAAGATATATTCATAGAGTTCTCCTTAACATGTATACTTCTACATAATAAAAGGCAAATCACAGTATTTCAATAAAAATTATTAAAATTATTTTAAAAATAGTTACAAAAATAAAAATGCATAAGTCCTTTAATGTTTTAAGAACTTATGCGAAAGGAGAGAAAAGTCATACAGAATATCGTTTTGTCAAAAAATTAATAAATTGTTGTACATAATATTTCTGTTTTTTAATACCGGTACCTCCAGAATATTTAATCCAATGAATAATAAATGATTCATTATTAAATAAAAATGAGATACTACATTTCAAAAAACTATTTTTGATAGAAATGTTTTTAATATCATAAAGAGGAATGGAAAGTTTTCCTGTTGGTCGAGTTACATCTAAAGCATTTAAAGTCACTATGTTTAGATGGGATTTTGTAATACCTACATAGCAATAAATATTTAAGTTTCCTATTTTTGAAAGATTTCCTTCTTTAAAATATTGACTTAATTTAGGTGTAGTTCTGGCGAGCGTTGCCCAACTTATAGAAATATATTTGTCATCTTCTATTAAGATAGAGTTGAGTTCTTTGATCATGCTTGTTTCATTGATTGTAAGAGGCATTTTATTTTACCGTCCTCTCTAAAATATTGAGTAAATTATTTATATTTGTTTGTAAAGGATTATTATTACAAAATAAGCCAGATGTTCCACCAGTAAATTGAGTAGCACCAGACAATGCACAAGGAAGTATAGTTTTTTGATTTATGTTTCCATCAACTTCAATAGGGATGTTCAGATGTTCCTTTTGTAAAAGATGATTCATTTTTTGGATATGTAATAAAGAAGGCTTATAGAATTTTTGTCCTGAATAACCAGGGAAAACAGTTAATTTTAAAATAGCATCTACTTCTCTGGCATAGAGTAAAAAATCATCTGGAACTTCTGTATCACAACAAAATCCTAATATAGGTTTGATTCCTGCGATTTTTAAGTTTTTGATAGTTTGTAAAATGTCGCATTTGGACTCGTAATGAATGATGAAAGCATCAGCACCATTTTTAATAAAAGAAGGAATATACAAATTGGGCTGTTCACAAGCTAAATGAACAACGATTGGTTTACTGCTGAGACTTTTAAATACTGGTAGCATACGATCACCAAACATAAAACAAGTATTAAACTTTCCATCTACTACATCATAATGCAAGTATGAGATATTGGAGCTATTAATTTCTTCCATTGCTTTTTTAATATTGGATAAATCAATACATGTTAAAGAAGCATTAATTTTATAATTATTTAAATTTTTCATAATTCTAGTAACTCCTTGATTAGTGGTTCATATGGAGTGTGTTTACAATGCTTTAAAGCTTCTTTTAGATACGAACGACTGGTTTTCGTATTATTTAAGTAGTGGTATTGTAAACCAATCAAGTATTCATATACTCCGATTCTTACACGATTTGCCTCTTTTGTATATGCATCTTTTTGTGCTTTTAATTGAGTGAGGTTATTTTTAATTTCTTGAATATGGTTACTTTTCTTTTGCGCAAGAATATCATACATCATTTGCATAACATGATATTCATTTGTATTTGGATCTTCTTTACAAATAGATAACATTTCCTGTGCTTTTTCAAACTGGTTAACTTCCAAATAATAATAAAAGGCTCTCTTAGCTAAAGGCAATTTTTGCTTTTGACTCATCCTTAATTTTTGAAACATCGTATCAAATTGGGTTTCTATTTTTTTCTTGTCTCCTTGCATTGTATAGGAAGTAAGACGCATAAACTCACGATTATAAGGCTTATAAGAAAAGGTACACCAAAAGCTATCTAAAATCTCATCCAATTCATCATATGCTTTATTTGATAGAGCATTTGTCATTTTTTTATAAATTTTTTGTTTCATAAATTTAGGGAAAATCCATAAAATACAAATTGCGATTGCAACTATAATTAATACAACAGTCAAGATAATTCCTCCTAATATAAACTCATCTTTAAATTTTCTTCACATACTTTTTTAAATTCATCAAAAGAAGATACTGTTAAAATCTCTTGCTTAAATTGATTATTAAAAAGTAGAGGGGATAAATATTCCCATGCTCTAAAGGCTTCTAAATTATTATTTTGTATACAAACTAAAAAAATGAGATTTACATAATTTCCTTCTACATCCCATTGTGCTGGTTTTTCTAATATGATTTCTCCAATAAAAGAGGCATTTGTTGTTGAATGCATAGGGTGCAAGATTGCAATTGAATTTCCAAAATACGTGCTACCAAATTCTTCGCGAAGTTCTATTTCCTCTCTTAAGTTTTTACAATCATGAATTTTCATTGCCGTGGATACTAAGCATTCTTGAATTTCTTCTTTTTTAGTAAAGTCTTTAATAAAAAATAAATTCGGATCAAAAAGTTTCATAATATCTTCAACATTTTTAAAGCCTTCAATACGTACTTTGATTTTTTCTAACTCACTAGAATCAGGGAAGAAATTTATCTTCGTTGCTAGTCCAGATTCTGTTGCCTTATTATCTTCTGTAGAGAAAAATAAATCATATTGATCCAAATCTAATGATTCTAAATCTTTTGTTGTTACAAAAGTGATAGAAGTAATATATTTTTGAAATTTATCATATAAATATTGTTCTAATAGAAAATATTCAGAACGTTTTAAGTTTGTAATGATACAAATTTTTTTATTACCTCTTAATGCAGATAGTTCTTGGATACTCTTGTTGAAATAGATGGCTAAAAAAGCTGTTTCACTTTCTTTGATTTTGATTTTATACTTCTGTGAAAGAAGATATGAAAAATATGTAGCTATATCGAAAGCATACGGAAAGCTTTGCTTAATGTAATCTAGCATTTCATTTTTTATCTGCACATTATTTCGAGCCCTAGAAATCATTGGTACACAATGTAAGGCTAATTCCATACGTAAATTTACATCATGTCGAAAATCGGTAGGGTACACTTCGTATATTTTTTGCAGGGCTTCTAATATAAAAGCATTTAAGTCTTCAGATATATAATCAGTATTACTGAAATTGCTATGGTTATTGATATAAAGTCCTAAAAAATTTATTTCAGTTTGAGGCACACGAATCAAATAATGTTTTTCAATACGATCAAATATGGTTTTTGCAATTTCAATTTCTATATCATAATTTTGTCCATCACTAATATCTTCTTCATTGAGATAAAAGAAATTACTGATTCGTTTGATAGAAATATTAATCCAAATGATAATGTTTTGAAATTCAACATCTGAAATAGGATAGCGCTTATCCAATAGTTCTTCCATTAGAACTTGACGAATGAATTCAAATTGAGCGGATTCATTTGGAGAAATCAGATTGCTAGGAATCATTTGAAAATAGCTATAATCATTTTCCATTAAGCAAATTCTTTTATCACGTTCTAATCCATCAATATATACTAATCCTTTAGTTTGAATTAAACGTAAAGAAAATTTATTTAAAACTTTCTCTAATTCTTTTAAATCTGTAGTCAAAGTAGATTTAGACACGTAGATATAATCAGCACATTTTGTTAAAGAAATACTCTGTCTTTGATTAAGAAGAAAATGTAAAAGTTTAAATACGCGATCATCTTTGTAATTTAAAGACAATTCATCAGATTGCATTCTTATTTCGTTAAGCTTTTTAGTAAATTGTTCATTGTCAACAATTTTAATACGGGTACCGAAAGGAACTTTAGATTCAATTATAAAAGCATTTTCATTAGCAGAAGAAAAATCTTTAATTGCTTTGATGTCATTTTGAATTGTACGAAGACTTACGTTGTATTTATTGGAAAAATAATTTGCTTTAAACCAATTACCTATTTTATTTGTAAGTTCCAAGAAAATACTTGTTTGTCGTTTCGTCAACATTTATTTTGCCCCTTTCTATTTCTGTGGATCCAATAACATATACTGTTCCATAACTATAATAACGGAAGTATAAACGGGGAAAACATAGGCTTTTGCGTAATTAATATGAAATAAAAAACTTACAAAGATTGCGTAATTAATCCGAAAATCATTAAAAAAAACATAATCTTTTCTTTCTTATAATGCTTTTAGAAAGAAATAAGCTATAAAAGGAGGTTCATATGAAAGCTTGTGTAATTGAAAAACCACTGCATTATAAGATTGAAGAATTACCAATACCTCAACCAAAGCCAGATGAGGTATTGCTTAGGGTAACTACAGCAGGGATTTGTACTAATGATGTACGAGATTATAAAGGATCTAAGTATACATATCCCCGTATTGGTGGGCATGAATATGCTGGTGTAGTTGAAAAGCTAGGTAGTGATGTAGATTCTTCATTTTTAAAGCCAGGACAGAAAGTAGTTAACTATATTATTGAAGAATGCGGAATGTGTTATAGCTGTAAACATAACGCAGAAAACCTATGTGATTCTGCTGAATCAGGGAAGGTATTTTATAACGAAGGCGGCATTTCGGGTTATATGGGTTATGCCGAATATGTATGTGTAAAAGCAAGACATTTATATCATTATAGTGATGCAATTTCGAATGAGGAAATTGCGTTTACAGAACCTTTGGCATGTGTCATTAACAGCATTAATAAAACTCATATTCATATGGGAGATGATGTTGTGATTATCGGCGGCGGTGTAATGGGACTTCTTCATGTTTTATGTGCTAAAAAACAAGGCGCATTTGTCATTGTAAGCGAAACTGATGAAAAGAGAAGAGAAATTGCTTTAAAAATGGGTGCAGATAAAGTAATAGATCCTATTCATACCAATGCAGTTGAAGAGGTTAAAAAGTTGACCGGACAAAGAGGGGCACAAGTTGTATATAATACTACAGCCATTCCAGCTGTTGCTAGCCAAGCTATTGATATGGTTGCTAAAAGCGGCATAGTTAATATGTTTAGTTCTATGCATCCTAATGATCCAATTTTAGTAGATGCAGGTAGACTACATTCTCAAGAAATCAAAGTAACAGGTACAGTTAGTCCAACAGAGTGTTCATTTGCACAAGCGGTGGATTGTATTGAAAAAGGTATTATTGATGTTAAACCTTTAATCGACAAGGTGTTTGATTACAAGGATGTAACTGAAGCTATGGAGTATGCAGCAAGACCTGATACGTATAAAGTAATGCTTAAATTTTCAGATTAGAGGAGGAGAAAAGCATGAAGATTGTAAATGGATTTGATTTGATGGAATATGCGAAAAAGAGAAATGTGATGCTTCCTGCATTTAATACAACCAATTTGGAGATGACAAAAGCAATTATTCAAGGATTGAATGCAGTTCATATGCCGGGAATGATTCAAATTTCATCAAATAATTTGCATTTGTCAGACCCTGAGACAATTGCGTTTTTGACAAATAAATTTTTAAAAGGGACAGACACACCTATAGGATTACATTTAGATCATGGCAAGAGTTTTGAAGATGTTAAAGCATGTGTAGATGCTGGATTTACTTCCATTATGGTAGATGCATCAGATCAAGATTTTGAAGGTAATATTGCAGAAGTGAAGAGAACTGTGGAGTATTGTCATTTTTATAATATCCCAGTGGAAGCTGAACTAGGAGCCATCATGGGTAAAGAAGACGATCACGTAAGTGAGGCCGATTGTCATACAGATCCAGCTCTTGTAAAAGAATTTGTCGAACGATCTGGTTGTGACTTGTTAGCTGTATCAATAGGTAATGTACATGGCTTTGATGTTGAACCCAAAGTAGATCTTAATTTGTTGAAAGAGATTGCGGCTGTTTCTCCAGTGCCTTTAGTTCTTCATGGTGGCTCAGGTATACCATTTGAGCAAGTGAAAGCAATGAAGCAATATAAAATGTTAAAAATCAATTATGGATCGGATTTAAGATCTGCGTATATCAAAACTTTTGGTGAAGCCTATGAAAACAATCATAAAGAGGCAAATTTATTTGGCTTGTGTAAAAAAGCTGTAGAAAATGTAGCTAAAACAGCAAGTGATTTGGTTCTAATCATCAATGATTTAAAGTAGGAATACTATGTTTGCGATTGGATTAGATATAGGAACTTCTTCATTAAAAATTCTTGTCTTAAATGAGAAGCAACAGATACTTTTTGAAAATAGTTACTCTTATGAATATGAAGAGCCTCATGAAGGATATCGGGAAATTAATCCTAATGTGTGGTCTAGTGCCGTGATGAAGGGTTTAAGTGAAGCCGTACATATGGTAGATGACAAAGAGCATATTGTAATTGGTGTAACGGGTCAGATGCATACCACTGTTTTTTTAGATAAAGATGGTATTCCTGTTTATCCTGCGATAATGTGGAATGATTTACGAATGGCTCATAATATTCCACAATTAAAAGAAGAACTTTCAATATATCCAGAAACTAAATATATTTCTAAAATAATTTCTTCAGGATCACCAGCAGCAAATATACTGTGGTTGAGTAATAAGTATCCAGAACTTTTTAGGAAAGTTTGCCATATTCTTACACCATATGATTATATCGTTTATTTTTTAACAGGAAAATATAGTCAGGATTATTGTGATGCTTCTACCAGTTCACTTTATGATATTCAAACAAAAAGCTGGTCCACTATTATGATGGATAAATGTAAAGTGAGTAAAAAAATATTAGGAAATGTCATGCCTAGTTGCCATATTGTAGGTGACGTTTTACCAAGAATATGTGAAATTTTGAAGCTAAAACATTCTCCTGAAGTAATTGTGGGAACTGGTGATAATCCAGCTAATGCAGTTTCTTTACATTTGATAGAACAGAAAGAGCCAGTAATTTCCTTAGGAACGTCAGGAGTGGTTTTGATTGCCAAAAAAGACGGAGATTTTGAAGGAAAAGGAAAAAATGTTCTTTTTAGTATGGATGGAAAAGAGATTGTAAATATTGTACAAGGAACGGTTCGTTCTGCTGGTGGAGCACAAAAATGGTGGGTTGAGAATGGTATACAAACTTCTGATTTTGGAGTAGATCAAGAAAAAATTTTAAGAAATAATCTTGGAAATAATGGTGTTTTATTCTTTCCACACATTACAGGGGATAAGTTGATTTATCAGGATTTGGATATTCGTGGTGCTTTTATTGGTTTGAGTGCATCAACTCAGAGAAAAGATATGACACAAGCTGTTATGGAAGGTGTTGGGTATGCATTAAAAGAAGTTATAGATAACATGGGATTAACGTTTTGGCCTCAAAAAATAAGAATCAATGGAGGAGGCACAAAAAGTAAAATATGGATGACAATATTAGCCTCTATATTGAATGTCCAATTAGAAGTAGTAAGCGCAAATGCTTCACCATGTTTTGGTATATGTTTGTTGGCATTACAGTCGAAAATAGATTTAGAGTATAAGGATGAAAAAAGCACATCGAGTTATTATCCAGATATAGAGTTAGTGAAGAAATATGAAGAAGGATATCAGAAGTATAAAAAAGTTTATAAAGCTTTAAAACAAATTGCGTAATTAATATGAATTTTATTGTGAAAATTTAAACAAGGTATTGAATACAATAAGAATGTAAGATGTAAACGCTTTCAGCTAAATGTTTCAAAACCGTGCTTAATGAAGGGAGGATAATATGAGAATTATTTTAGTATCTCATGGTTCTTTTTCGAAAGGACTATATCAAACAATGGAAATGGTCCTGGGGCCACAGGAAAATCTAGCTTATGTTGGATTATATCCTGAACAAGGTGTAGACATCTTGAAAGAAAATATTGAGAAAGAATTTAAAGAAGCTAAAGAAAATGAAGAAATTTTGGTCTTAACTGATCTTTTTTACGGAAGTCCATTTAATGCAGTAGTGCAACTCATGAATAAATATGATGTCTATCATTTAACTGGAATTAATATTCCATTGTTGATGGAGATTTTGATTATGAGAAGTAACGGTAAAAATGCAGAGGAGATTTGTGAAGAAGCGATGAAACTTGCCGGAAGCACTGTACAAGATGTCCGTAAATACTTAGCGGATATGATCAAAATGGAAGAGGAGGATGAAGAATGCGAAACATCGTTTTAGCTAGAGTTGATGATCGATTGATTCATGGTGAAGTCGTCACAGCTTGGACTCCAAGTTTAAGTGCTAATCGAATTGTTATTGTGGATGATCAGGTAGCAGCGGATAAGTTTAATAAACGTGTATTGATGGCGTTAGCTCCACAAGGAACCAAAGTAGCGGTTTTAACTGTTGAAGGAGCTACAAAGGCTTTACAAAAGCCAGATCCAGGTGGAGAAAGAGTTATTGTATTAACAAAAACACCTATTGTATTTGAGCAATTAATTAACGGAGGTGTTGATATTAAGGCTGTTTGCCTTGGAGGAATGGGAATTCGAGGAGATCGAAAACCATTTGTGAATAATGTGTCTGCCAGTCCTGAAGAAGTAGATTCAATACGTCGCATGCGCGAAAAGGGTGTAAATGTTTACTATCAACTGGTACCTGAGCAGAAGGTTGTCGATATTTCTAATTTATTATAAATAACGGCAGAATCTGCAGACATAAACATAATAGGAAGAGAGGAGAAAGATTTATGTCAATTTCGATTTTACAAGCTGTCCTTTTAGGAATCTTGTATTGGATCGGAGAAGCAAACCTTCCTTTCGTTGGTTTGTGGACCATTCAGCGACCTTTAGTTTGTGGTTGGATCGCTGGAATTATTTTAGGTGATCCATTGACTGGAGCTATGGTCGGAGCTTCTATTAACTTGGTTTACTTAGGATTTATCTCAGCTGGAGGATCCATGCCTGCTGATATGGCGTTAGCTGGTACTTTAGGTGCAACTTATGCTATTACTGGTGGACTTGATGCGGATACAGCATTGGCATTAGCTGTTCCAATTGGAATTTTAGGAACTTTAGTTTGGTATGCACGTATGACTCTGGATTCCATTTTTGTACATGTTGGAGATCGATTTGTAGAAAAAGAACAATATAATCGCCTTTGGATTTCCAATGTTTTATTACCTCAAATTATGGCGGCTGTAATTTGTATTATTCCTTGTTCATTAGCTGCATATTTCGGAGCTGCTTATATTCAAGATTTTGTAACGATGCTTTCTGGTACACCACTTAAGATTTTCCAAATTATTGGTGGATTAATGCCAGCTTTAGGTATTGCGATTACTTTACAGTACATTTTTAAAGGAGAAAGTCGAGTATTCTTGTTCTTTGGATTTGTCGTAGCAGTTTATTCTGGATTAGGATTACTACCTTTAGGTGTTATTGCTTTATTAATTGCTTTGATTTATGTTCAATTGGCTTACAAACATGGAAATGATAAAAGCTCAATTGCTCAAGATGCGGAATTAGAGGAGGATTTCTAACATGGCAGAACAAAATAAAATTAAACATGTCATTCCTAAGAAAGCCTTATATCATGCAGCATTTAACTGGGAAACTTGGGTACAGTGTTGTTATAACTATGAACGAATGATGGGTATGGCTTGTGGACATACATTTGTTCCTGTTATCAATTATTTGTATAAAGATGATCCAGATGGTGCTGCCAAACGTAAAGAGGTCATGGAACGTGAGATGGAATTCTTCAACGTCCATATTGAATTTGGTTCTTGTATTTTGGGTATGGCAATTGCTTTGGAAGAACAAAAATCTCTAGGAGAACCAATTCCGGGTGATTTTATTACTTCTTTAAAAACTTCTTTGATGGGACCTTTGGCAGGTATAGGAGATACAATCTATCAAGGTGTATTGATTCCAATTTTATTGGCTATTTGTATTGATATTACTTTAACTGGTACAGTTTGGGGATCTATAGCTTATTTAATTTTGATGCTTGCGATTTCCTACATATTTAGTTTTGCAAACTTCTTCTTTGGCTATCAACAAGGTTCAGATGCGATCATGGATTTCCTTGAAAAAGGAATTCTAGATAAATTGTTATTAGGTGCTCAAGTTATGGGTTGTATGGTAATGGGAGGCTTGATTGCTAACTATGTTACTTGTACTTGTGGGCTTGAAATCGTAACTTCTGGTTCTACTTTTAATGTTCAGGAAACTTTGTTTGATGCTGTTATGCCAAAGATTCTTCCGTTAGGATTTACAATGCTTGTTTATTGGTTGATGAAAAAGCGTTGGACTTCTATAAAAATTATCATTCTAATTGTAGTTATCGGTGTTGTTGGAGGACTTACTGGAATTTTAACAGCATAGTTTTAAAGGAAGAGACTGGTGATTATGCTGTGTCTCTTCTTTATTCTTTAAGAGGAGGAAATTTAAATGAAAGCTTGTGTGTTAGTTGAACCGGGTAAATATTCAATTGAAGAAATACCTATGCCAGAAATTAAACCAGATGAAGTATTAGTTAAAGTATTAACTTCTGGTATTTGTGTAAATGATGTAAGAGATTATAAAGGAAGTAAATGGTCATATCCACGTGTTGGAGGGCATGAATATTCTGCAGTTGTTGAAAAATTAGGTAGTGATGTTGATACGTCTATGGTTCAGGTAGGGGATCATGTAATTCCATATATTATTGATGATTGTGGTATGTGCTATGATTGCAAACACCATCATGAAAATATTTGTGCCAATTTTACTAAAGGAACATCTTATTTTAATCCGGAAGGATTATCTGGCTTTTTTGGATTTTCTGAGTATGTAGCGATACCTGCTAGACATTTGTATGTGTATCCTAAAGAAACTCCAGATGATGAAGCAGCATTTACAGAGCCATTAGCTTGTGTCATTAACAGCATTAATCGATCCAATATAAAAATGGGTGATGATGTTGTAGTTATTGGTGGAGGTGTAATGGGACTTCTGCATGTATTGTGTGCAAAAAAACAAGGAGCTCGTGTAATTTTAAGTGAAACAGATCCAGACCGAAGAGAATTTGGATTGAAAATGGGTGCTGATGTTGTTATTGATCCATTAGAATCGGATCCTGTTGAACAAGTTAAAAAATTGACAGGAGGACGTGGAGCAAATGTTGTAGAAAATACAACAGCTATTCCAGCAGTTGCTGCACAAGCGATTGAAATGACAGCAAAAAGTGGCGTTTGTAATATGTTTAGTTCAATTCATCCTAATGATCCAATCTTAGTGGATGCAGGAAGATTACATTCTCAAGAAATCGTTGTTACTGGAACACAAAATGGAACTATTGAAACTTTTGCGCAGGCGATTGATTGTATTTCAAAAGGAATCATTAATGTAAAACCTTTAATTGAAGCTGTATATCCATATGAAGAAATTAAAGAAGCTATGGAATGTGCTTGTAGGCCAGATACTTATAAGGTTATGGTTCAATTTTCTAAATAATCAGGGAGGATCATTATGTTAGCTACTTTAAATGAAGTTTTTAAGATTGCAGAAGAAAAGAAAATTGCTATTGGTGCTTTCAATATTGTAAATTTCGAAAATATTTTAGCTGTATTAAATACAGCTGAAAAATTAAATATGCCTACGATTCTGGCATTTGCTCAAACTCATGAAGAAAATCATGTTATGGATTTGGAAACAATGGGTCCAGTAATGGTTCTTATGGCAAAACAAGCTAAAGTTCCAGTAGTTGTACATTTGGATCATGGTGTGAATTTAGAATATATTGAAAAATCTTTGAAAATGGGATTTACTTCTGTGATGTTTGATGGTTCGGCTCTTCCTTATGAAGAAAATGTAGAATTGACAAAAAAAGCAGTTGCTATGGCACATTCTTATAATGTAAGTATTGAGGCTGAAATTGGAAAAATGGCAGGCATTACTTTGAATAATGAAGGAATTACAGAAAACAGAAAATCGGATAGAAGCAATTATACAGATCCGTCAGAAGCTAAAGACTTTGTAGAAAAAACAGGGGTAGACTGTTTGGCTTGCTCTTTTGGAACTGTTCATGGAGAGTATTTTTCGGAACCAAATTTAGATTTTGATCTTGTAAAGGAATTAAGTGAAGCAACAGGTGTTCCTATTGTTATGCATGGTGGAAGCGGAGTTAGTCATGAAGACTATAAAAAAGTAATTGCTAATGGTGTTCGCAAAATCAACTATTTTACATATATGGATAAAGCTGGCGGAGAGGGAGCTAGCGCAGTGTGCCCAACAAAGTTTTTCCACGATATTGCCCAAGCAGGCCAAGATGCAATGCAAAAGGATGTTGAAGCTGCTATGAGATGTTTTGTAAATATGGATTAGGTGATGATAATGAAAATTGATGTAAATAATTTTACAATAAATGATTATTTAGGTCATGTTTTTGAATGTGATTGTCATAAATCTCATACGACTAATCTTTCTACAGTTCAAATCAAAGACGATGTTAAAGAAGAAATTGCTCAATTTTTAAAGGCAAATAAATATAAATCTATTTATTTAATTGAAGACGAAAATACCAAGAAAGCATATGGAGAAATATTAGAAAATTTCTTAAAAGAAAAGGATTTTGTTTTAGATTCTGTGGTTCTAACTGGAGAAGTAGTTCCTGATGAAAAGACAGTATTTGAAATTCTTTTAGGAATGAAACAAAACTATGATTATATTTTAGGAATAGGTTCAGGTACACTTAATGATTTAAGTAAATTCATTTCTAAAAAAGTAGGGTTAGATTATGGTATTGTTGCTACAGCTCCAAGTATGGATGGCTTTGCTTCAGTTGGAGCAGCTTTAATTACTAATAATCTAAAAACAACTTATGATTGTCATGTTCCTACTGCTATCTTTGGTGATCTTGAAGTTTTGCGAAATGCTCCAATAGACATGATTAAAGCAGGGCTAGGAGATATTATTGGAAAATATAATTGCTTGGTCGACTGGAAAATAGCGCATATTATTACAGGAGAATATTATTGTAAAACTATTGTGGACATGGTGTATAAATCCATTAAAGAAGTAGTTGATAATGCAAATGGTGTACTCTCTCGTGATAAGAAAGCTATTAAAGCTATTACAGAAGCTCTTATAGAAACTGGAATGGCTATGGGCTTTGTTGGAAATTCTAGGCCAGCTTCTGGTAGTGAACACCATGTATCTCATTATTGGGAAATGAAGTTTTTGTTTGAGCATAGACCTCCTGTTTTCCACGGAACAAAAGTAGGGCTGGCAACCCCAGGAGTGATAGCGCTATGGTATGAATTAATTAACCAAAACATTGATTTTGAACAGTGCAAACAAAAAGTAAAATCATTTAATTATCAAGAATGGGAAGCTTTGGTCAAAGATAAATTTGAGGGAGCAGCAGATGGTGTTTTGGAATTAGAGAAAAGAGCTGGAAAGAATAATATTGAAAATGCTTTAAAACGTATAGATATAATTTCTTCAAAATGGGGAGAAATTATAGAAGTTGTACAGAACGATTTACCTAAACCAGAATACGTTGTTGAAATTTTAAAGTCAGTTAAAGCTGCTTATCGTCCTGAGCAAGTGGGGATTGATGAAATGATGACAAAAGATAGTTTGATTTTAGCAAAAGAAGTACGTGTTCGCTATGGATTATTGCAGTTGTTGTGGGATCTAGGTTTATTAGAAGATTATAGTGATAAATTTGTAGAGTATTATCAGTCAAACTAGGAAAATAATTATGCTGACAAATTTAAATGAAATTAGAGAAAGAATGAAAACCATAAAAGCTTTTATTCTGGATATGGATGGAACGATTTATTTGGGAGATGAATTGTTTTCTTACACGCATGAATTTTTAGATAGAGTATTGAAAACAGGACGAGAATATTATTTCTTTACAAATAATTCATCCAAAGATTTGGATGCTTATATTAATAAATTAGCAAAAATGGACATTCATATCACAGAAAAACAAATGATGGTTTCTACTGATGTTATACTGCAATATTTAAGTATTCATCATAAAGGTGCTCATTTATATGTTGTAGGAACACCGGCTTTGTTGAGAGCCTTTGAAAAAGCAGGATGGGTTTTAGATGAAGAAAATCCAGATGTTGTTATTTTAGGTTTTGATACAACGTTAACTTATAATAAATTAGAAAAAATTTGTACGTTTATTCGTCATGGCAAGACTTACTATGGAATTAATCCAGATCTAAATTGTCCTATAGAAGGTGGAGAGTTTATTCCTGATTGTGGAAGTATTGCTCGTTGTATTGAATCTAGTACAGGAGTATACCCAGATTTTTTTGGTAAACCTAGTCCTAAAACTTTAGAATATATTCAAAAAGCAACTGGTTTAGAACCGGAACAAATTGCTATAGTAGGAGATCGAATGTATACCGATATTGCGGTAGCTGACGGTAGTGATGTAGTTAGTATTCTAGTATTAAGTGGTGAAACGAAAAAAGAAGAAGTTCCAAACAATCCAATTCAACCTGATATCATGATCGATAATATTGGAGTTTTATCCAATTTGTTAGACTAATAAAAGACTCTAAGTTTAAAGTAGCCCCCAAACTGGGAGGTTAGCTTTAAAAACTTAGAGTTTTGTTATTTTAATAGTCACTAAATACATTAAAAAGTCTTTTTAAAATTATAGGATATTTATAATAGAAATGAATTGTAAACTTAGTTACGCATGTTTATACAGAATTCATTTATGGTACAATATTAATGACAAGGAGGTGTTTTTATGATTCGAAAAGAACAGGTTTTTATAACACCTTTTTCATCGTATCGTACTTTACATATTCATTTGCCTCAAGATTATAAGAATAGTACCGAAAGGTATCCGGTCATGTATATGTTTGATGGACATAATCTTTTTAATGATAAGGATGCGACATATGGTACTTCTTGGGGATTAGAAACATTTTTGAATTCTTATGAAAAACCATTCATTATTGTTGGTTTAGAGTGTAATCATGAAGGAAATGAAAGACTTTCTGAATTTAGTCCATATACTTTTTCAACTCCATATTTAGGACATATATATGGTAAGGGAGATCAATTGATGGAGTGGATGGTAAAAGAATTAAAGCCTTATATTGATTCGCGTTATCGTACAATGCCTTTGCGCGAATGTACTGGTATTGCCGGCAGCAGCATGGGCGGTCTGATGTCTTTATATGGTATCATTCATTATAATTCGATTTTTTCGAAAGCTGCTTGTCTTTCAAGTGCGGTTTTTGGATGTAAAGAAAAAATTCTTTCTGAATTTCAAAATGTTGAATTGTCGCCAGATACAAGAGTGTATTTAAGCTGGGGAACAAAAGAATTGGCACAAAATATATTTCAAGCACAGAGAATTAAAGATATGCAGATGTTGGCTAATGAATTTACTTTGCGAAATGCCTCAAGTGTTTTTCATTTGATTGAAAATGGGCAGCATAATGAAGCAACATGGGGACAACAAAATAGAGCAGTATTTGATTATTTGTGGCGTTCATAACTTTATAAAGCATCAAATAGGATTTGATTGTAGTCTGTTTTTGACATTATACACATGAACATACAGTTTTATAGAGGGTAAGAAAAGACAAAATATGAACGCGAGGTAATTAAAAAAAGAATTGTGATATTTATAACATTATTTTTATCAAAATATAACAGAAAAAAAGATAGTGTATTATAAATATAATTGCATATGTTATTAACTTTCATCAATAAAATTCTAGAAAATAAAGGCTTTCTTATTTGGAAATGCCTTTTTTAACTTTTAGAAAAAGATAATTTTGATAATATGAATCATTTGTATAAAATATCCTAAATCTTTTGCCGCTGTAAGTGGTACTTGTGATAAAATAAAGAACAAAAGAGGAATGCAGTTTATGAAGTATAAAAATCATAAATCGTATAGTCGGATTTAAGGGGGAATTTAGATGAAGTATGGTTTATGGGCTGCTAAAGGTGTTGTATTTCTTTTATTAGTTGTATTGATGTTTAATGTCTTTAGTGGTCCTAAAATGAGCAAAGAAGATTTTGGAGTTGTGTTATCTAAAGTACAAGATAACCTAGATTTAAGCGCTTTGTTGCAGCAGGATAATCAGGCGATACGAAAAAATTTGGGTTTAGATCCAGAAGCGTATGAAAGAATCGCTTATTTTAAAATAGATGATGTAATGCAGGCTAATGAGTATGTATTAGTACAGTTTAAAGATACAGATCAAAAAAATTCATTTCAACAAGCTATTGAAAATCGAATTGCAGAACAAACAAATTTATATGATGGATATGCACCAGATCAAGTACAGTTACTCAAACAGGCTGTTGTGGATATTCAAGCTAACTATGCATTATATGCAGTAGATTCTAATGCCAAAAAAATGGATGAGCAATTTTTGAAGAGTTTGTAAGGAGGTGCGCGTATGGTATTTAATTCTTTGATTTTTATATTTTGTTTTTTACCTGTTTCCGTGCTTCTTTATCGTTTCTTGCCCTCACAACTTTTAAAAAATATCGTTTTATTTATATTAAGTCTTTTGTTCTATGCATGGAACGAACCATACTATGTACTTTTATTGTTGTTGAGCATCGCATGGAATTACATTAGTGGTTTACAGTTGATGCAGGAAGAAAATGAACGGCATCGAAAGATTATTTTCTGGGTCTCAGTTGCCGTCAATCTTTTGATTTTAGGGGCTTTTAAATATACCAATTTTCTTTTGGGAATCATAGGTTTGGAAGGCTTTGATATTTCATTGCCTGTAGGTCTTTCATTTTTTACTTTTAGTGCTTTATCTTATTTAGCCGATGTTTATAAACAAACAAGTCCGGCACAGAAAAATCCGTTATATTTAGGCTTATATATAGCGTTTTTTGGAAAGATTACCAGTGGGCCTATTGCGTTTTATCATGATATGGAACATCAGTTTTCTTATCATCCGTTTCAAAAAGAAATGTTTTATTCCGGTATATTATTATTTGTTAAAGGTTTGATAAAAAAGGCGCTTTTGGCCGATCAATTTGCACTTGTATTCTCTAGTTTGGCACAAAATACGAGTATGTTAGGGGCCTGGCTTTATGCGATCAGCTATATGTTGGAAATTTACTTTGATTTTAGTGGTTATAGTGATATGGCAATTGGTATTTCTCAAATGTTTGGTTTTGAGATAAAGCCAAACTTTGATCATCCGTATGTTGCCATTAGCGTACAAGATTTCTGGCGAAGATGGCATATCAGTTTATCAAGATGGTTTCGAGACTATGTCTATATTCCATTAGGCGGAAATCGTCATGATTATGTGCGGAACATTTTGATTGTTTGGTTTTTGACAGGTTTATGGCATGGTGCTAATTGGACTTTTATCTTCTGGGGTCTTTACTATGGAGCTTTTATTTTATTAGAGAAATTTGTACTTCGCCCTATCTTAGAAAAGTTGCCGCGAATTATTGGGCATATTTATACATTGATCGTCGTGTTGATAGGCTGGGTTTTCTTTTCCAGCTCGAGTATCACAAACGCATTTCAAACCATTGGTCGCATGTTTCATTTCAGTGAACCGTTCAACGCAGAGGCTTTATTTGTATTAACAGGACATCTAATCTTGTTTATTATCGGCATCGTGCTATCAGGAACTCTTTTCGATCGTATTGAAGAGAGATTGTTGCGTGTTCAAGGAAATCGTGCTGCATTGGCATTTACGGTTTTATATTTGGCTTTCTTTGGAATCAGTATTGCCTTTGTTGTTGGAAGTACCTATCAGAGTTTTCTGTATTTTGCGTTCTAGTTAGGGGATGGGATGAATATGAAAGATAAAATGTCTAAATTATCCAAAAAAATGAGTCCGATTCTTGCGGTTTTTGTTGTAGTTGTGTGTATTTTAAATTTACTATGGCCTGACTCAAAAATATCTTCTATGGAAAATAGGTCATTACAACAGTTTCCTTCCATCAGCTTATCTTCAATTAATGATGGGCAGTTTTTTAAAGATTTAGATAACTGGTATTCAGATCAGTTTGTAGGACGTGATAAATGGATCCAGTTAAAATATTTGGTCAGTAAAATGACAGGTGTCAAAAAGATTGATGATGTTTATCTTGGAAAAGGTGCATTGATTGAAGATACCAGTGCTGTCAATGAAGAACAAAAGGAAAGAAATATACAAGCTATCAATCAATTTTGTACAGGTTCTGGAAAAACATCTTATTTCTTACTGGCACCAAATGCGGTAAGCGTACAATCTAATAAACTTCCATCTTTTGCTACACCATTGGATCAGAACCAACAAATAGATGATTATTTCTCTAAATTAGATGGTTCTATTCAAAAGATAGATGTTCGAGATTCTTTTAAAAAACATAAAGATGAATACTTATATTATAAAACGGATCATCATTGGACATCTTTAGGTAGTTATTATGCTTATCAAGTTTTGGCTTCCAGTATGGGCTTGGAACAAACAAAAAAATCAAATTATAATGTATACCCGGTTTCCACGGATTTTAAAGGAACATTGTCTGGTAAAGTAGGCAGTGCTTTTATGAAAGATCAGATTGATATTTATGTTCCAAAAGATAATAGTGAATATATCATGACCAATGAAACAACTGGAAAATCATCTCGTTCTATTTATTCTATGGAAGCTTTAGAAACGAAAGATCAATATACTGTTTTCCTTTCTGGAAATACGGGACGAATCTCTTTGGAAATGGATAATGACAGTGATCGCCATCTGTTGTTGATCAAAGATTCGTATGCCAATTCTATGATTCAGTTTTTAATACCGTATTTTAGAACGATCGATATTATTGATCCTCGATACTATTTTGAAGATGTGTCTAAGTTGTTGGATTCACAACTGATAACGGATATATTGTTTCTTTACAATTCCAATACATTGATGCAGGATACATCGATTGCGGATTGTTTAAATGCATCTGTTGAGCAATAAAAGTCGCTTTGGCGACTTTTTTTCTACAAAATTTTTAAAAAATGAGTATAATACGGTCTGTGAAAGAAGGGTATTTATGAAGCATGCAAGACAGATGGATATGGTAAATGGGCCAATCTTTTCAAAATTGATCATCTTTTCCATACCGGTCATACTTTCAGGTGTGCTGCAATTATTATTTAATGCAGCCGATGTAATTGTGGTCGGAAGATTTACCGGCAGTAAAGCATTGGCGGCAGTAGGCTCTACATCCAGCTTGATTAATTTGCTGATCAATCTGTTTTTAGGAATTTCAATTGGAGCCAATGTATTAGTTGGACAATATATTGGGGCAAGGGATGAAGAAAATGCCCAAAAAGCTGTACACACAGGAATTTTATTTGCCTTGTTTGGCGGACTTTTCATGGGTGTGTTTGGTTTTTTTGCCGCTGGAACTTTATTGAACTGGATGGCTACACCTGCCGATGTTTTACCACTGTCGACGATTTATATGCAGATTTATTTTGTAGGGCTGCCTTCTTTATTAATATATGACTTTGGTGCTGCATTATTGCGAGCGGTTGGAGATACTAAACGGCCGTTATATTTTTTAATGATTTCAGGAATGGTCAATGTTGTTTTGAATTTGATCTTTGTTATTGCATTTGATTGGGGTGTAGCTGGTGTGGCAACCGCAACGATCATTGCCGAAACGATTAGTGCTGTATTGGTACTCCTTTGTCTACATGCTCATGAAGGTGCTATTCGACTTCAAAGAAAGAATCTTCATTTTTCATTGGATAAAGGAATCAAAATGGTCAAAATTGGTGTTCCTGCCGGGGTGCAAGGGATGTTATTTAGCATATCCAATGTATTGATCCAGTCAAGTGTCAATGGATTTGGATCTATCGTTATGGCAGGCAATACCGCAAGTCTGAATATTGAAAATTTTGTGTATATTTCTATGAATGCAATTTATCAAACAAATCTAAGTTTTACTTCACAGAATATGGGAGCTAGAAAGTATAAAAGAATTGATAAAATACTTTTAGAGTGTTTAGGAATTGTTGTATGTGTAGGACTTATTTTAGGCTGGGGTGCTTATTTAGGCGGTGACTTTTTACTGCATATTTATTCTACGGATCCCAAAGTCATTCAGGTAGGATTGCTTCGGTTATCGTTTATATGCACGACTTATTTTTTATGTGGGATCATGGATGTTTTTGTTGGCAGTTTAAGAGGTATGGGCTATTCTATATTGCCGATGTTTGTCTCCATGATGGGAGTCTGTGTATTTCGTATAGTATGGATCTTTACTGTTTTTCAAGCACATAAGGAGCTATCCATCTTATACATATCGTATCCTATCTCATGGATACTAACGATTGTGGTAGATATTGTTTGTTATGTATATATAAGAAGATATATTGAAAGGAAGTCAAAATGAAGCAGGTCGATTTACGAATCAAAGATGAAAAACGAAAAGCAGAAGGAAAAAGAACACAAGATTTGTTGTGGGAATGGAATCAATGTAATCCGGCATCCCAGAAATATAAAGAAATCGTAAAAGAACTATTTTGTGGTCAAATCGGGAAGGAATCGAAAGTGCATACGCCTTTTTATTGTAACTTGGCAAAAAATATTCATATCGGCAATCGTGTAACGATCATGCCTTATTTTAAATGTATGAGTGCTGGTCAAGTATATATTGAAGATGATGTGCGTATTGCCTTAGATGTTAAAGTGATCACAAACAATCATGATTTTTACCAACGTGATATATTGACTGTAGAAGATGTTCATATATGTAAAAACGCATGGATTGGAGCCGGTGCTACAATTTTGCCAGGTGTAAAAATTGGAGAAAATGCGATCGTAGGCGCAGGCAGTGTAGTGACAAAAGATGTAGAAGCTAATACGATCGTTGTAGGCAATCCAGCTAAACCTATCAAAAAATTAGATTCAAATCGATTTTAGTATGGTATACTTTTAAAAAAGTGAGGAAATGTATGGAGTACCAGGCAATATTATTTGATTTAGATGGCACATTGCTTCCCATGGATCAGGAGCAATTTGTAAGAACGTATTTTGGATTATTAGTTCAAAAAGTGGCACCTTTAGGTTATGATGCCAAACAGTTGATCGATTCTATTTGGAAAGGAACATATGCGATGATACAGAATGATGGATCTTGTATGAATTATGATCGCTTCTGGGAAGTGTTTGTTTCTATCTATGGACAGGAGAAATTAAAAGATAAAGAGGTTTTTGATTCTTTTTATGCCAATGAGTTTCAAGAGGCTAAACGAGTTTGTGGCTTTAATCCTCTGTCTAAAAAAATTGTGGAGGCTTCCAAGGAAAAAGGAAGAGTGATCTTGGCAACAAATCCGATTTTTCCACAAGTTGCCACACACTCTCGAATTCGTTGGGCGGGATTAAAACCAGAGGATTTTGAATATATCACCACTTATGAAAATTCAAGGTATTGTAAGCCCAATCCGTCTTACTACAAGGAAATATTAAAACAAAGGGATCTGGATCCTAAAAAATGTTTGATGGTAGGCAATGATGTTCAAGAAGACATGATTTCTCAGGAATTGGGCATGGATACTTATTTGATCACAGATTGTCTTATCAATTCTAAAAATAAAGATTTAGATATGTATAAAAAAGGAAATATGGAAGATTTCTTACAATTTTTGGCGTCTTAATGACGCTTTTTTTGATGAAAAAAAGGATCCAAAGATCCTTATAGAATTTGAATATTGTTTTTATAGCATTCTTCAATCATTTCTTCTGGCCAGATGCTGGCTTGCACTTCACCAATATGTGCCTTCTTTAATAACAACATGCATAATCTGGATTGACCGATACCACCGCCAATGGTGTATGGTAATTTTTGTTCTAAAATGGCTCTATGGAAAGGAAGCTGCAGTCTTTCTTCTTTGCCTTCTTTTCGAAGTTGTTCGACAAGGCTATCTTCATCGACACGAATTCCCATGCTTGAAATCTCTAAAGCGCATTGTAAAGGTTCATACCAGAATAATATATCGCCATTTAACTGCCAGTCATCATAATCCGGTGCACGTCCATCATGTTTTTCGCCATTGGATAATTTGTCGCCGATTTTCATGATGAAGACACAGCCTAGTTTTTTAGTGATGGCATTTTCTCTTTCTTTGGCCGTATATGTTGGATACATATCTAAAAGTTCTTGGGTAGTGATAAAGTGAATTTCATCAGGCAAATGATTTACTGCCTGTGGATACTTATACCATACTTCATGTTCCATGTGTTTGATGACTTTGAAAATGGTACGAACATGCTGCTTAAGAACATTTTCAGTTCTTTCTTCTTTGGAAAGGATTTTTTCCCAGTCCCATTGATCCACATAAGCAGAATGCAGGTTGTCTAATTCTTCATCTTTACGAATCGCATTCATGTTGGTATACAGTCCTTCATGTAACTGGAAACCGTATTTTTTTAAAGCCATACGTTTCCATTTGGCTAATGAATGTACAACTTCGATACGCTCTTTGCCAATATCTTTCATTGTGAAATGAACGGGTTCTTCTATACCGTTTAGATCATCGTTTAAACCGGATCGTTTCTCAACAAATAAAGGAGCTGAAATACGAAGAAGATTCATTTCTTTACCAAATTCATATTGGAAAGTATCACGAATATATTTGATAGCTTCTTGTGTCTGACGTACAGAAAGAACAGGGTTGTAGTGTTCAGGAATTGTCAATTTCATAATATATCTCCTTAAAATATGAACTATTATATCATATCAAATGTAAAAATATATAAAAAGTTTCATTGTGTTACATTGACTTACATCTTTTGAAAGAATACAATAAAATCAATAGTTTATTATGTGGAGGATGATATTATGAAAAAGCTATTCAAATGTGGGCTGGCTTTGGCAGCTGCACTTGCGATGACAGCCTGTTCTCAAGAGTCATCTGGAGAAGATCAGACTAAAATCGGAATTATTCAGCTAGCAGAACATCCAGCACTGGATCAATGTTATGAAGGATTTATGGACGGATTAAAAGAAGCCGGTTATACGGAAGATAATACAACTTTTGATTATCAGAATGCATCAAATGATCAGTCAAACTGTGCTACGATCGTAGATAAATTTGTCAATGATGGAGATGATCTGATTTATGCGATTGCGACGCCATCTGCACAAACGGCCGCTAAAAAGACAAGCGATATCCCTATTATTGTCAATGCGGTTACTGATCCTGCAGCTTCCGGCATCGTAGAAGATAATGAAAAGCCAGGCGGCAATGTAACCGGTGTGAGTGATTTGACGCCTGTGGAAAAACAGATCGAATTGTTGACACAGATCTTACCGGATGCCAAAAAAATTGCGGTAATGTACTGCAGCAGTGAAGATAACTCTAAGATTCAAGCGACCATGGCTGAAAAAGCTTTAGATGAAGCAGGCTTGGAATGGCAGGAAGCCACAGTTGCCGATTCAAGTTCTATTCAACAGGTTACAGAGTCTTTGATTGGTAAAGTGGATGCGATTTATATCCCAACGGATAATTTGCTGGCAGAAGGAATGTCAGCTGTAGCACAAGTTGCCAATGCGAATAATATGCCATGTATCGTAGGAGAAAGCGGCATGGCTGAAAACGGTGGTTTGGCAACGTATGGAATCGATTACTATAAATTAGGGGAAATGGCTGCCAAACAGGCTGTAGAAATCTTAAAGGATGGTAAATCACCGGCAGATATGCCGATTGAATATTTGGATCCTGAGGATTGTGTTTTGACGATCAATAAAACAGTTGCGGATGAATTAGGTATTACGATTCCAGATGATCTAGCCGCTAAGGCAACCATGATAGAAACGGCAGAATAATCATGAGTATTTTATTGGCTATGCAGGGAGCCTTAAGTCAGGGAATCCTTTGGGGCTTGATGGCTTTAGGTGTATATATTACCTTTCGATTATTAGATATCGCGGATTTAACAGTGGATGGCTCTTTTGCGACAGGAGGAGCCGTTTGTGCAGTTTGTCTGGTCAATGGTATCAATCCATGGTTATCTTTGATCATCAGTACATTGGCTGGATTTGTGGCAGGATTGATTACAGGATTATTACATACAAAGTGTGCGATTCCTGCTATATTGGCGGGAATATTGACACAGATCGGTTTATATTCCATCAATTTGCGTATCATGGGACGCTCTAACACGCCTTTATTACAGTCAGATACTGTTTTTTCACAATTAGAAAAGTTGACAGGATTATCAAATAGCTGGATCACATTGATCATAGGCTTAGTCATAACGATAGCTGTGATCGTAATCCTTTATTGGTATTTTGGTACAGAAATTGGTTCCAGTATTCGAGCTACAGGAAATAATGAGCAAATGGTGCGGGCTTTAGGTGTAAACACCAATGTGACCAAGACATTAGGCTTAATGATTTCTAATGGTCTGATTGCTTTATCAGGAGCATTGGTCACGCAACAACAAGGTTATGCAGATGTTCGTATGGGAATTGGTGCCATCGTCATTGGTTTGGCCTCTATTGTGATCGGAGAGGTGATCTTTGGTCATAAAGGTGCCTTTGGTACACGTTTGACTTCTATTGTGGTAGGTTCTGTCATTTATCGAATCATTGTAGCAGTGGTATTGCAGTTAGGTTTAAACACGGATGATTTAAAGCTGTTAACAGCAATTTTAGTAGCCGTAGCTTTAACGGTACCTATTGTAATGAATAAACATAAACAGCTATCCATGTATAAAAAGCTGACCGGAAAGGAGCGTTAATATGTTAAAGATCACTAATGTATCAAAAACGTTCAATCCGGGAACAGTGAATGAGAAAAAAGCATTGAATCAATTGAATTTAACCGTTGATGAAGGCGATTTTATTACGATCATTGGAGGTAATGGTGCTGGGAAAAGTACCATGATGAACATGGTTGCCGGTGTTTATCCCATTGATTGTGGAACCATCTATTTGGATAGAAAGAATATTTCACTTTTGGCTGAATATCAAAGAGCCCAGATGATTGGTCGAGTATTTCAGGATCCGATGTTAGGAACAGCTGCTGATATGGCGATTCAGGAGAATTTAGCCATGGCTAATCGCCGCGGTAAAAAAAGAGGACTTCGTTGGGGAATCACTCCAAAAGAAAAAGAAGTATTTCATGAACAGTTAAAACGTTTAGGGTTAGGATTAGAAGATCGTATGACATCTAAAGTGGGATTGTTGTCCGGTGGACAAAGGCAAGCTTTAACACTGCTGATGGCAACGCTCATTAAGCCTAAACTGTTGTTGTTGGATGAACATACAGCTGCATTGGATCCAAGAACGGCTAAAAAAGTATTGGATCTGACACAGGAGATCGTCGGTGAACAAAATTTAACAACATTGATGGTTACACACAATATGCATGATGCGATTCATATTGGGAATCGTTTGATCATGATGCATGAAGGACAAATCATTTATGATGTCAAAGGCGAAGAAAAGAAAAAATTGAAAGTGGCAGATCTTTTAAGAAAATTTGAGGAAGCCAGTGGTGAAGAATTTGCCAATGATCGTATGATGTTAGGATAGGAGGAATGGATATGGAAATTCGTTTTGAAGAAAGAAAAGACTTGAAAGAAAAACCAACGGGAGAATTGGGCTTTGGTAAGTATCAAACTGATTACATGTTTGTCATGGATTATGATGAAGGGCAAGGATGGCATGATGCACGAATTGTACCTTATGGACCCATTGAATTTGATCCGGCAAGTATGGTGTTACATTATGCACAAGAAACTTTTGAAGGAATGAAGGCTTATAAAGCCAAAGATGGTCGAATATTATTATTCCGTCCAGAAATGAATGCTCGTCGTTTTATCAATTCTAATAAACGTTTAAGCATGCCGATCATAGAAGAAAATGATTTTGTGCAGGCGGTTGAAGAAATTGTTCGTGTGGAAAAAGATTGGATTCCAACTGGAGAAGGAGAATCACTTTATATCCGTCCTTACATGTTCGCAACAGAAAAAGCAATTGGTGTTCATCCTTCTCATTCTTATAAATTTATTATTATTTGTTCACCGGTAGGTGCTTATTATCCAGAAGGTGTTAATCCGGTCAAAATTTATGTCGAAGATGAATTTGTTCGTGCAACTGTAGGAGGAACCGGATTTACAAAATGCGGTGGAAATTATGCTGGTTCATTGGCAGCGCAAGTTAAAGCGGAAGCACTAGGCTATACACAAGTTTTATGGCTGGATGGTGTAGAGCGTAAATATGTCGAAGAAGTTGGTTCTATGAATGTCATGTTTGAAATCGATGATACGATCATTACGGCACCAACAGAAGGAACAGTTTTACCAGGCGTTACTCGTGATTCCATTTTACATATTTTACGAGACTGGGGTTATAAAGTTGAGGAAAGACATCTTGCGATCGAAGATTTGATGAAAGCAGGACATGATGGTACACTGCAGGAAGCTTGGGGAACAGGTACAGCAGCTGTTATTAGTCCAATTGGTGAATTGTATTATAAAGGAGATGTCGTTCAAATCAATGATTTTAAGACTGGTAGTTTAACACAGAAGATCTATGATACATTAACAGGTATTCAATGGGGAGATCTACCAGATACTTACGGTTGGACCCATGAAGTAAAATAAAACATTGAAGTTCTGTGATTTCACGGAACTTTTTTATACGGGAGAATTTATGGATTATAAAAAGAGAATACAAAGTACAGAAGGGTATGTAGCCCATTTTACCAAAACACCATTTGTCTTACAAAAAAAGGCAAGAAAGCTTTGTCAAAAGCATGATCAAGATCCTGAAGATAAAGAAATTTTAAAAGCATTATTTGGTACATGTAACGATCATGTCAATATCGCATCAGGATTTCATTGTGATTATGGTTTTAATATTCATTTTCATGGATTTTGTGTCATGAATTATAATTGTGTAATTTTAGATACATCGCCGGTTCATATTGGAACAGGAGCTTTTATCGGACCGAATGTGACTATAACATGCGCCGGGCATGGTATTTTGCCAGCACAGCGAAAAGAAGGTATGAATACTTCCAAGCCTATAACCATTGAGGATAATGTATGGATTGGAGCCAATTGTATCATTTGTCCAGGGGTAACGATTGGAAAAGATTCGATTATTGGAGCAGGAAGTGTTGTGACCAAAGATATTCCAGAAGGTGTCATTGCCTTTGGAAATCCTTGTAGAGTACAACGCAAGATCACGCAAGAAGATCATCTGGAATATAGCAAAGGATTAGAAAGAGAATAAATTGAAAATTTCTTTCATAAAATTGTTGCGTTATTTTCATTTATAGAGTATTCTATAGTAAACCAAGGCGGAAGAGATCAAACAGAAAGATGTGCGCCAAGCGAGTCAGGGATGGTGAAAGCCTGATCGTAACAGTTCTGCAAATGGACTTCCAAGGGCAAGGTGAAAATTCGTGAGTAGCCAAGACGTGACTTGTACGTTACAACAAGAGAAATGTGATAGCATTTTGAATGAGTGGGTATTTTTACCAATACAGGTGGTACCGCAGATCAAGAAACGATTTGTCCTGTGTCAAAGTATTTTGACACGGGACTTTTTTCTTTTATACCCGCGATTTGCTATCCAAACAAGTGATAAAGAAAAGGAGAGGACAAAATGAAAACTTTATCAAAATTACTAGCTGCGGCATTGACATGCAGCGTATTGTTTGGATGTTCTTCATCCGGTTCGGATATTCCGACTGTCGGGGTTTCACAATTAGTAAGTCATACTTCATTGAATACGATTCGTGATGCTTTTGTAGATCAAATGGAGACGCTCGGGTATAAAGATGGAGAGACTGTTAAATATGATTTTACAGATGCTTCCGGTCAAACTAGTAATTTGACTTCTATTATGTCGCAATACCAGGATGAAAATGCAGATGTGATCGTCGCCATTGCGACACCGACAGCGCAAGCAGCGGCTAATGTATCTAGTGATATTCCTGTTGTATTCAGTGCTGTTAGTGATCCTGTTGGCGCCGGATTGGTTAAAGATATGGATAAACCAGGCGGTAATATCACAGGAACCAGTGATGAAGTACAAATTGATCAAATCTTAGATTTGGCAAGACAAATTAATCCAGAAGTAAAAACAGTTGGATTTTTGTATAATGCCAGTGAAGCCAACTCCAAGGCAAATTTAGAAAAGGCAAAAAAATATTGTGAAGAAAATGGATTGACATTACAGGAAGGCACCGGTTCTAATTTGACAGAACTTCAAAGTGCGGCAAGTGTTTTATGTGAACAAGTTGATATTTTATTAGCACCAAATGACAATACCGTTGCCAGTGGGATGGCTGCTCTATCACAAATCGCATTAGATGCGGGCGTACAATTCTATACAGGAGCTGATTCCATGGTTCAAGATGGAGGTTTTGCGACAGTAGGTATCGATTATGAAGAATTAGGTAAAGAAACTGCCAATATGGTCGATTCGATCTTAAAAGGAGAAGATCCAGCCGATATGCCGGTAAAAGTATTTAAAGATGATTTGAATATCTATGTCAATCAAAAGGTATTAGATACATTAGGTATTACATTACCAGAAGATATCCAAAATAATGAACATTTAGTGATGATGTAAGATAGGAGTGAGCATTGTGTCCTTGGCAATATTAGAGAGAGCTTTAGAGTTAGGATTGATTTTTTCAATTCTTTCTCTGGGTGTATATATTTCGTTTCGCATTTTAAATATTCCTGATTTGACAGTGGATGGAAGTTTTACAACAGGCGCTGCCACTTGTGCCGTATGTACGGTTCAAGGTCATCCTTTGTTAGGATTGTTGTTAGGCTTTTTGGCCGGATGCGTTTGTGGTTTGATTACAGCATTTCTTCAAACGAAAATGAAGATCCATGCCTTGTTAGCCGGGATTTTGACAATGACAGCTTTGTATTCCATCAACTTGCGAATCATGTCAGGCTCTCCTAATATCGCACTATTGAATACAGATTCTATATTTACCATGGTTCCTTTTACTTTAGGTATTTTATTGATCATCAGTATCTTGGTAGGACTTCTATTGTTTGGCTTTTTTAAGACCAACGTTGGATTGATGTTACGGGCAACAGGAGATAATGAGACAATGGTCAAATCCAGCAGTATCAATGTAGATACTATGAAGTTTCTAGGAATGGCTTTATCCAATGGCCTGGTTGCCTTATCCGGAGCCCTTTTGGCACAATATCAAAATTTTGCCGATGTGACTGGTGGCACAGGTATGATGGTCTTAGGTTTGGCTGGTATTATTATTGGAGAGGCCATATTGCGAAAAAAGACGATAGGTTTTGGATTAGCCAGTGCTATTATAGGGGCTTGTATATACAGAATTCTTTATACGATTGCCTTACAATTTGGTATACCAGCAACGGATATGAATATGATGTCAGCCATCTTGGTAGCATTAACGATTTCTATTCCGTATCTAAAGAAAGTGAGGGCCAAAGAAAATGCTTAAATTAGAAAATATATCTGTCATTTTCAATAAAGGAACTTCTTTAGAAAAAATTGCTTTAGAAAACTTTAATGCTACGATTCAGGATGGTGATTTTATCACAATGCTTGGAAGTAATGGCGCAGGAAAAAGTACTTTGTTTAATGTGATCACAGGAGCATTAAAACCAGTTAAAGGTAAAATTTTTATGGATTCTGAAGATATCACGAATCAAAAAGAGCATGTACGGGCTCGTTATATTGGTCGTTTGTTTCAAAATCCAGAACATGGTACGGCACCGCATTTAACGGTAGAAGAAAATCTGGCATTGGCTTATTCTTCGAATAAATATGGCAAATTTTCTTTGGCGGTTCATAAACAAGATCGATTATATTTTCAAGAAAAACTAAAAACTTTGGATATGGGCTTAGAAGATCGCTTAAAGACTCCTATTGGACTTTTATCTGGAGGACAAAGACAAGCTGTTGCTTTGATGATGGCAGTATTAAATCCGCCTAAGATTTTGTTGTTGGATGAGCATACTGCGGCTTTAGATCCTAAAAGTGCTCAAAAAATATTGGAAATTACAAATGAGCTCATTCAAAAAGAGCATATGACGGCATTAATGATCACGCATAATATTCAAGATGCTTTAGACAATGGAAATCGTTTGTTTATTCTCAATGAAGGAAAATTGATTCAAGATATGAATTTATCTGAAAAAAGTCAATTAAAGCCGGCAGATATTCTAAATTACTATGCGGTTTGACAAAAGGTAAAAAACGGATTAGACTTAAAGCACGAGGTATATGAATATGAGTGCAATTGATGAATTGAAATCTATTTCTACAAAAAAACATGTGGTGACCAGTATTGAATATGATTGTCCATCTCAAGAAAAAGAAGATGAAGTTTTTGAAACAGTTAGAGATATTCTAAAACATCATTTGGATGAGGTTGCCAAGATCACATATGATCTGGAAGCAGAGAATAAAGTTAAAGTAGAAGTGACACAGAATCTATAAAATGGATTGAATTGATTATGACAATTCCTGGAAGGAATTGTCATTTTCTTTATGAAGATTTTTTTATAGTTCGAGAATAAATGACAGCGATAATTAAAACAATAAAGCCTGGTAAAACCGTAGGTGTCTTAATAAATACATAGAGCAGAAATAATAAAGCTGCCAAAAAATAGAGAAGCATCGCAATAATATTTTTATTCATGGAAATCTCCTTTTTCTCCATTATAAGAAAGGACAGATATAAAAACAAGTCTCTTATATCTATACAAAATATTAATTTGTAGATAAAACGGATATATGATATATTTCTTACATGATTTAAGGGAGGATACCTATGTTAAAAATGATTTTACAAGGAATGGTCGTTGGTATAGCTAATATCATTCCTGGTGTTAGTGGCGGTACTATGATGGTCGCCATGGGACTATATGATAAATTGATTCACTCTATTACACATTTAAAGAGTGAATTTAAAGAAAGTATGAAATTATTACTTCCAATATTTATAGGAGCTGGTTTAGCTATAGTTATTTTATCTAGACTTTTTGAGTTTTTACTAAATGATTATCCGGTACCTACAAATTTCGCGTTTTGTGGATTAATTGTTGGAAGTCTTCCATTTATTTTAAAAAAAGTGAAAGGATCAAATCCGGCAAAATCACAAAATTGGATTCCACTTTTAGTTTTCTTTATTATTGTTGTAGGAATGGCTGTTATGGGAGAAGAAGGCGGATCTGCCAGCACTTTACATGTAGATTTTTTACAAGGAATTATTTTAGTTTTGGTGGGTGTTATTGCGGCAGCTACAATGGTTATACCTGGAGTCAGTGGATCTATGATGTTGATGCTTCTGGGATATTATGAAACGATTTTATCTTATGTAAACCAGACGGTAGATGCAATAACAACTTTTAATATTCCTGCTTTTATTAATTGTTGTATTGTTTTGATTCCATTTGCCATAGGTGTTGTTGTTGGTATTTTCGCAATCGCTAAGTTGATTGAATGGATATTTCAACGTTGGCAAACCCCTGCCTATTATGCGATTATCGGTCTAATTACCGCTAGTCCTGTGGCTATCTTATTAAAAACGGATTGGAGTCAATCCTCTGTGCTTATGGTTGTTATAGGGGTATTTACATTTGCGGCAGGATGGTTTGTTGCCAGTAAACTAGGAGATGAATAGTTTAAATCTTTATTTGTCACATCGTTATAAGATTATGCAAAAGGCTGAAATCATAATATTTCAGTCTTTTTTAATTTTTAACTTGAAAAAAGAATTATTTAAAATGCATATTAAATAAATAGATTTTATGTACATTAATGTGCAGGATATAAAAAAACGCAAGGAGAATTCATGAATAAGAAAAAAGTGGCTCTATATTTAGTCTGTAATTCTATTCTTTATTATCGGATGGATCTTTTGGCCATCACAAAGTACAAGTACTAAAGCAAATGCCTGTGTGATGGATAAAAAACAATCGAATCAGGATGATTGGTATGTATCATTGACAATAGAAGAAGCCTTACAAAAATTAAACGATCATGAGGATGGCGTTTATTATTTTGGATATAAGGATTGCCCATGGTGCCAAGATGCCACACCCGTCTTAAAAGAGGTAGCAGAAAGCCATCATAAAAAAGTTTACTATATAAAAGTTAGAGATGATGCACACAATCTTTTGTATAATGATGAACAAAAAGAAAGAATCATCAGTTACTTTGGTGATTATATGGAAACGAATGAAGATGGAGAGTTAACGCTGTATGTGCCAATGGTCGTACAAATGGAGGATAGAAACGTACAAAATAGTCATATTGGAACTCTAGATAGTTATGATCCGAATGAAAGAGAAATGACAAAAGAAGAAATTCAGAAATTAAAAGATATCTATGAGAGATTCTTTGATTAAGCAATCTACCCTATGTATATGGTTTACAAGAGGTGAGTTTAAAAGATGGTAAATGTAGAGGTGCTTTTATGATCTCGATTACATGAATCAATTTGATGTGAGTGTAGAGTGCAAAAAAGATTCTTTGCATATATTTGAAACTCAGGTAGCGATATTTTTATAACGTTTGGTATTTTATGCATGTAAAAGGGGCTATAACGAGTAAATGGTCTGTAAAAATCATCTATTCGTTACAGCCTCTTTTTTTTGGTAAAGATTTTCTTTACCATTCATACAAAAGTGGTAAGTTTATGGTATAGTGGTTCAAACGAATGAACGAAAGGAATATAAAATGAAAAAAATATTAATTGTAGAAACCAATGTATCGACTTATGGTGATATAGCTAAACCGACAGGACTTTGGTTGGGTGAATTGGTTCATTTTTATGATGAAATTATCCAGAAGGGATATGGAGCAGATTTTGTTAGTCCTTTAGGAGGATATATACCAATTGATCCAACATCTATGAAATATATGAATACAACAGATTATAGGTGGTATAGAAATAAAGACTTTACTGATCGTGCTTTAGGAAATACAAAGAAACCAGAAGATATAGATCCAAACCAATACGATGCGATTTATTATACGGGAGGACATGGTGTATTATGGGATTTTCCAAATAACCTTTCCTTAAAGCACATTGCCGAAACAATATATACAAATGGTGGATATGTAACAGCTGTTTGTCATGGTGTAGTTGGTTTATTAAATCTAACAGATGAACAGAAAAAGTTTTTAATTCAAGGAAAGAGAGTGACGGGATTTACAAATACAGAAGAAATGATTATTCAAAAGACAAAATTAGTTTTGTTTTCAACAGAAGACACATTGAAAGAAAAAGGGGGTTTATATTCTAAAAAAAGATTTTTTACAAGTTACGCTTTGAAAGATCAAAAAATCATTACAGGGCAAAATCCATGGTCAGCCAGAGCTGTCGCAAAGCTTTTAATTGAGAGTTTGGAGGGATTTTAATGAATCATGAGATTTATATTGATGAACAGAAATGTGTAGGATGTAAACAATGTATCAAAGATTGCCCACAACAAAATATTGATTTTATTAATAATTGTGCACACATACGTTCACAAGATTGTTTAAAGTGTGGTCATTGCGTTGCGATTTGTCCCAAAGAAGCAGTTTCTATGACAGGATTTGATCATGAACCTGTACAATTTGATTATAATAAAAAAATAGACCCTCATTCATTTTTAGAACTGATTCAAAAAAGTCGTTCAATTCGTCAATTTCAAAATAAAGAAATACCTCAAGACGTTTTAAATGACATTATTGAAACTGCGCAATATATGCCAACGGCAAAAAATATGCGTGATGTAGAAGTCATTCTACTAAAGAAAGAACAAGCTAATATTGAGAAAGTAGCGGTTGGTGTATTTAAACGGCTATTAAAGATCATGAATGTTTTCAATAAAAAATATAGAGGATTTGAGATTGATGAGCATTTCTTTTTTAAACAAGCTCCATTAGTGATCCTCGTTGTCGCAAAGAATAAGACAAATGCAGATTTAGCGGCATCTGCCATGGCATTTATGGCACAAGTGCATGGGTTAGGAGTCTTATATAGTGGCTTTTTTACAATGGTATCTCATATTTCATTACAAATCAAAAAAATGCTTTCGATTCAAAAAGGCAAAAAGGTGTATGCCACCCTTGTAATCGGTTATCCAGCTGTAAAATATATGCGTGGAGTACAAAGAGACCCTGTCCATGTTGAATATAGGTGAATTATGAAAAAAGAATGTAAAGATAGAATAGAAGATCTAAGAAAAGATTTTATGAACTTGCGCAAAGTATTTGTTGCTTTAGGAGATGAGACAAGACAGTTGATTCTTTTGGTACTTTTAGAGCATGAACCCAATGCATTACGAGTTAATGAAATCGCACAATATACATATTTATCAAGGCCGGCTGTTTCGCATCATCTACAAATTTTAAAAGAAACAGGAATTCTTCAGATGCGTAAAGAAGGTACAAAGAATTATTATTCAATCTATCGAGAAACACCAGTATTTAAACAAATAAAAGAGATGTTTGAAAAGATAGAGAAAAGCATATAAAGAGGATAAAAGATGATTTTATATTTTTCAGGAACAGGAAACAGTGCTTATGTTGCCAAGGTCATACAGAAAAAATTAAATGAGGAAATCATATATCTGAATCAAAAGATTCGTTACCAGGATCATTCTTCTATTTTTTCTATAAATCCTTGGGTTGTTGTTACACCAACATATGCATGGCAAATTCCAAATATTGTACAAGAATGGCTTATAAAAACTAGACTGGAAGGAAATAAAGATATTTATTTTGTCATGACTTGTGGTGAAAGCATAGGAAATGCTTCACATTCACTACAACGACTTTGTGACAAGAAAGGATGGAATTATAAAGGATGTATGCCGGTGGTAATGCCGGAAAACTATATAGCGTTATTTTCGGTACCTGGTACGAAAGAAACAATGCAGATCATAGAAAACGCAAAACCTGTTATTTCCTCTTTGATAAAGAGAATTCAAGCAGGTAAGTCGTTTGATTTGAATCAAATTCATTTTGGTGATTCTTTTCGAAGCGGTGTCATTCATGATTTGTTTTATTATTTTATTGTCAAAGATAAGAAATTTTATGTGAATAAAAAATGCGTGGGATGTAAAACGTGTCAGAAAGTATGCCCGATGAATAACATTTCTCTTCAAAACAAAAGACCGGTATGGAATCATCGGTGTACGCATTGTATGGCATGTATTAGTCAATGTCCATTTAAAGCCATTGAATATGGTAAACATACAGTCGGGAAGCCAAGATATCTTTTTCCAGAAAAAACTATTAAATGAGTAGGTTTTAAAAACTGATTCGTATACAATAAGATGTATATAAAGGAGATTTATAATGATCGAAAAGAATGTTATAAGAATCAGTGTAAGTATAGGTATCATCATTTTTATTTTGATTGGTTGGTTTGTAGTTCATAATCAGGAAAAAGAAAAGATAAAGAATCCAAGAGGATGTGATTCTCAGAATGCTTGCGTTATAGAGGACTTGGATGAGAAAGAAGATAATTGGAATATTGAACTGACAATGGAAGATGCCTTACAAAAATTAAACGATCATGAGGATGGCGTTTATTATTTTGGATATAAGGATTGCCCATGGTGCCAAGATGCCACACCCGTCTTAAAAGAGGTAGCAGAAAGCCATCATAAAAAAGTTTACTATATAAAAGTTAGAGATGATGCACACAATCTTTTGTATAATGATGAACAAAAAGAAAGAATCATCAGTTACTTTGGTGATTATATGGAAACGAATGAAGATGGAGAGTTAACGCTGTATGTGCCAATGGTCGTACAAATGGAGGATAGAAACGTACAAAATAGTCATATTGGAACTCTAGATAGTTATGATCCGAATGAAAGAGAAATGACAAAAGAAGAAATTCAGAAATTAAAAGATATTTATGAGAGCTTCTTCAATTAAAAAATCCATCCTATGTATATGGTTTACAAGAGGTGGGTTAAAAAATAGATGTGCTGTTTATTACGTGAATAAATTGATATGATTGAGGGTACGAACTGTAAGAATGGATTCATTATTTATTAAATTATTCTATGCATATACTGGAAAGATAATCTTCTATATTCCATATTCCGTAGCACATAAAAACTGAGCTGTATTTTGCTCAGCTTTTTTATGTTGTTCATGAATCGTGAACAGTGATTTGTCACTAAAAGTTGTCACCAATTTGTCACTGACTTGTCACTAGGACTTGTCACTAAAATAAGGGGCCTAGAGAGGGGTTGATTTGTCACTAAATTTGTCACTGACAAGTCTAGAAAAAGAAAAAAGCCTTTATATAAAGGCTTTTGAGACAATGTGGAGCAGGTGATGAGAATCGAACTCACGTAGTCAGCTTGGAAGGCTGAAGTTCT
>CABVDD010000011.1 GCA_902497095.1 uncultured Faecalicoccus sp.
TTATTGATGAAATATTTGTGACCGCGCGACTTTAGACGCGGGGAAATGGAGGAAAATATGAATGAGAAATGGATTATTAATACAATATTTTTATTAAAGGTGTTCACAATTATTCTTGCTTTATTCGCAACGTTAAAGACTAGAAAAATACTTATAGAAAAGAATCCTAAACATATTGAAGTTTATAGTTTTTTAATTCAGATGTTTTATATGATCTGTGTTATGATGGTTTTCTTTTTAGATGATATAGTAGATCAAAAAGGAATTCCTTCTGTTTATATTATTATGGTAGTTGGAAATTTAATTATTGCCGTAGTAACTTTTATTATTGACTATGTCATAAAGAAGAAAAAAAAGAATGTTTAATCTACAAGAGGTATTATATGAAAATCGTATATATTGTATTGTTTATCGTTTTGTTACTCAATAATTTAATAATGGTAAGACATTTAAAAAATCATCCTGATCAATTTAGAAATAAATCATGGTTTTTGATCTTAACCTTTGAAACGTTTCTGATGGCAGTCATGTTAGGAGGTTTTATAGGATTTGTAGAAATAGAAGATTTATTTACATTAGACATCAAGAAAATTATATTTTTCTTAGTTGAAACAGTTATAATGACGAGCTGTTGGATGGGTATGCTACAAAAAATTGTATTGAATAAGAGTGAATAGATGTAAAAAGCTTACTTTCATTGGTATGAAAATAAGCTTTTTTAAGAATTGCTCTAACGATAAGTATCCATCTTAAATTGATAGATCATTTCGGAAGTTAGGCTTCCATCTAAGTTTTCTTCTCCATAACGAAGTTCATCTCTAGAGATCCAATAGGCACATTTTAATTCATTGGTGTCTAGACGGATCTCTTTTTCACTGTCTAATTCACAATAAAAACCGGCTAATACATCGCTGACAATACCCCAGGGTTGTGATTTATAATAGCGTATGTTTTTAACTTTTAAACCGACTTCTTCATAAACTTCTCTGGCTACGGTTTCTTCTAAAGTTTCTCCGATTTCGACAAAACCGGCTAATAAGACTTGTTTTTTCATATGCGGATACTGAGCTAATAAGATTTTGTCTTTATGTGTTAAAGCAATGATCACAGCTGGAAAAATTCTTGGATATTCGATAACTCCGCAGTTTGGACAGACGAGTGATCTTTCTGTTGTTCCGGGCTGCAGCTTAGTTTGACAACGTCCGCAATAAATACGATTTCTATACCAGTCATACAGATGAAATCCGGTCGCATAGGCAAATCCAATATAATCTGGATCAGAAGCGGTAACAGGTCTTAAAGGCTGATAGCTAAAACCGTTTTGTTCTAAGACATCGTTGAGTAAAAAATAAGGCTTGTCATCAATAGAAAACAAATAAATAGCTTTATCTGTATTTGCATTTAGATCATCAAAAGTCGGACAGTATATACGATTGTTTTCTATTTTTGTTAAAGCGGTTTTACCTTGAAAAGAAAGAACATGATCTTTTGAAGAAGGAGTAATTTGTTTAAATGTGTTATCAAAAGTATGGGGTGCAATATCTTGTATCATATGAAATCTCCTTTTGAAAAAGGCTTGGAAGTCCAAGCCTATTTTGGTAATTTAAATGAACTTTTTAAAGATACGATGCGGTTAAAGACTAAACGTTTGTCCGTTGTATCTTTTTCATCTACGCAGAAATATCCATTGCGTACAAACTGGAATTTATCTTGTTTTTTGGCGTCTTTGGCAAATGGTTCAATGTAACAATGTTCAACGACTTTTAATGAATTAGGGTTTAAGTTTAATGAACCATCTTCATTGTAAACACCTTTATCTTCATCAACCAGGTTTTCATACAATCTGGCTGTGGCTTCAATACAATGATGAACTGGTACCCAATGAATCGTTCCTTTTACTTTTCGTCCTGTAAAGCCAGAACCTACCTTTGTTTCTGGATCATAAGTGGCATGAACAACAGTTACGTTTCCATTTTCATCTTTTTCAAATCCAGTACATTTGACAAAGTAAGCGTTCATTAATCGAACTTCATTGCCAACAAACAAACGGAAGTATTTTTTTGGAGGTTCTTCCATAAAATCTTCTCGTTCGATCCAAAGTTCTCTTTCAAAAGGAATCTGTTTTTTGCCAGCTTCCGGATTGTCCATGTTGATGCTTCCTTCAACAAGTTCGTATTCGCCTTCTGGATAGTTATCAATGACAAGTTTAATAGGATCTAAAACAGCCATGATTCGTGGTGCCTTTGGTTTTAGATCTTCACGCAGGCAATGTTCTAAATATTGATAGTCTACAGAAGAATTTGCTTTTGTGACACCAACCAGATTCATAAATGTCTGAATAGATTCGGGTGTAAATCCACGGCGGCGTAAAGCAGCGATAGTCACAAGACGAGGGTCGTCCCATCCATCTACGATACCTTCATCAACTAAGCGTTTAATATAACGTTTTCCAGTGATGACATTTGTCAAATACATTTTCGCAAACTCAATCTGTTTAGGTGGTTGAGGATACTCCAATTCACGAACGACCCAATCATACAAAGGCCGATGATCTTCGAATTCTAGAGTACAGATGGAATGAGTAACACCCTCGATCGCATCTTCAATCGGGTGTGCAAAATCATACATTGGATAGATGATCCACTTGTCACCCGTATTATGGTGTGTCTGACGTGAAATACGATAAATGACAGGATCACGCATATTGATATTAGGACTGGCCATATCAATTTTGGCACGAAGCACTTTAGATCCATCTTCAAATTCACCGTTTTTCATACCTTCGAACAAACGTAAATTTTCTTCAACGCTGCGATTGCGGTATGGAGAATCTTTGCCTGGCTCTGTTAATGTACCACGATACGCACGAATTTCTTCTGCGCTTAAATCACAGACGTAGGCCTTTCCTTTTTTGATCAGCTTGATAGCTGCCTCATACATTTGTGGATAGTAGTTGCTGGCAAATTTTACTTCACCATCATAATGGCAGCCTAACCATTCTACGTCTTTAATAATTGAGTCAACAAACTCAACTTTTTCTTTTGTCGGGTTAGTATCATCAAAGCGTAAATTAAACTTTCCGCCATATTCTTTAGCCAAACCATAATTTAACAAAATACTTTTGGCATGGCCTACATGCAGATAGCCATTTGGTTCTGGCGGGAAACGTGTTACAACGCTTGTATACGTTCCATTTTTTAAGTCTTCATCTATGATACGTTCAATAAAATTTTTACCTTCATTTGTTTCCATTGTTGAACATCCTTTCATATTCTTTCCAAGTATATCATATCAAAGAAGATTTTGGGCAGATTGTCTTTCTTTTAATAGTACAAAAAGTTCTTTCCAAAGTTGAACATATTCTCCTTTTTTCAAGGTTCCGTTTGCGGTTAAAAGATCAAAGGAATCGCCATGCCATTGATAACTGTCTTCACTGGCACTAAAGCCGTTGCGATAATAAAACTTTTTGCGTGTGATTCTTTGTTCAAGATTATCACAAGGCACACGATCTGATTCAACATCGATCACGATGATAGAATCTTTACGATTTTCTTTGATCCAATCTAAAATTTTTGAACCAATTCCTTGCCCACGATAACTTTCAAGGGTTGCCAAATAGCGTACCTGGCAAATTTGTTTATAGTCTAAAATATCTAAAAGGCCGACAAATTCGTTGGCATATGGGTCTTTATACACTCCATAAAAATGGCTTCCTGGTAAAATATCAAGTTCATAAAAAGGAATTCTTTCTTTTTCCGGGAAAGCTTTTTGATAAAGCGAACGAAGACGAGGATCGGTATTTTTGGTTTCTATAAAATATAACTTCATAGATTTATTCTACCATGTTTGATAGGGGAGTTCAAAGCACTTGAATTGCATGACAAGGTATGAAAACCTATAATTTATATAGGAGGTAACTATATGTCAAAATTATTAACACCGGTGCAAATTGCCGGATTATCATTAAAAAACAGAGTTGTCATGCCACCTATGTGCATGTATGAAGTAAAAAATAAAGACGGAAAAGTTACAGATTTTCATTTAGCTCATTATGGTGCCAGAGCCATTGGACAAGTAGGACTTATCATTGTAGAGGCAACAGCTGTACAGCCAGATGGTCGTTTGACAGACCAAGACTTGGGAATTTGGAGCGATGAGCATATCCCTGGATTAAAACGACTTGTAGATGCCGTACATTCTTTAGGTTCTCAAATCGGTATTCAATTAGGTCATGGCGGAAGAAAGGCAAAGGATGCCAAAGTTAAAATGGCACCAAGCGCTATTGCGTATAATGAAGAATATGGCATGCCTGAGGCAATGATGCAAACGGATATAAAAACGTGCCAACAAGCTTTTATTCAGGCAGCTATTCGTGCTAAACAAGCTGGTTTTGATATGATTGAGTTGCATGGTGCTCATGGATATTTGCTTCATGAATTTTTAGAACCGTTGACTAACCAAAGAGAAGATGAATACGGAGGTTCTTTAGAAAATCGATATCGACTCATACATGAAATGCTGCCATCCATCAAAGAAGCTTTTAATGGTCCTGTGTGGATGCGATTATCGTTAACGGCATATGATCAAACAGGCCTGCAAAATTCAGTGGAAGATTATCAGCAGATTGGGAAATGGCTGCAAGAAGATGGTATTGACTGCATTGATGTATCTACAGGTGGTTTATTGGATACAACGCCAAACATTCCTGTTTTTGCAGGATATCAGGTAGGCTATACACAAAAAATGAAAGAAGCGGTTTCTATTCCCGTAACGGCAGTAGGATTGATTCATGAACCAGTATTGGCTGAATATATCCTGCAAAGTGATCAGGCCGATTTGATTGAGGTAGGACGCGCTTTAATTCGTAACAGTAATTGGGTCGTGGATGCGGCTAAAGTACTCCATGATTCAAACTTCGCGATATATAATACCTCTTATCAAAGAGGACAGCTGGATTAACTCTTACAAAAAAGAATTATTAACTGAAACCTTGTTGATCTTTTATGACAAACAAGGTCTTTTTTTTACTATGCGTCAAAAAGGTTTTACGAAAGCATAAATTCATTGAATTTTGCGTTCAATGACAAAAGAAGATTCATCACTTATAATCAGGACAAATGGAGGATATAGTGATGGAAAATAAAATGTTAGTGACACAAGCTTTAGATCAGCGAGATCTTTTAGTTAAGAAAATTTGCGATAAAATTTATAAAGCCAGTTTTACAGAAACGAAAAAACATAATGAAGAAAAAGTTATGGAAAGAAGAATCACACAAAAAGAATTTGAAAAAGAAGCACGTTCTTCCTATCAACAAATCATGGATTTGATTCATTGGTATGATAAAGTGGATCAGGCAATCTTGCGCTCTAATGCGAGTACAATGATTGAAACTAGTTATGGCACGATGTCAATTGCTCATGCCCTGGCACTTCGAAGTCGCTTAAAGTGTAATAATAGCTATGACTCAGATTCTAATTTTGAAGGAAATTTGATAATAAAACTACAAGAAGAACTGGATAAAAAGATACAAATAATGGAGCAGAAAAATAAAGGACTACAAAATACGGCGGAAACCATGCGATTGAGCATCTTGGGAAAAGATACAAAGACTAAAGATGAAACGCCGTTAAAAGTAGTAGAGACATATGTGAAAGAGAATACTACAGAATTGATCGATCCTTTAAATGTACGTAAAAAAATTGAAGAGTTAAGTGAGAAAAGGGAAATGATTTTAAATGAATTGGATACGAAGATCAAAGTTTCCAATGCGACAACTTTTGTAGAAATTAACTGATAAAGGTACCTGCTGCATGAAAATCATAAACTTCGTTCTCCCGTATAGGGAAAAATTGAGGAAATAGTGAACTCAAAAAATCGATATAGCTTAAAAGATAGAGCGTACAGCTGATAACTGTAAGAGTAGAGGTTAAAATCCTTTTATCGATATCTGTTCCTTAGTTATTTGATACATATTTTTGGTTAGATGTTTTTTGTGAGATGTTATGGATTAAAGAGTATTGGATCAATGGTTATGGATGAATTTTTGTGTAGACATATATGGTGTTGAAATCCGCAAAGAAGGTTAGGAATGGAACGAACTGTCCGTTGATTTCCTTGCGGCTATGTAGTAGGGATTCCCATTTATCTTGATAAGGATCACCTTGTGGTATATCTGCAGGGTGATTTCTTTTAGAACAAAAAAAGAAGAAGATTATTCTTCTCCTTGTTGTTGAATCATATCTTGTAATGTAATCTTGGAAAAATAGTCTTTTACAAGCTCATCAAATTTTTTCCAGACTGGTAAAGTTGGACAAAATTCTCTTCGCTCACAAGGCATGGCATGTTCTTCCAGACAGGCAACACAGGCTAAGCTTCCCTCCGTTGCTTTTAAAACATCATATACACTGATCTGATCTGCCGGACTGGCTAAACGATATCCGCCTTGATATCCGCGATTGGCGCACAGAATACCAGAACGATTCAAAACTGGTACAATTTGCTCCAAATACTTTTTAGAGATGTTCTCTCTTTGGGCAACGTCTTTTAAGGATACATATCCATCGCCCTGATAACGGTTTAAATCGATTAACATACGCAATGCGTATCTTCCTTTAGTTGAGATCTTCATAATCTATATTGTACACCCCTCTCCCTAAAATTTGAACATATATAAAGAAAAAGAACAAGATTTTTAGTTAAAAAAATCATTTTGTTCTTTCTCAAATTGCTTTTTATATTTTTTTATCGTGTGATCAAAGCCAAATAACATGAAACCTTCAAAAATCAAAGCACAGCCGATAATCTGTAAAATAAACGCAACGGACTGTAATGGACGAAACCACAAGACTACACCTAAGATCAGGGCAAATACCGCAATACCTGCTGTGAAGTGCCAGTTAGTAAAACCGTAATCTCGTAACAGGAAAGCTTTTTGTAGTTGCATGATAGAATTGATGATCAGTAAAACACCAACTAAAATAGGCAAAATCGCAATAATAGATTCTGGAGATGAGATCATCAAAATGCCAATAAGAACACTAGGCAGTCCCACAAACAAGGGGCTTGCATCAACAGATAGGCGCTTTCCAAAATAAGTATATAGTAAAGTGCCTCCGATCGCGATCAAGATCACACCAAAGATGCGTACCGCAATAACCAAAAAGTTATTGTTTAAAATAAAAAGCAGAATTCCGGCAACTATGTAGAGAAGTGCCATGATACGGACTTCTTTCGTGTTGGGGTTCATTAAATGATTCATATTAATCTCCTTTCTTTAAAATGTAAGTGTCAAATAGAGCCTGATTATATGCATCCGCTCCATCTGTATTACTGGAAAGAAATACAGGTGGATCCATACCATTTTCTTTTAGCTTTTCAACCATTCTTCCAATAATACACTGAGCTAGAAAACAACCTGTGATCGTACTGATAGGTCCCATAGCAGTTACATCATCAATCGCAATGCCGGCATCACCGATTGGTGCTTGATTATCTAATACAATATCTGCTAATTCATATAAACGCATTTTACTTTTATGACGGCTGGTAGTCTTTTGCGAATGATCAAGAGAAGTGATCGCAATGATTTTTACTCCCTTTTTTTGAAGTCGTAAGGCATATTCAATAACCAAAGCGTTTCTTCCAGAATTGCTTGTGATAATCACAACATCTTCAGGTTGCGTATTATATAGATGTTCTAACACATCGGCATACTCACTCATCCGTTCGATTTGTGTGCTTTTTGTCGGATGTGTCGCAAGACTGAGTTCTATTTCATCGATTGGATAAATTTTGGCATATCCTCCTGCGCGTGCATAAAGGTCTTGTCCGATCATGTGAGAGTGACCGGTTCCAAATGTATAAATCGTATGATCATTACATTGTGTGTTATAAAGAAGATTGGCAGCTCGTTGAATGTTTTCTTGATTACAGGTATAGGCATCATGCAAGGCCTGAATCACAAATTCATAATATTGTTTGGCAAAATCCATACAGAGTACCTCGGTTTCCTTTATTGTATCATTTTCTTCGGAATATGGAAATCTGTTCAAACAAATTGTCTCTAAGAACTCTTCGTTATATACTTTATCTGAGGTGATTACGATGAAAGTATGTGTTGTAATGGATAATGGTTTTGAAGAATTAGAAGCCATGGGTCCTATTGCGTTATTACGCAGAGCCGGAATCGATGTTGATCTGGTTTCTATAGAAGGTAAAGAGGTAACAGGAAGATTTGGAGTTACATATGCGCCATCGGTTCCTTTTGATTCTTATGATTTTGAAAAAGCGGATTGTTTGGTCTTGCCAGGAGGACCACATTGGCAAAAAATAGAAAAAAATGAGAAAGTTTGTGAGCAATTAAAGGTTTTTGCGAACGATAAAATTTTGGCAGCTATTTGTGCCGCACCAACAATTTTGGGAAAATTGGGACTTTTAAAAGGTAAAAAATATACTTGTTTCAAAAGTATGAATGAAGATTTTGGCGGAACATATGAATATGCATATACCGTTACAGACGGTAACTTGATTACAGGTATATCCGCTGCGGCCAGCATTGAATTCGCATTTGCGATCATTGAAAAGCTGTTAGGACATGAAAAAACAAAGGAAGTAAAACAGTCAATTTATTATGATGCCGTTCACTGAATATTTTAAACAAGGTTGTAAGCCGATACAGACAGGTTCTATTGGCTTAGAAGTGGAACATTTTATTCTTTCTCGTAAAGATGGTCGTCCAATGCCGTATGATGGCGAAAATGGCATTGGAAAACTTTTAGAATCTTTACGCAAAGACTTTCCTCAAGCTTATTATGAACAAGATCTTTTGATAGCTTTAGAATCCGAAGATGTTTTGATTACATTAGAACCAGGTTGTCAGCTTGAAATTTCTTTGCGATGTATGAGTGATCTTCAAGAGATGATGGAAATTTATTTGAAGACACTTTCTTCAATTTTAGCTTATATTCATCCTAGAGGATACGATTTGGTTTATAGCGGTGGGCTTCCTGGCGTGGATCAAAAACAAGTTGCGCTCATCGATAAGGAACGTTATCGCCTTATGGCTAAATACTTTCAAAAAGTATCTACCAGAGGCTTAGAGATGATGAAAGCAACAGCTGCCGTTCATGTCAGCGTGGATTATCAAGATGAACAAGATTTTGTGAAAAAGTATCGCATGGCCAATATTCTGCATCCACTATTCGCCTTTATATCAAGTCATACTCCTGTGTATGCCGGAAAGAAAAATACAGATGTATTATTAAGAGATTCCATTTGGTCTCATACAGATCCAAAACGTTGTGGTATTCTTCCTTCTTTATTTGAAGATGATTTTGGATTTGATGCTTATGCGAACTTTTTAGAACAAGTTCCATTGATCGTGATGAATGATCATGGTGATTTTATTGATGTAAAAGATCAAACATGCGCTCAGGTTGCACAAAAGTATGGCTATGGTAAAGATCAGATTGCCCATTATCTTTCTATGTTGTTTTTAGATGTCCGCTTAAAACAGTTTATAGAGATTCGTAGTGCAGACAGTATGCCTGCCGTTTATACACAAGCATATTGCGCATTTATCAAAGGTCTTTTTTATAGATCAGAAAATGTGGATAAGTATTCTTGTCTTACAGATTCCATAGAATCAATTAAACAAACCAAAGAATCGCTGCGAAAAGATCGTTATGATGCGAAAGTCTATGGAAAATCGGTAGTAGATCTTCTTAGAACCATGATAGAAGATGCCAAAAAAGGATTGTCTGAAAAAGAAAAAGCGTATTTATTTCCCATTGAGGAATTGATTGAAAAAAAGAGTTTTATACCTGATCTTTCAATAGAAGAAATATATCAAAAGGCAATTGTGATGCATCCTTTAGAATCCAAGGAAAGTGCATTGCGAATCACAGAAGCTATACAGAAAAGTGAATTAAATTTAGGTGGAAATATGTATACACGGACTTTACATATTCCAAAAGTATTTACGATGGAAGATAAAAAACGATTTGAGAATATTGTAAATACGACATATTCTATTTTCACAAAAGTGATAGAGGCTTATAAAAAAGATCCTCAGATTCGAAAACGATTTGGTTTCTCTAGTGAATTGGAACAATTGATTTTGTGCGAACCAGCATATAAAAGTCCGATTCCTATCTGTCGAATTGATATTTTCTATGATGAAAAAACAAAAGATTTTCATTTCTGTGAATTTAATACGGATGGTACATCAGCCATGAATGAAAATAAGCGACTGAATGATTTCTTACTTCTCAATAACATTTATCAAATGGATCCACAAGATTATGAAATCATGGAATTAGTAGATAGCTGGGCGGATGCCTTTATTAAAACTATGAAAGAAGATCCTAATGTTTGTAAAGAGGCGAGAATTGGAATTTGTGATTTCTTGGAAAATGCCTATTATACAGAACTTTATGTGTTTGAAGACGTATTTAAACAAAAAGGATACGATTGTGAAGTTGTCGATATTCGGGATCTAGAATATAAAGAAGGAAAATTATATTCAAAGAAAACGCATAAAGTGATTGATGTCATTTACAGAAGAGCTGTTACCCGTGATGTCATGGATCACTATGATCAAGTGCAACCATTCATTCAGGCTTATTTACATCATGATGTTTGTTGTATCGGCGCTTTTCAGACACAATTGGTCCACCACAAACAAATCACACAAGTTTTGATGGATCCGCTTATGCAAAGTTATTTCACAAAAGACGAGATAACTTTTATTGAAGAACATTGTCCAGTAACTTATGATCTGCATTCAGATATATTAGAAAAAATTCAAAATAAAGATGAATGGATCATTAAGCCTAAAGACTCTTATGCCTCCAAAGGTGTATGGGCGGGTATAGATTTGAAACAAGAACAATGGGATCAAGTGGTATCACAACATTTGGATGCCAATTATATTGTACAAAAGTATATTACGCCTTATAAGACAAAGAATATCGATCTGGTCAACTTTGATGTCTTTAAAGAATATTCCAATATGAGTGGATTATATGTCTATAACGGACAATTTGCCGGTGTTTATTCACGTTGCAGCGATGGTGGAATTATATCCACACAATATAATGAAAAAACAATATCTACATTGTTTCTTCGTTGACAAAAGACATTACTTTTTTTAAAATGTAGGAAATACGATGAAAAGAAAGAGTACATAAAGAGGAAGGTTTAGAGAGCTTCTGGCTGGTGAAAAGAAGAGCGGATCCTTTATGGAATACGTCTTGGAGTAGAATGCCGAATAATAGTAGGTGGTTTCGGGTACACCCGTTATAGTGTTAGAGTATGATGGTACTTGATAAGGAAGAAATTGTGAGATTTCTTTGAATTAAGGTGGTAACGCGATTGTCCCTTTCGCCCTTATGGTGAAAGGGACTTTTTGTATAGGAGGAAACTTGTATGATTATTGTATTTAAACAAAACGCAAAAGAAAAAGATGTAAAAAGAGTGTTGGGAAAAGTAGAAAAGCTGGGATTAAAGACACATATATCCCAAGGAGAAGAAACTTTGATCGTAGGTTTAGTAGGCGATACGACACGTGTAGATCCAAAACGTATTGAAGTAGAAGAAAGTGTCGAAAGAATCATGAAGGTCAGTGAGCCTTATAAACTGGCAAACCGTGCTTTTCATCCAGAAGATTCTATCATTGATGTATCTGGAGTTTTAGTAGGCGGCAAGACTTTAAGCCTCGTAGCCGGACCATGTTCAGTAGAATCTGAAGAACAAATACTAGAAGTGGCAAATCGTGTTAAAGAAAATGGTGCGAATTTATTGCGAGGCGGAGCTTTTAAACCCAGAACTTCCCCTTATTCTTTTCAAGGAATGGGTTCTGCCGCCATGGACTTATTAGTAAAGGCAAAAGAAGAAACGGGCTTGCCAATCGTTACGGAATTGATGTCAGAAAAACATATTGATGAATTTAATGATAAAGTGGATCTGGTTCAAATTGGAGCTAGAAATATGCAGAACTTCGATTTATTAAAAGATGTGGGAGAACGCATTAAAAAACCTGTATTATTAAAACGAGGATTATCCAATACATATGAAGAATGGCTGATGTCTGCCGAATATATCATGGCTCATGGAAATCCTAATGTGATTTTGTGCGAAAGAGGGATTCGTACATTTGAAACATACACACGTAATACATTGGATCTGCAAGCTATTCCTGTGTTAAAACGATTGACACATCTGCCAATAGTCATTGATCCAAGTCATGCCGGCGGTAAATGGTGGTTGGTAGAACCTATGGCCAAAGCGGCGGTCGTGGCAGGATGCGATGGTTTGATGATTGAAGTGCATAACGATCCGGAAAATGCCCTTTGTGATGGACCACAGTCTTTAAAACCAGATCGTTATGACAGTTTATTAAAAGATATTCGAAAATTAGAAGCTATTCGATAAAAAAGTAGACAAATCGTCTACTTTAAGAAAAAATGAATCATTTTATCATAGATACTTTTGTATGGTTGGTAACGCATAGGAAGATCGATCCATGTCTTTTTATCAACCATACTTTTTTTATGTGAGAAAGTATCGAAGCCTGTTTTACCATGATAGCTACCCATACCACTTTCACCAACACCGCCAAAGCCCATCTGTGTAGTCGCCAAATGGATGATCGTATCATTGATGCAGCCACCGCCAAACTGACAATGTTGTTTAATTTTTTCGATGTTTGTTTTGTCTTGTGAAAAGATATATAAGGCAAGCGGATGCGGGTGCGATTCTATTTTATGAATGGCATCATGTATATCCCGGTATGTCAATATTGGCAACAAAGGACCAAATATCTCCTCTTGCATGATAGGATCTTGCCAGTTAACAGAATCAAAGATCGTGGGTTCGATTTGTAAGGTTTGATGGTTTGTATGACCGCCATATACACATTTTTCTTCATCCATGAGAGCACAAAGTCGATGAAAATGTTTCTCGTTGATGATTTTTCCATAGTTAGGGTTTTCTAAAGGGTTTAAACTATATTGTTTTTGAATTTCTCGTATAAGAGCTTGTATCAATCGATCTTTTATAGATTCATCACATAAAATATAATCTGGAGCCACACAAGTTTGACCGCAATTCAAATATTTCCCAAAGACAATTCGTTTGGCAGCCAGATCGATCTTGGCCGTATTATCCACTATACATGGACTTTTTCCGCCAAGTTCCAAAGTGATCGGTGTTAGATATCGACCGGCCTTTTCCATTACGGTATGACCAACATTTTTAGAGCCGGTAAAGAAAATATAGTCGAATTTTTGTTCTAATAGAGCTTGATTCTCTTTTCGTCCTCCTGTTATACAAGTGACATATTCGGGTTCAAAGGCAAAACGAATGATTTTTTCGATGATGGCACTCGTATGTATGGAATAAGCACTCGGTTTTAAAATAACGGTATTACCGGCGGCGATCGCATCAGCTAAAGGATCGATCGTCAACATAAATGGATAATTCCAAGGTGACATGATCAATACGACTCCATAAGGAGATGGCTTAATAAAGCTACGAGATACATATTGAGATAAAGGGGTGCGAACACGTTTTTCACCGGCAAATTTTTTGACGTGTCGTATCATATATGAAATTTCACTGATAGCTAAGCCTACTTCACACATATAACTTTCGGTAGCGCTTTTTCCTAAATCTTTGCGCAGGGCTTCTTCAATTTTATCTTGATTCGCCAAAATCGTATTTTTTAATCGTTGTAGACTTTGAATACGTTTTTCAACAGATAATGTAGCACCACTTTGAAAATAGGAACGTTGTTTTTGAACAATGTTTTGAATTTCTTGAGCTTCCATGTTATTCCTCCATTAGTTTTTTATAAAAAGTTTCTAATTCTTTGGCATTCATTTCTTTGGGTACCGGATAGAGCGGATTAGCCTCGTGAGCCGCTTGTTTGGCAAGCATAGGAATATCTTCTTTGCGAATTTCTTTAAAAGTATCCGGGATGGAAAATACAGATTTCATCTCTTTGATAGCCTGAATAAATGCTTTTGCCCTGATTTTAGGATCGGGATCTTTACTGACGCCGGCAACGATCGCAAGCTCGGCTAGTTTTTGTGTTGCATGATCTCCATAAGCTTCTAAGATCATAGGCAATATAACGGCATTGGCATATCCATGAGGAATATTATATTGCCCACCTAATGAATGTGCAATGGCATGTACATAACCTACATAAGACTGAGAAAATGCATTTCCGGCCAAAAAAGCAGCTTCCAACATATTTTTTCGAGCCTCCAGATCTTTTCCATCATGCACAACTTTGGCAAGATTCATAAAGATCAGTTCTATGGCTCGTTTGGCATCAGCCCTTGTTTCTTTTGTTGTCGAATTGCCAATATACGCTTCTATCGCATGCGTTAAAGCGTCCATGCCTGTTGTTGCACTTAAAGAAGGCGGCAGTGTTTTTGTAAGGTAGGGATCTAAAACCGCATATCGTGGAATCAAAGGAAAATCATTGATAGGATATTTATGCCGCGTTTTAGAATCGACGATAACAGCAGCCAATGTTGTTTCACTTCCTGTACCTGCTGTAGTAGGAATGGCCACTAATAAAGGGATCGGTTTTAATACTTTTAAGATACCTTCCATTTTCGCAAGACTCTTTTTAGGACGAGCAATTCGGGCGCCCACAGCTTTGGCACAATCAATGGAAGAGCCACCACCAAACCCAATCAGAGCCTGGCAATGACGATCGATATAAAGTTTACGGGCTTGTTCTACATTGTCGCTGGTGGGATTAGGTACGGTATCATCATATACGATACATTCGATGTCTTGATTTTTCAGCTCTTGTTCCAAAGGAAAACTTAAACCAAAAGAGCGAATGCTTTTATCGGTAATCAATAAAACAGTTGAAATCTTCTTTTCATGAAATAAGTCTGGCAATGCGAATATACTGGAAAGTATTTCCGGTTTTCGATAGGGTAAAAACGGTAATGCGAAATGAAGTACGTTTTGATAAATACGACAATATAATTTATGGATAGGATTCATAGGATCTTCCTTTCTTTGACATTCAAAGTTTTCAAATCACGTTTTATCATGAGCTATACAACGTGTCAATAAAAAAGATGTCCTAAGACACCTTTTATGATTCTTCATTGAGAAGATGTAGTTTTTCAAATGCGTAAAACAATAAAGACATTAACATTCCGGTAATGCATGCCAATACCATTCCAGATAAGGAAATACTTCCAATAGTAATGGTTACGCCACTGAGTCCAACAACAAAGACAACACTGGTTAATACCATATTAACGCTTTTGCCATAGTCTACTTTATTGTCAACTAGAATGCGAAGACCGCTGGTACCGATCATTCCATACAATAAAAAGCTGATTCCACCAATAACAGGGTTAGGTATCGTTTGAATCAAAGCGGCTAAAGGTCCGATAAAAGAACAAATAATGGAAAGAATAGCAGCACCGGCAATAACTTGTACGCTGTAAACGCCAGTGATGGCCATAACACCAATATTTTCTCCATACGTTGTAGTAGGAACGGAACCAATTAAACCAGAAATCATACTGGAAAAATTATCGGCAAATAATGAACGATGCAGTCCTGGATCTTTGATCAAATCACGTCCGATGATTTTCCCGGTAACGATCTGATGACCGATGTGTTCACTGGCAATAACTAATAATACCGGAAGCATCATCAAAATCGCATTGATATCAAATTTTGGCAAAGAAAAGTTTGGTAATGCGAATAAGCTTGCTTCAACAACTGGTGTAAAATCGATCATGCCAACACATACGGCTGTAATATAACCGGCAACGACCGCAATCAAAATGGGAATGACACTTAAAAATTTCTTGAAGCAGACACTTCCAATAACGGCAACGCCTAAAGTTACACCAAAAACAAGAACATTGTTGAATTGAACAACTTCATCTAATAATCCGGCAGTATTGGCAGCACTGGATGAAAGTTCAAGCCCAATTAAGGCAACCACAGGTCCCATTGCGGCACTTGGCAATACTATATCGATCCATTTAGTCCCAAATTTATAAATAATGCCAGCTAATAAACAACCACAGAATCCGACAGCGACAAAACCACCAAGGGCATATTCATATCCCATGCTGGCAATGATCGCATTTCCTGGTGCGATAAAGGCGAAGCTGCTTCCTAAATAAGCTGGCGCTTTTCCTTTTGTGATAAAGATAAACAGTAAAGTTCCGATACCATTCATGAATAATACGACAGCAGGGTTAATGCCAAACATAAATGGTACAAGTACGCTGGCACCAAACATCGCAAACATGTGTTGAATACTTAGTGGCAATAACAGTTTGCCCGGAACTTTTTCATCAACTTGTATAATTCTTTTAGCCATAGATCCTCCTCTTAAAAATTTTCTTTTCCAAATATACCATAAAACAGAAGTGGAATTCTACTAAATTTGTTGTATAATAAGTAGGCAAATGCGCCTGTAGCTCAATTGGATAGAGTACTTGATTCCGATTCAAGCGGTTGTAGGTTCGAGCCCTGTCAGGCGCGCCAAAGGATTCTATGGACATTCACTATAAAGGTGGATGTTTTTTTTATTTCAAAGCATGTATAATAGATTTAAATGTATCAAAACCATGAATGATCTTGAAAAAAAGGAGATGGTATAATGCGCAATTTATTAACATTTGATTGTTATGGGACTTTATTGGATACATCACCTTTATATGATTTTATAGGCAAGGTAGCACAAGCTCACGGATTATCTGCTCAAAAGGCTATATATGTATTCTCAAGTTATGAAGATCGATTGATGTATGGACAAGATTTTATGCCTTATGAAAAATTACTGATGGAAGTTCTTTCGTATTGTGATATGGAAATGAATTCAGATATTTTTGTGAAAAAGTATGATGATGTCATTGAAATTCACAGAGATTTTAAACCATTTCCAGATGTTTTATGCGCATTACGACAATTAAAACAAAAAGGATATGAACTGACAGTTATGTCAAACAGTACTCATGAATTGATGAATTGGCATATGGAAAAATTAGAAAATTTATTAGATGACAGTTTAGTAGCAGAAGATACAAAATGTTACAAACCAACTTTATCCTTTTTTCAACAAGCGGAAGAAAAATTTTTGATCAAAGAAAAAAATCATTGTCATATCGCAAAAGGTTATTGGTGGGATATGGTTCCAGCCAAAAAAATGGGATGGAATAAAATTTGGGTAAATCGAACAGGGCTGTTACAAGGAAGAGAGTCTGAACAACCTTATATCACAATTTCTGATTTATCAAAGCTGCCACAGTTATAAAGAGAAATAGTTGATTAAGTTTCTAAAAGAAGGCAAATCCAATGAATGATTATATGTTTTAATATTGTTCATTCAAAAATTCTATAAAAATAGCCAGACAACACTGAAATAGTGTAGTCTGGCTGTGGAACGAAGTCTACTGAAAGATTATTGAATTGTTCAAGACTTTTTTGATGTCAATTTTTATAATATATCCATAGCGGCAAAATATCCTTCATGAATCGCTTTTTTAACAATACTAGATCCCGTACAATCACCGATAGCACGGAAAGATTCCCAATGTGGCCATTCATGTAAATTTTCTACAACTTTGTTATTAGGCACGCTGCCGATAGCGTAAAGTATAGTGTCAGATATTAATTTTTGTTCTTTTCCATCAATTTCATAAATAACACCATCTGGTTCGATTCGTTTTGTAGTGGCATTTGTTATGATTTGTATTTTATCTTTATATTTTTCAAATTTTTCTTTAATGGTCGGTTTTAAGAACATATTTGCATCTCGTAAAATCTGATCTGTCAGCTCTAAAATAGTTACTTGTTTACCTTCTTCTAAAAATTTAACAGCTAGTTCACTATTAATTAAACCACCACCAATAAGTACAACTTTCTGACCTATCTTATCGGCATGATCATATCCTTCTGTTGCATATTTAGCATGCTCAATACCTTTCCAATCCGGAACTCTAGGTGAAGCTCCTGTAGCTACAATTATATCTGTTGGCATCAATTCATCTAATAACGCTGTAGAAGCCTCTGTATTATACATTACCCGAATATTTCTTTTTTCAACTTGTTTTACAAAATAATTCTTCAAATGTAATAAATCATCTTTGTGTCCATATTCTGTAAACGATAATGTACCGCCTAGATGATTCATTTTTTCAACCAATATTACTTCATGTCCTCTGTCACATGCTGTAATAGCGGCTTGCATTCCACCTACGCCACCACCTACAACAACAACTTTTTTTGATTTTTTAGGTGCAGGAGTATTTAATAAATAACCTTCTTGTCCTACTGTTGGATTGATGTTACAAGAATAAAATCCTGTGTATAATCCAGCCATACAGTCGGAACAACGAATACAAGGCAATACATCTTCTTCTTTACCGGTCAGCCATTTTTTAGGTAAATCGCTATCAGCTAGAATACCACGTCCGATAGAGAAAAAATCAATTGCTCCTTCTTTAATTAATGCATCCATCTTGGCAGGGTCGTTATGTCCACCAACAGCTGTAATATATGCTTTCACTCCATTTTTCTTTAATTCTCTTGCAATGGGAATATTAACAAATGTATCCATTAAAGGGTTTACCCAACAATAATGTTCAGAGTTGTGATAATCTCCACTTGAAATTTCAATGATATCCACATATTCATCAATCATTTTGCAAAATGATACACAGTCCTCTAATGTCCAACCATTTGGCTGATGTTCGTCTCCACTGATACGAGTTTGGACTACAACTTTAGGTCCCACTTTTTCACGAACTGTCTTAAAAACTTGTAATGGGAATTTTGCACGATTCTCAATGGATCCACCATATTCATCTTTTCTTGTATTCCAAGCTGGTGATAAAAATTGTGCCAAAAGCCAGCCATGGCAACATTGAATCATTATCTGGTTAAAACCAGCTTGTACAGCACACATGGCTGCTTCCGCAAAATCATTCGCAATTCGATCCATATCCTCTTTATCCATTGCTTTGACATGTGTCCCGCTTTCTTTGTCCATTTCAACTGGCCCAATAACTATACCGTTTGAATCACGGCTAAAGAAAGGCTCTGCAAACAATCCAGCATGAGCTAATTGAACGCACGGATTGGCTCCATGACGTTTGATTGCATCTGTAAATTTGATCCAATCTTTGGCAGGCAAAACCATACGTTTAAAGTCTGGTCGAATTTCATCTACGTTAGGACGTCTTACAGCATCCACTGCATTTACCGGCGTTTCTCCATAATTAACACTAGCAGCTCCACCACGGGCTTTTTTCTCATATAACATGACTGTACGAAAATCTGGTGCTCCACTGTATTCATCTGGCCATGTTAATCCTGTAGGTGTAGAAAAAATACGATTTCGATAATAAACCCCACGAATTGTTAACGGTTTTCCTAAATTAGAATACTTGTTCACTTTTGTCACTCCTTCTTTTGAATAGATTCTTTTTTTCAGTATAACAATCCGCCTATTGTAACCATAGAGTATTTTCTGCTAAACAGAATTACTTTTTTCGTCATTATTGACCAATACTTGTTATAATGTAAATATGAAGTTAAGCTTGGGGATTATCTATGATCAATTAAAAACAAAATATCCTGATATTATACTCAATTCTTGTTCTCCATATGATATTTCATTAGAGATGCCAGCTATATATCAAAAAGATATTTCTCCATCTAAGGATATTGTCTATCTTTTATCCTGCAAAGAATACAAGCAAAATAAAGAGTTGCTCCAAGATCAATCTGTAATTATTTACGATGTCACTCAATTAAATGATGTCAATAATTCTATCTTTATTCCCTATAAAATAGATAAATCGCTTTTTTTTCATACTATATGCCAAGTTTTTTATGATTTTGAACATTGGGAACATAAGATTTATGAAGCTATTAGCCTTCATAAGGATCTAACAACGTTATCTACTCTACTGGGACAAAAATTAATGAATCCAGCTTGTGTATTAGATTTATCCTTCCATTTCCAATCCGTAGTTGGCGATTTACCAAACGAACAAGAATTAAATAATGAATGGAAGGATCTTATTAGATATAAAGAAAGTCCGATTGAAACTTTTGATATTCCCAAAGATAAAGTATATTTTTTCTCCCATCACCAAAGAGAGTTTTACCAACCGCCTGGCTCTCCTTATAATAATGACGAAATATTTTTGAACATTTATGTTCGGGGTAAATTGTTTGCTTTGCTGGTAAATGCAACTTTAAAGCAACCTTTCTCTATTGGCGAATATTCTATAATGCTTATCATAAGAGACTATTTGGAACAATATTTTACATCTGACTTTGTTAAGCATCAAAGTCAAGATGTTACACAATACTATTTTCACCAACTATTAGAAGCTTCAACACTTGATGAAAATGTATTTTCTTATCATCTTTCACAAATTGGATGGAATATCGAAAGCTCTTATACTGTTGCTTGTATACAATTTGAAAATAATAAGGAAAATAAGCAAGGAAAGTTAGATTACACAAAATTTAGAATACAAAAAATACTACCTGATGATGTGACGTTATTATACTATGACAAAATTATCTTATTATCACGCAATCTAAATCTAAAACAATTAGAGATGATTGCCAATCAATTTCAACTACAGATAGGTGTCAGTTTTCAACAATATCACTTATTAACATTACATAATGCTTATCAGCAAGCAATACTCGCAATCCATTACGGTCAAAGAAAGAATCCGAATCGTTTACTTTATACATATGCAGATTGTTATGCTGACGATTTAAAAGATAACTTAATCAAAAATGTAAATATAGATTTCTTTATTCCCCCGGTTCTTAAAAAAGTGAAAGAAGCTAATGACAAAGAAAGTTATGACTTAATTTATCTTTTAAAAATATATATACTTTGCGGTTGTAATTCAAAAAAAGCCAGTGAGCTTTTATATATGCACCGAAATACTCTTATTTATCGCATTAAAAAAATTGAAAGCATCATACAGCAACCTATTTCTTCTTTTACAATCAATGAATTTCAAATTATATTATTGGCAATTTGGTTATTAGAACAAGATCAAAGATAATACTACTTAAAGATTTGACAGCTATGTATTTCAACTGATATTTTCTATACTTTTAAATAAAGTTTTGACATAGTGAGTTAATTCGCACAATTGATAAACCAAATAAACATTCTTATAATAAAAGGCCATTGTACGACGATATGATACAGTCTATTAGCCCGATGTGGTGGAAGAAGCTTTTTATGCTCGGGCAGATAGGAAATACAATAACTAGACCAATTGGAAGGAGAATGTATTCGGTTACAGAAGTTTGGACAATCCTAGGCATCAACCGAAGAAAAGTCTATGAACTTTGCAATTCCGGGAACTTAAGATTATCCGCATTGGAAGAGCTCTGGGGGTTAAAATATCCCTCCGATTACTGGGCTGATCATTTTGAAGATAATGGAGGTATTGAAAATGGCATCAATCGTCAAAAGAGACTAAACATATCCTATGTTTATTATGAGGAAAAGGTAAAGACAGACATCAGGTTTGAGCTGCAATACTGCTAAAGTTAGAAAAACTCAATCGGAATATGAAGTAAAGTAGCAAAGAATATTCACATTGGCCGTAATAACTTCATTGTCAGTTATTTTTTCTATGATTCGTAAAAAAATATAGAGAAAAAATAGCTAGCTTCCACCTATGACAGAAATGTAAGGTTTCTGGGAAATTATGTACACCTTTATTTGGAAGAAAAGAAATTGCTCAGTATTCGAACAAAAACGGTGGATCAGATTGATGTTGATATTAATAAAAATCATATTGAGATAGTTTTTCCAGGAAATTTCTTGCCAGAAGGAAATGCTCAAGATTATACAGATATTCGTGATATTCCATCGATTCGAAGAAACGAAGCAATTGCTGATGCGCTAACTGCTTGTAGGCTAATGCAAAGATCAGGCAGTGGGTTTGATAAGATATTCTACTTACGGTTTGCAATATCAGTCACAAGTCTATTCAAAGCATGGAATGTTTTGGATTATTTTGAAAGATGTAACTTATTCAGAGGCTGAAGATATAGCTCATATACAAATTGATTTGCCAAAAAATCAAAAAATAGCCTATGATGTGATATTCAACAATCCGGGTTTACGAATTCCAGAACTAAGTAAAATAAGCCGATTGAATGAGAATAGTGTAAACAATGTCATTTGAAATTTAAGAAAAAATAATATGGTAATATTCGAAGGAACTAAAAAACAGGAGGATATAAAATTTATCAAAGTACAGAGTAAAGTACATAATTGAAGTGATATTGAATTTCCAATTGCCGGATACGACAAAAAAATCATTCAGAGAATTGTTGATTAGTTGAATGAAAAATCAAAAAAGTAGTAGGTTTCTAAATAAAAAGACTAGAGGTTAAGTGATAGTAATCTCTAGTCAATATTTTTATTTAGTGAAGAGAAGAACGATACATTAATAGTCATAGCTATAAATTGTTATTTACGAGCTTACCAAATGGATGTTTCAAATCAAAATATATAACTTCTCTTCCAGAAAATATATCATATAAATAAAAAAGCCGGTTTAACTCGACTGTTAAGAAAAAAAGAAATTTCTGATCAACTACTAAGAATTACTAAAATAAAGAAATTGGTCAAAAACTGTTTGATTTATTAATAAAATGGCGTCCTCGAATGGATTCGAACCATCAATCTATCGCTTAGGAGTTGAACCCATGTTTTGTCCGCTTGATATCGTGAAGTGTTAATTGTGCCGTAAATACGGCATTTTTAGCACTTTTCAATTCTTCATTTTCGTCCGTTTTGTGCTAATAAATGGGTTCGAATGATGGTTCGGATGACGTCATCCGAACCCCTCTAATTAGCAAAATATTAGCAAAAAAGTTCGGATACGCGTAGGTCATCCGAACACTTTTCCCCAATTTTCGGGAGCGTTTGACGTGCATTCGAACCCTACGGCACGGAGCCTGAAAAAATTTGGAGCCCCCGACAGCATCCGAACCGTTCGGATGCTCTTTTGGATACCTACTTTGCCTAAAATACACTCTTCTGTAGTCTAAAACATAGGTTATGGAAAGAAAATTATTACAATTTTGATGAATAAAGCTTACTATGCTATAGTTTCTTTAAAGAAACTCTTTATTAAAATCATTCAAATATAAAAAGATTGGAGAAAACATGAACAATGAAATTATTAAATTTGTAAATGGTGATTTACAGCTGGATGTTACAGTATCACCAGATAATGAAACAGTATGGTTAAATCGTAATCAACTTGCACAATTATTTGACAGAGACGTTAAAACCATTGGTAAACATATTAACAATGCTTTAAAAGAAGAATTAGATGATTCAACTGTCGCAAAATTTGCGACAGTTCAAACTGAAGGAAACAGAAAAATACAAAGATCTATTGAATACTATAATTTGGATATGATTATTTCCGTGGGATATCGTGTTAAATCTCAAAATGGTGTAATCTTTCGTAAATGGGCAACTTCTATATTGAAAGACTACATGATGAAGGGATATGCAGTAAATGAAAAAAGGATTGAGGTACTAAATAAAACTGTTTCAATTCAATCCAGAATGTTGGCTTCTACTTTAGGTATTGAGGAAAAAGAAGTATTGAATGTCATTGAAGCTTATTCAAATGCACTATCTTTACTTGATGATTATGATCATGGGTGTATTTCTAAGCCAAAAGGTAAAGATTCGATTTATCAATTAACCTATGAAGAATGCAGAAACTTAATTGATTCTATGAAATATGGTGGATTCTCTGATGTGTTTGGCGTTGAAAAAGAACCTGGCAAATTGAATGGAATTATTGCAGCTGTATATCAAAATGTATTTGGACAAGAAATCTATCCAAGCATTGAAGAAAAGGCAGCTAATCTACTGTACTTTCTAGTCAAAGATCATCCTTTTGTAGATGGATGCAAACGAATTGGCGCTTCCATTTTTCTTGAATTTTTGAATAAGAATCAACATTTAATCATTGACGGAAAACAAATCATTTCAGATAGCGCCTTAGTTGCTATTACATTAATGATCGCCGAATCTAGACCAGAGGAAAAAGAAACAATGGTCAAGCTAGTTATGAATTTCTTAAAAGCCTAATCTATGTCCTTATTCCCTGCTCCTTTTACATAGCCAACAAATGATTGGTTGTGGGAAAGGAGTTTTTTTATGCGTAAATGTAAAGTAATCGCAGTCACAAACCAAAAAGGTGGGGTTGGTAAAACAACGACTACTGAGAATGTGGCCATTGGATTAGTACGACAGGGATTTGATGTATTGATTGTTGATTTTGATCCCCAGGGTGATCTGACAAGTTGCTTAGGTTGGAAAAACAATGATGCTTTAGAACATTCTGTATCTTCTATGCTGGACGATTATATAAATGACAATGACATTGATTATGATTCTTTGATTTTGCATCACGAAGAAGATGTAGATCTGATTCCGGCAAACATTGAATTGGCCGATTTTGAAATGCGTTTGGTCAGTGTCATTAACCGGGAACAGACATTAAGTAATTGTATTGAACCATTAAGAGATAAATACGATTACATCTTTATTGATTGTCCACCTTCTCTTGGTATGCTTACCGTCAATGCGTTGTCTGCTGCAGATGAAGTACTAATACCAGTACAAACTCAGTATTTACCAGCTAAAGGAATGACGAAATTGTTACAGACGGTCAATAAAGTGCAGCGTAAAATTAATAGTAATTTGAAGATTACTGGAATTGTAATGACACTTGCGGATCTAAATACCAATATTACCAAAAGTACTATTGATACGATACGAAAAAGCTTTGGAAAGAACATTCATGTATTTGATACGATCATTCCAAAAGCTACGAAAGCCAGTGAAGCATCTATTTCCGGTAAAAGTATCTATGCGTATGCCAAAGATTCAAAAGTAGCTGTGGCCTATGACAATCTGACAAGAGAAATGGTAAAGAATCCAAAAATAAGACATAAAGATGAAATAAGTCTTTAGGAGAAGTAGAATGAAAAACAATCATGTGGAATTATTTGGAACTTTGACAAGAGATATTGAAGTATCCAAGAATGGAAAAGGAAATAATTTTGTAAAGTTCTCTTTAGCTTGTTTAAGAGATGGAAAGAAACCATGGACAGATTATATTAACTGTATTGCCTTTGGTGATATGGCAAATGATATCTGTAAGCATGGTGATAAAGATACAGGATTTTGTATTGTTGGAAATCTTCGTACAAGCTCTTATGAAAAAGATGGTAAAAAACAGTATTCAACCAATGTCGTTGTTGAGTCTTTTGAATTGTTAAATGACTAGAATTAAACGATGTCCCTATTGTCATGGTGCAGCACATTTGTTGATTGACTGGGACAGTAAACGAATCAATGGCTATTATGGTCAATATGTTACATGTACTTTGTGTTCTGCCCGGGCACAGACTAGACAAACTTCTGATCAAGCTATTGATGAATGGAACAATCAAGCAATGAAAAACACGATACAACTTACTCTATTTTAAAGGAGGTGGCACATTTGCCAAAACTAGATTTAGGATTGCCTAGCTATGATTCCCTTTTTTCTACGGAAGAAGAAAGACAAGAAGCTAATAGCGAAAAAGTAATGGCGATTCCTATAGATAAGATTACAGATTTTAAAGAACATCCCTTCCATGTCACGATGGATGAGGATATGGCAAAGCTTATTGATTCGATTAAAGAAAACGATATGCTGATGCCTGCATTAGTTCGTCCTAAAAAAGATGGAACCTATGAAATGATTTCTGGTCACAGGCGTAAATTTGCCTTGTCACAGCTAGGAAGAAAAGAAATGAATGTGATCATTCGAGATTTGGATGATGACCAGGCAACAATCTTAATGGTTGATTCCAATATTCAACGTGAAAACATTTATCCAAGTGAACGTGGTTATGCCTACAAAATGCGACTAGAAGCCATGAAACATCAAGGAAAACGAGTAGACATTGATACTACTGATATTCCGATTGAATATGATAAAGCTACTTCCGCCCAAGTTGGGCGGAAGTCAGAGTCAGCAGATATTCTTGGAGAACAATTAGGAATTAGTAGAAATCAAATCAAAAGATTTATTCGCTTAACCTATCTGATTAAACCATTACAGGAAATGGTAGATGGACGACATGAAAATGAAATCAAGATTGCATTTAATCCAGCTGTTGAACTTTCGTATTTAACAGAATCTGAACAGTATGATCTAGCCAATGCAATTGTTGAAAATCAACGAACACCATCTTTAGCGCAATGTCAGGAATTCAAAAGATTGAGTCATGATGGTGAATTAACATCCGAATTCATTGAAGATACTTTATCGGAGGAAAAACCAAACCAAAGAGAAAAGTTATCTTTTCAAATGAAGGAAATCGATAAATATTTTCCCAAGGACTTCACACCAGGCAAGAAGAAGGATTTGATGATTCACTTGCTGGAAAACTGGGCAAAGAAAAGATCACGAGAACAAGAACGGTAGTTGAACATGCAACTGCTTTTTTTCTACTTGTGATTGTTTCCAAACTGTTGGAGGGGCAGTTTGTCTTTGCATCAGGACGTGTGACTGTGACCTCCCCTAAAACCCCTCCTACCTACCGAAAGCAATCTTTATTACCTACCGAAAAAGAAAAAATGTTGTTATTTAGTAAGTAGATATATTTGTATCTAGGTAATTATTTAGAAAACTTGTATTTTAAAGATAGTAGAAATTATCAGTGAATATAATTGGAGGTTAAGTCAATGAAGACAAAGTTAATTGCGTTCTGTATTTCAAGTGTACTTGTTGGTTCTGGAATCATCTTTAATATTAATCAAGATGTATCTGTACCTACTGTAGAAAAGTTTACGGAAGATACTTCTGCAAGTGTTAGTAAACATGAAGCTATAGTTAGTGAACATGAAAATGTTGGCAAAGATGAGAAAACAGGCGCTGGAGATACAATGAAGAAACCTGAATCCAAGGAAGAAAAACAGAAAGAAAAAGTTACGGGCAAAAGTGAATTCAAAACAACAAGTGTTTCTTCGGAAGGTAAAAGGCAAAATTCCAAGAAAAAAAGTTCTACTAAGAGTTCTTCTGGTTCAGACCAAAAATCTTCAACTTCAAACAGTTCCAATACATCAGATAAATCAAAAAAAGATGTTGTAAGTCAACCTATTGAAAAGCCTACTGAATCCAAACAAGAACCTGTAGTAGAATCTACACCTGCTCCAGAACCTACAAGACCAAGTTATGCTTGTCCTGGTAGAGTCAATCCAGATGTAAGTTGTGATGTGATTATGGATACGAACTTTTACTATGCAACTTATAGTTCACAGGCCGAAGCAGAGGTGGACGGAATGTATTACCTGGATGAAGTAATGTACATCGGTGATATTGAAATTACAAACTATTCTGTTCAACCAGTATATCGAAATGATCACAGCATTGCTTATTATGGATTAAATCTTTGGAGCAATGGAAGTTTGATTCAATAAAAAAGGTTTATAAGAAAAACTCATTTAAATTGTATCTTATTAGTAAAAATGATATATTATAAATGAAGAGTCGGTATGGAGACTATAAACCCATGCCATTGGTCGGAACAAAGACCTAAAACTTGTTCCAGTGCAGAGAAAACTGCTAAACATCTTAAAAGGCGAGCAATCGCCTTTTAATTTTAGAAAGAGAGTATTGTATGAATAATATTTCATTTAAACAAAGGGTATGCCAATCAATAATAGATCAATCAAAAATATACAAAAAAGTCTTTATTGATCGACAATATCTAATTTGCTCAAAATGTTTTACGAATCGGAAATACTATATTTTAGTTGCAAACAAGGATAACTACTTGCATTTAGTAGGCGTTCATACAACTCTAACTCCTTCTGAGTTTTTTGAAAAATGTTTTAATGATACTCTTACTGAAAATGATTTTGATTTTTCAAAAAAGAATCAAAGTGAAAAAAGTGTAAAAGGTTCTGTTAGAAGAAAGATATCAGCTTTAGAAAACATAAATAACTTTTTTGCACAAGATCTATATATCGAAGAAGGGTTTCGCAAAAATAAAGTCAGTTGTGTAATTGCTACATCGGACAATAAAATAACAATTGGTTTTTCTGAAGGAATTTATTCAAGACCCAAAACACTTCTTAAAGGTAATATGCTTAATATGAGTACCAATCAAATTGACTTAATACTATCTAAAGAAAAAAAGGATAAAACATTTAATAAAATAGAATATGGAAATGAGCAAATATTATCTTATTATCATAAAGATATTTATCACTTGATATCAAAAAACTTAATCTAAATGAAATACATTATTTTAGCGAGGAAAAATTCTCGCTTTTTTTGTTGCAACAACCTAAATGAAAGGAAAAAGAAGATGAAAAATATATTAAAGAAAGGCAGCAAGTTCTTTCTTTCTGCACTAGTGATATTGAATTCATTTATGAATATAATCACAGTACATGCAGAAGAAACTACTACAGAAAATGATTTAGATACAATTACAGAATTAGGCTATTTGGAAGATGTATTTCCGGATCAAATCATAAATGAAAATGATACGATGATGACCGATACAACTTCCTGTGGGACACGATATGCCATGATTTATATCGAAAACCAGTACGGATTTGATTATATCTCACATTTATATGTTGGTGATAAAACCGTATTTTGTATTGAGCCGATGCAATTGTTTATAGCTGGTAATGATTATGTTCCAGATAGTGCCAAATGGGATGAACTAAGTGAAAGCCAAAGACAAGCTATTTGGGAAATCAATTATTATGGTTATTCTTATCCAGGACATGAAAGTGAAAACTATTATGTAGCTACTCAAATCATGATCTGGCAAGTTGTTACTGGCAATTGGTATCAACCGTACTATATGGATGGAACGACAACATATGATATTTCAAATGAAATGAATGAAATTAACAACTTAAGAAGTACACCTCAAGGAAGACCTTCATTCAATAACCAAACAATCAAAATGGGACTAAATACTCCAGTTACTTTAACAGATTCAAAAGGAACATTAAGCAATTATTCTATTACAAGTGGAAATGGTGTTAATGCTTCTGTAAATGGAAATGATTTAACGGTATCCATCACTTCAGAAAACTATGATAAAACACTTACCTTCTCAAGAAACTTTGGAGCAAGAGACGTCAATATTATTTATGGAAGTGGAGGTTATCAGCGTGTTATTTATCTGGCAAGCAGAAGAGATCCTTCTCCTAATTTCAAATTAAATTTTGAATTGCTATATGCTGATATCGAAGTTGAAAAGCAAGATGCAGAAACTGGAACATCTACGCAAGGTGATGCCACATTTAATGGAGCAACCTTTGCGATTAAAGATACAAGTGGCAATACACTTGAAACCATTACAACAAATGGTTCAAAAGCTAAATCTAAAAAATATCCAATGGGAACAACTTTGAATGTATGTGAGGTCACTTCTCCAGAAGGATATTTAACAAACAGTTCTTGTAATAGTGTTGAACTCAAATATTCAGGTAATAATACTCCTTCAACTTTTTCTACAACAATCAAAGATCAGGTTATTAAAGGACGTATTGAAATTGCCAAGACCGTTGATAAAGATAAATACGGTTTATTCCAGTCGAATGTTCAAAAGCCTGGTAAAGGATTTAAGTTTGATATTATCTTAAAATCAACTGGCAAAGTTGTATCCACATTAACAACGGATGAAGATGGTCGTGCCATCAGTGATTACCTTCCATATGGAACGTATATTGTAAAAGAACATGAAACAACTGGCTTTGATACTTTAAAACCCTTTGAAGTAAAGATTGATAAAGATCAAAAGACCTATTTCTACAATATCTATAACGATACAATCAAAGCTGAATTAACAATCTATAAAACAGACAGCGAAACAGGTAAACGTATTCCTGCTGCTGGTGTTGAATTCAAAATCAAAGATGCAGATGGAAACTATGTAACTCAGACTGTGACATATCCTAAAAAATATACAACAGATGTATTTAAAACCGATGAGGATGGTTCTGTTCACTTACCTGCTCCTTTAAAATATGGAGAATATAAATTGGTTGAAATCAAAGCACCACATGGTTACGTATTAAAAGATACGGAAATTCCAATCAATGTAGATGGTTCTAGTACAGAAATTTTTATGAACTTTGATAACAAGACCCAAAAAGGACAGGTCTATGTTGAAAAGAGTGGTGAAATGTTGTCAGGAGCTAAAGAATCCGAAACAGATTATGGAACACTTTATACACCAGTCTATAAAGAAAAATATCTATCTGGTGTTACGTATGAAATCACAGCACGTGAAGATATCGTTACTCCAGAAGGAACAGTATGGTTCCACAAAGGAGATGTAGTCGATACATTTACAACTGGTGATAGTATTACAACTTCATCATTGCTTCAGTTAGGTAAATATTCTATTAAAGAAACCACAACACAGACTGGATATGTATTAGATGAAAACAGCTATAACTTTGATATTGAATATGCGGGTCAGATGATCGATGTAGTCGAAATCAAACAGTCTTATGTCAACGAAAGACAAAAGTTGGATTTACAGATTACAAAGACATTTGAAGATGAAGATAAAGAAGCCTACAAAGATGTTGTCTTTGGTGTTTATTCTAAAAAGGATATTACTGTAGATGATAAAGTCATCATTCCTGCTGATGGACTAGTTGGCACATTAACGGTTGATAAAGATGGTAAAAATGTTGAACATTTAGATCTTCCTACAGGTGATTACTACGTTAAAGAGCTTGAAACAAATGTCGGATTCAAATTAGATGAAAAAGAACATGATTTTACATTCAACTATGATAAAGACACGACAAAATCAACAGTCATTGTTCCTATGGAATTACACAATGAAAAACGCCGTATTGAATTAGATGTCAACAAAGTAGATAAAGACCATCATGATCATTTCTTAAATGGAGCTATCTTTGAAGTATTCGATAAAACAACTAAATCTCATGTCACAACACTTGCATCTGGTCAGTTAATGATTGTTGGTAATGATGTTAATGAAGAATATGAAATCTCTAAAGATGAAGATTTTACAAAGATCATTAAAACCGCTAAAACAGATGAAAATAAACAAATCATCTTAGATATGGATGATGGAACTTATTATTCTCGTAAAGTTGGTGATGAAACAGTTAGTAAACATGTCATTAAAGATGGTAAAGCAGTATTATCCGATGCCATCTATGGTCACGAATATGAGTTTAAGGAAATCAAAGCGCCTACTTCTTATCAGTTGGCTGATAAATCCAAAGCTTACAAAGTAGAAGCTGATAAGGATACGGATACGATCATTTATTATTTTGAAAATGCACGTATCGTTGTTCCAAATACAGGGGTATAAATAGTATGAAACATAAGAAAATAAAAATAGCAGCACTTGCGATAGTCACTGCAAGTCTATTAGGTGGAATTCTATATAGTGAGTTTGGAACAAAGAAATCTTATGATTATTCAGATTACTATGTAGAATCAAAACCTAAAAAAACCACAAAAGAAAATAAAGATGATAAGGAAGCTTCTGAAAAGGAGCTTTCTTTATCTCTTCTTAAACAAACCAATAATGATATCGTTGGAATACTAGAATTTGATAATAGAGTTATCTATGAACCAATTGTACAGGCTCCAGACAATGATTACTATGTTCGAAAAAATATCAAAAAAGAATATGCTAATGCCGGAATACCATTTGTATCAGCTGACGGAAATATCGATTCCAAAAATGTTGTCATCTACGGGCATTCCAGTAAATGGAATAACATTATTTTTACTCCATTAATGAACTATGTGAATCAAAGTTACTATAAAGAGCATCCAACATTTCAATTCATAACAGAAAACGAAACAAGAACCTATCAAATCTTTGGACTAATGAATGTTGATTTAAATAACTTGAATGATTCTTTGGAATTTACACAATCGAATTGGGATTCTGATACTTCATTTAATGCCTTCATTTCTGACTCCATCAATAGAGGACTTTATAAAACAGGTATTTCAGTCAATACGAATGATAAGCTGATGACTTTAGTGACTTGTGATACGAGAAATGATAATAAGAGAATTGTGATACTAGCAAAGCAAATGAATTAACTCAAAAAATCCATTAATTCATGAAATATTAACAGTTCTATGATATTGTTTGATTAGATAAATCGGGATTTGTGGAGGTGATAAGCTATATGAATGATAAATGGGTTGAGTTTGCAATTCGTATTCAAAGTATTGCTCAGGCTGGGCTTCAGTATGGGAAAGATAAATATGACAGAGAGCGTTATGAGGAATTGAGACAGATTGCAGCAGAAATGTTGTCTCTGAAAACGGATATTCCGGTAAATAAAATTTTCGATTTGTTTTGTAATGAATCTGGCTACCAGACACCAAAAGTAGATACACGGGCTGCGGTTTTTGTTGATGGTAAAATACTGCTTGTACATGAAAATAATGGTACATGGTCATTGCCGGGAGGGTGGTGCGATGTAGACCAGTCTGTTGTATCCAATACGGAAAAAGAAGTGCAGGAAGAAGCAGGATTTTCGGTAATATCCGAAAAAATAATCGCAGTTCAAGATTGGCGAAAGCATAATGTGGTGAATTATGCATATGGAGTAGTGAAGATTTTTGTTCTGTGCAGATATGAAGGTGGAGAGTTTGAAAAAAATATTGAAACTACAGAAATTAGATTTTTTGATAAAAACAATCTCCCATCTGACCTTGCTGTAGAAAAATGCACAAAAGAACAAATTCTGATGTGTTTTGACTCGTATGAAAATCCAAATGCGGCAACGCTGTTCGATTGAGACAACTTCCAGTTTATAAAGCATTGCCTTTTTCGGTAGTGCTTTTCTTTTACCCTATTTTAGAAAGGACGGTGAAAAGATGGCTAATTATAAATCTTCGGATGAAAAAACTAAACAAGCTTTTGAGATGATTGAACAAGGTGTAAAAGATGTTTATTCTTCTGATTCTTTTAAACGATATTTATCTTGTTGCAGCAAATTCCACAATTATTCATTGAACAATACTTTACTGATACTAGCTCAAAAGCCGGATGCAAGTTTAGTTGCTGGTTATCGTTCCTGGCAAACAAACTTTAATCGACATGTGGATAAAGGTGAAAAAGGATTGATGATCCTTGCTCCTGTAACTTATAAAGAAGACAGGTTGATGAATAAATTAGATGAAAATGGAACTATTGAATTGGATGAATCTGGTTCACCCATTCAAGAACAGCGACAAGTCAATGTGACACGATTTAAAACAACAACTGTATTTGATATATCGCAGACTTCAGGTGATCCTCTCCCTTCTTTGATTCACGATTTAACGGGGTCAAGTAATGAAATTAAAGCCATGATTCAAACGATTCAGTCAGTATGTATAATTCCCATTGAATTTAAAACGGAAACTGAAGATCTGAATCTTATGACAGGAGCTAAGGGATACTATTCTCTTAAAGAAGATAAGGTTGTCATTAATAAAGAGTTGGAAGATTTACAAATCGCCAAAACATTAATTCATGAGTATGCTCATAGCATACTTCATAAACAAACAGATAAAAATCAAAGCCAACGAGAAATTGAAGCCGAATCGTTGGCTTTTGTATTATGTGATCATTTTGGACTAGATACTTCTGAATATTCTTTTGGCTATATTGCTAGCTATGCTGATAAAGATTTTGATGAATTGAAATCTATCTTAGTTAATATTCAAAGTACGGCTCATGAAATGATTGAACAACTAGAACCTGTATTCAAGGAGAAACTGCATATGATAGAAATGAAAAGTAAATATATAACACCATTAGAAATGGAACAAATGAATCATGATATTGTGATTCAAGTTTCTTCTTTGATGGAACAATATAAAGATGCATTAAATGATCCAAATGTATCCACTTCGGATATTCATGAAATGGTGGATCAACAAATCTATGATGTTATCAATAGTAAGCTTGAATATTCTGATCAGGCTTTTTTATTTGGAAACAATCACGACTATTATCAAACACTACGAACAATATGTTTTGAAGCATTCACGGATCCCAATTTTGATTTAAGTAAGAACTGGTTTATTGAAAATTCAATCGAACATAGAAACTATGAGTTATTTGAACAGATTGCCCAACCATTACTTACCAAGGATGCTTATTACATCAAATATACAACACCTGGATTTATGGATCTGAATGTTGAAATCATTGAAGATGATCGATTGGTTATGGCTCATAACTATGAATTGAATGGCGATCTAATGGCTGATCCTGATATTGAATTTACGGTGGATAAAGAAAACAGACTGCTCTACCCTCAATCTTATCAACAGGATAATCTTCAATTCTATGAAAGAGTGGATGGAGATCCATTCCGTGCCAATGAACTCAATCGCTTTATGAATCAATGGATTCACAATATCCAGGAACAAAGATACAAAGTCGAAACGATTTATACGGATGAATTTGAATTATTTGCAAAAGAAAATCCAAATGGCGTACGTAAGTTTTGTAAAGAACATGGAATTGCAAAAATGGCACCAAAAAGCAAGGAGTTGGAAAGATGAGTCAACGATTTATACGAAAAGACGTTCTAGAAAAAGTAAGAACCTTATCTGCTTTTGATTATTTAAGAAACTATGCTCCAGACCTGTTAGTAAAAAATGGGAGAACAGATTATTATCATCGAGATCATGATTCCTTACATTTTTCCCATGGAAAATGGTATTGGTGGTCACAAGGAAAAGGCGGAACTTCTGCATTAGATTATTTAATTATTGTGGAAGGTTATGAATTTAAAGATGCCTGTAACTATCTATCTGATTTAATGAATGTGAGTGCACCGGTTACGACTTATTATCATCCAAAACCAACAAAGCCATTTGAATTACCTGTCAAAGATAAAAACAATGATTTAGTGATTCATTATTTATGTGAAGTACGAAAAATTGATAAAGGAATTGTAGAAGATTTCATATCCAAAGGACTGATTTATCAATCTGCTAACTTCAAGAATACAGTGTTTGTTGGATATGATAAAGATAAACCAGCGTATGCGTTTAAGCGAAGCATCTTTAAAAATTTCAAATTGGATCATGCTGGAAGTAATAAGGCGTTTAGTTTCAATTACACAAATACAAACAGTAATGAACTTCACGTATTTGAAGCAGCGATTGATTTATTATCCTATATGACTCTTTTAAAAATGGATGAAATGGATTATACCGAATTTAATTATCTGTCTCTTGCCGGAGCCAGTGATAAGATAGCGGGTAAATCTGAAGCCGATATTCCCATTGCCTTAAAAGCCTATCTAGAAAGAAATCCAAATATCAAAATAATTATTTTTCATCTAGATAATGATAAAGTTGGTATTGGTGCGACATCTAAAATCATTTCTGTTTTGAATTCAAAATATCAATGTATAGATGAGCATCCAACTTCTTACAAAGATGTAAACGATGAATTAATTGATAAGGCGAATCATATATAATTGAATTTTTGTATACTTTAAAGTATACTACTTATAAGTATACAAATAACCAGTTAGGAGGGAATCAATCATGTATGGTAGAAAAGAAGAAATGAATCATCTAAAAGAATTGTATGATAGTAATAGATTTGAATTTTTAGTGATGTATGGTCGTAGACGTGTTGGCAAAACGACCATTCTTCAGGAATTTGCTGAAAACACGAATTCTATATTCTTCCCTGCTCGTGAGAAAAATGACGCACTAAACTTGGAAGATTTTTCTAAAATGATTCAATATCATTTTGATAAAAATTTTATTGCTTCCTTTCAAAGCTGGGAAGATGCATTGAATTATATTGGTGCAAAAGTTGAACAAAGAACTGCCGTTATTATTGATGAATTTCCATATATCATTGAAGAAAATCCTTCTATAAAATCAATTTTGCAACATACAATTGATCATAATTGGAAAAATAAAAATATTTTCCTAATTCTTTGTGGATCTTCTGTAAGTATTATGGAAAGTGATGTTATGGGCAGAAAAAGCCCATTGCACGACAGGCAAACTTCTTCTTTAGAAATTAAGCCTTTTGATTATTTAGAGAGTAGTGCATTTTTTCCAAATTACAGCAATGAAGGTAAATTATTGGCTTATGGTATTCTTGGTGGGATTCCAAGATATTTGGAAGCATTTGATTCCAAACTTTCCATAGAAAGAAATATTGCTGAGAAAATCATTCGTAATGGTGCGTATCTACATGAAGAACCAGATAATCTTTTAAAGGCAGAATTAAGAGAAACAAATGTTTATAGCAGTATTTTGTCAGCTATTGCCAATGGCAGAAATAAAATCATTGATATTGCCAACTTCATTCATGAAGATCGTACAAAAGTTGCTAAGTATCTGATTACTTTACAAACACTTCGATTGATTGAAAAAAGAATTCCGTGTGGAGAACCTGAAACAAGTAAAAAAACAATATATGTTATTAAAGACAATTTCTTTAAATTCTGGTTTAGATATGAATTCACAAATAATTCCTATTATGCAATGCTTGGAGCTAAAGATGCTTCCAAAGAAATTATGAAAGATATCAGTAATCTGATGGGTGATGCTTTTGAAGATATTTGTAAAGAATACATCATTCGACTAGCTAAACAAAGAAAACTTCCATTTATTCCCTATCATTTAGGAAAATGGTGGGGTGCAAATCCTGCAATTAAGGCACAGGATGATGTTGATTTACTAGCTATTGATCGTACAGGCACAAAAGCCATCTTTATAGAATGCAAATTCACTTCTCAACCAATGCCTTATGATGAATATGAAGATTTAATGACAGCTACAAAAGCTTTTCCAAATATAGAAGAAAAACAATTATGGTTCATCAGTAAATCTGGTTATACAAAATCTGTAATCGAACAGGCAAAGAAAGATCAAGCAACTTTATTAACGGTTGATGATTTATTTGACTTTTGATACACTTTATTTAGTAATTTGGGCTGGTCGAAAGACCCGGGTCCACACATTGGCGGGTAAGATACTCGCCTTTTGTATTTTTAGATAAGGATGATATATATGAAACCAAATAGGCTTAAACAACTATCAGAAAAAGAATTTCTTGAACGATTAGAAAAATCAAGAACGCAATCTAAAGATGGAAAAGTAAAAGATGCAGATATTGCAATAAAAGACATTCGAAAGAAATATAATTTGTGATTTTTATTAAGGGAAAGTAGACGCTTTCTCTTTTTTGTTGTTCAAATTTAGAAAGTGAAGGTGATGTAATTTGAATAAACAATTTGATTTATTTCAGAAAATGAAGATAAAAGAAGTCTGTGAAAATATCAGTCGTATGACTTATGCCTATATTAATCCAGACACAAAACAACCTACTGTTGTTCCATCTAAACATTACAAAGATATTCTAGATCAGCCTGTAGAAGTTTTAGTTAATGATCAGGTAAAGAAGCAATTCTTAAATATCATGTTTAAACAGATGAAAGCATTGAAGGATGAAGAACCAATCCTTTTTAATGAAACATTGTTGCTGATGGATTTGAATAAAACACCGGATAGCTTGGAACTTAACGAAGAAGCCGCATTAAAGATTACGGCTACAGAACTTGTAGAAAATGAAAAAATACAAAAGAAGAAATTTCATCTTGTTGATAATGAATATTTGAATGCCTATGAATCCACAAAGAATGATTCAGAATTGATGGCTCAACTTTTTGGCGAACAACAAAATGAACGAGTTTATTCCATTGAACTCGATGAAATGGATATGGAAAAGCCAAAGTCAAAAGGAGGAAAGAACAATGACTTACAACACTAGAATTTATAATTACGCAAACTTACATTCAGAAGATAAACAAATCGTACAGGCACAATTACTCATGTTGGAATCTGTAGAAGATACCATTACAAATTACACATATGCAAAAGAAACTTCCACAAATACTTTAGAAACAATTTCCTTTGAAGAAGGTATTCAAGCTTTAGAAGACGCTAAACAAAATATGTATAACGACATTGTAGAATATATGATTTTTGCGATTGATAGTTATGAAAATGAAGTATATGAATTAGATACAGATGATCCATTCTATGGATTGTATGTAGAAATGGAGAACTTAGAAAATGAATAATGTAGAAACAATTGAATTCAGTACAGCGAATCTAGAAAGATTGGCTTTTTATTTTAAGAATTTGAAGATGGAGGTTAGTGGAAAATGGTACACAACGACAAAGTTTTAGATGATGTAAATGCTCTGCTTAATTATAATGCCGTTAAAGATTATTTATTTATGACAGTCATCAATGCAGAAGAACATAAAAATGATTTATCCACTATGCCTCACACCATTATTGGAGATCTTGCGATTGTTTATAAGGTCATGATCAAAACTACGGATGAACGTTTTTGTGCAGCCAAGGTTACAAATCAACTGATGGATGCCTATGGAATCGATGTAAATAAACTTCATAATGATGCACTTATCTCATCTCCAAACATGATGAAGCCTGAAATTCTTCCACTAGAAACCATGTTGATGGGAATTCCAAAAGATATAGCCTTAGAAGAAAAAGAACATCAACTTGTTGTTTTGACAAATGAACACAAGACAGATGGTGCAGCCACAATGTTCTATGCAGGGGTTTTAAATGATTTGGCTGAAAAATTAGAACATAACTTATATATTATTCCATCATCAACAGATGAGTGTATTGCATTATGTGATTCCCCTTCTTTGAATATTGAACATGTTAAAGAAATGCTTCTTTCTGTTAATAAATCAACATTGGTAGATCCTGATAAAAAGCTATCTGATCATTTGTATCATTACGATAAGAATGAACACATTTTAGAAAAAGCGGATGATTATGAAAAGCGAATCAACAAACATAAATATTCGCAATTACTTCATTAGAAATTGGAGATTTCAAAATGATAAAGTACGAAGATATCGTTAAAAGAATATCCACTATTGAAAAGAAAAAAATCAAAAATGAAGAACGCATCAAAACACTTTCTGAAGAAAATAATATTCTGACTGCAAATCTAAAACTATTAAATCAGAAAAAAGAAATGTTCGAAAAAATGGATCAAGATCTTGCCGATTTGATTCCGGATAAGAAAAATACTGTAGCCAATTAATGTCTACAGTTGTAACAAGCAACGTCTTTTGGGGACAAAAGACAAGTATTTAGGGAATATCCCTAAGACCCTGAGCTATCACAATTTGTTGATAGCTCTTTTAAGATTGGAGGTACATGAAAATGTTTAATAGTATAACACTATGTTTTATCAGTTTCCTTGGTGGTGGAATGATTGGAATGGGTACAGTTTTATTTGTTCAGGGTGCTTTCTACAATGAAAACAAAATTGAAGAAAAAAGAAATCAAAGTTAGATTAACAAATCAAGACTTTGAGCATCTTAATAAATTGGTTAAAGAATCAAATCTATCTCGAGAATCTTATCTTCGAATGTGTATAAACGGTTTACTCCCTAGACCTGCACCTTCTAAAGAATTAATCGAAGTAATCGAAATTTTAAGAGAGATTGCTGAAAACATGAATCAAATTGCAATATCTGTTTATACACAAAATGCAATGAATAAATCCTTTTACATGGAAAACTATGAAAAGCTGCAAGATCAAATTAATGAGATTATGATTTTGATTCGACAACCAATCAATATGGAGGAAATATGGCAATTACCAAAATATGGGCAGTAAAAGATGATTTAAATCGTGTCCTTAACTATATTAAAAATCCTGATAAGACAAAAGAAGAAATGAGTGATGGTTTAAAAGAAGTCCTTGCCTACACTACCCAAGGCTATAAAACAAACGAAAAAGAGTTTATTACCGGAATCAATTGTGAACCTCGTACAGCCTTAAAGCAGATGATGAATACAAAGCTTTCTTACAACAAGATGGATGGTCGCCTTGCCTTTCATGCTGTACAGTCCTTTAAACCAGGTGAAGTGACACCAGAACAATGCCATGCATTAGGTGTTCAGCTTGCTAAACAAATGTGGGGCAACCGACTTGAAGTGGTTGTTTCTACTCATTTGGATAAAGAACATCTTCATAATCATTTTGTAGTAAACTCCGTTTCCTGGGTAGATGGTAAAAAGTATGACAATAAGAAAGCTGATATCGATCACTTCCGTGAATTAAATGATGCGATCTGTAAAGAGCATGGTTTAACTGTCATCACAAAACCGGAAGGCAAAGCGATGAATTATGGAGAATGGAAAGCAGAAAAGAATGATTCTATCTATTTACGAAAATTGATTCGCTATGATGTGGATTCTGTTTTATTGTATGCAAGAACTCCTGAACAGTTTCAATCTAGTCTTGAAGAAATTGGATATGTTGTAAATTTGAATGGTAAACATTGGACTTTAAAACATCCACAATCTAAAAGAACATTTCGCTTTTATAAACTGACTCGTGATAATCGCTATGATGAAGAACATTTGATGGAACGGATTAACAGTAACTTCTTGTTTCCCATGCAGTCATCTGTTAAAGATGTTATACCCTGTAAAGAATATCAAGGCAATCATAGAAAATTAAAAGGAATCAAAGCGATGTATATTCGATATTGTTTTGAATTGGGTATTTTACGACCTAAAGGAATACCTCAAAAATATCCAAGTCCAGCACTTAGAAAGGATTTGATTTACATGGACAAAATCACAGATGAAAATACATTCATTGGCAAGCATAATCTTGAAACGATTGAAGATGTACTTGCTTTTAAATTGGATTTAAACAATCAAATAGAAAACTGGATGAATCAAAGAAGATCCATCTACAATAAAATCAAACGAACTCGTGATCCTGATTTAAAACAACAATTAGAGCAAGATCGAGATGCGCTCACTTCTAAAATTGCACATGGGAAAAAGGAAATTCACATATGCGAAGATATAGAAAAGAGAGTACCTGACATTGAAGAAAAATTAAAAATGGTCAACGCATTAGAAACAGAACGTATACAAACACAAAAAGAATACGAAAGGAGCTTGAATTTATGAATAGTGCCGATACTGCAGATCAAATGATGAAAATGACGCTGGAAGGTATTCAAGTAGCTGCTGAAATTGGATTAAAAGCTGGTGGAACAGCTGCCAAATCTTTAGCCGTTACTTTGTATGCCATCATTACCGATAATAAGAGAATCAAAGGTAAAACAAATCTAGATAACTTATTAAAATCCAACAAGGAATTAAAGGTATTTGCGATTCATCATTCTGACTTAAAAAAGTTTTGTGAAGAAGCAAAGCATTATGGTGTTCTCTACTCTGTTTTAAAAGAAAAGAACAATACAGATGGAATTGTAGATATTATGGTCAAAGCAGAAGATGCATCGAAGATTTCTAGAATGGTGGATAAATTTGACTTGGCTACTATTGATACAAAAGCCATTCGTGAATCTGTCTTATCACAAAAGGATATAAAGCCAATGAGTGATGAAGAACATGATGCATTGTTATCAAAACTGATGGATGAAAAATCAAACCCCAACAAGGCTCGGACAAGCAAGGACGGTACTCCGTTCGAGCCATCTTCAAAAACATTGAAGAGAGAAAACAAGAAGAAAACCGTCGAAAGAAAAAAATCAACAGCTACTACGGATAGACCATCTGTCCGTCAAGAACTAAAGGATATTAAGCAAGAACAGTTAAAATCTTCTGCACCTAAATATCCGGTAAGAAAGAAATCCAAAAAGAAAGTGAGATGACAAATATGCGTAACTGGTTTAAAAAACAAAATGATGAAATGATTGAAATCCAAGTCGATGATACAGAAAGAAGAATTATTGTACGTGCTCTTGCCGATTTAAGAGACAAACAACGCATGGCACATAAGAATTATGACTTTCTAGATTCATTGATTGTAAAAGTTTGTGATGCAAATTCACCTTCTATAAAAGATCATTATGAGAGATGCTAAAAAAGATGAATATGTGTTTCTAGGCTTATTACTAATGCCAACAATTTGGTTTGCATTGCTAATTGCACCCTACATGGATAAAGGATTAATCAATGCAATTCCATATCTTAATGAAGCTTTAAATCATCCATTTCAAATTCAATGGACGAATTCAACATTAAAAACGATCGGTATCTTTCTGATAATCTATGTATTAGGTGTTGGGATGTATTTATCTTCATCTAAAAACTATAGAAGAACTGAAGAATACGGATCAGCTAAATGGGCAAATCCCAATACTGTTTGTAAGAAATATGCGAATAAAGATTACTTTTCTAATAAAGTCTTTTCTCAGAATGTACGAATGGGATTGGATGGAAAAAAACATAGGCGAAACTTGAATACGGTTGTGATTGGTGGCTCTGGTGCTGGCAAAACAAGATTTTATGCCAAGCCAAATATCATGCAATGTAATACAAGTTTTGTTGTATTGGATCCTAAAGGCGAAATCATTCGAAGTGTTGGTCATCTATTAGAAGAGAATGGTTATGTCATTAAAGTCATTGACTTGATTGATATGTCTAAATCTCTTGGATATAATCCATTCCACTATATTCAAAGTGATAAGGATGTATTGAAATTAATTACCAACTTGATCCGTAATACAACACCTAAAGGTTCTTCTACCAATGATCCATTCTGGGAAAAGAGTGAAACAGCACTATTGGAAGCGCTGATGTTATATCTGTACCATTATGCACCAGAAGATGAACAGAATTTTACAATGGTCATGGAAATGCTCAATTATGCAGAAGTCAAAGAAGATGAAGAAGACTACGAAAGTCCATTAGATGAGTTATTTAAAAGACTAGAAATGATAGATTCTAATTCATTGGCTTTAAAACAATACAAAATATATAAACAGGCAGCAGGTAAAACCGCCAAATCGATTCTGATTTCGGTTGGTGTAAGACTTGCTGCTTTTAATTTGGAAGAACTTGCATCATTAACCAAATATGACGAGATGGAATTAGAACAGATTGGAGAAAGAAAAACGGCTTTATTTGCGATTATTCCAGACAACGATTCCACATTCAATTTTGTAGTGGGAATGTTGTACACCCAGTTATTTCAAATGTTGTATTACCAGGCGGATTATGTACATGGTGGAGAACTTCCTGTACCCGTCCATTTCTTGATGGATGAATTTGCCAATGTTGCTTTACCAGATGAATTTGATAAACTTCTTTCAACGATGCGTTCAAGACAGATCTTTGTATCCATTATTTTACAGAACCTGGCTCAGATCAAAGCTTTATACAAGGATAGCTGGGAATCCATTTTAGGTAACTGTGATGAAACGTATTACCTAGGTGGTAATGAACAAAGTACACATAAATACATCAGTGAATTGCTGGGCAAAGAAACATTGGATACAAATACGTATGGTAAATCTGAAGGAAGAAGTGGTAATTATTCTACAAATTACCAACAAACTGGAAGAGAATTATTAACAGCGGATGAAGTTCGATTGTTGAATAACAACTATGGACTTCTTTTTATTAAGGGAGAACGACCTGTCAAAGATAAAAAATATGATTTGTTGAAACATCCAAATATCAAACAAACATTGGATGGTGGGTGTGAACCTTATATTCATGGGCAGACACGTCATTTCATTGATGACTGGCAAAATATCCTTCTTACAGATGATGAATATGAATTATTAGACGCAGAAGAAACAGAAAACTATTTAAAGGAGATTGAAGAAAATGAAGAAAGTAAAAACAATTAAAAAAGCATTATTCTTTGCCTATATGGCACTGATACTTATCACAAATTTTACTACACCTATCTATGCAGCCAATGATCCAGTCACTGTTGTCAATAACTTCAGTGATTTTATGTTTGGACTCATTCGTGCTATTGGAATGATTTTATTAGGATTTGGAATCGTACAGGTAGGTTTATCTTTAAAAAGCCATGATCCAAGTCAAAGAGCCAATGGATTTATGACGGTTGCTGGCGGAATTATTATTACGTTTGCTAAAGAGATTTTGAATATTATTGTAGGTTAATATATGGATGGAATCATCGATAACCTAACAAGTGCAATCAATACCTGGAATTCTAAGCTTGCTGAAATATGGTTGTTACTGACTGAATCCCCAGAAACATTTAAAGGTGGAGATATATGGAAAATCATTGTAAAAGTACATGAAGGCTTACAAGCTATTGGACTTGCACTTCTTGTGCTTTTCTTTGTATGGGGATTGATACGAACTTGTACAAGCTGGCAGGATGTTAAACGACCAGAACAAGCCTTCAAACTTTTTCTAAGATTTATTATTGCCAGAGGTCTTGTCATGTATGGAATGGAACTGATGACAAAGATTTTTGAAATTGTACAGGGGATAATTCAATCGATTACGGAAACTGTAGGACTTGGAGTATCCAACGAAACAGTTATACCACAGGAAATAGTTGATGCGGTTAGTAATACAGGATTTCTAGAATCCATTCCATTATGGGCAGTAACCCTATTAGGATCTATATTCATTACAATTCTATCTTTTGTAATGATATTAACTGTTTATGGAAGATTTTTTAAACTTTACATGTACACAGCTATTTCTCCAATACCACTTGCAGCAGCTGCAGGAGAAAGCACACAAAACACAGCTTTTACATTTATCAAAAGCTATGCAGGAGTTTGTTTAGAAGGAGCGATCATTGTCCTTTCCTGTATTATCTTTTCAGCCTTTGCATCAAGTCCACCAGTAGTAGATTCAACAGCATCCAGTGTATCTATGGTATGGAGTTATATTGGTGAATTAATATTCAATATGTTAGTACTTGTAGGAACAATCAAGATGTCAGATCGAATCGTTAAAGAAATGATGGGGCTATAATATGTAGCTACTCTGTTACTACATTTGTTGATATTTTGTAAAAAACTGATTATAATATATACGAAAGGAAGTGTTAATTATGCGTAACGTAATCAATGCTCAAAAAGATGATGTATTTAGAATTCGCATGAACTCAGAAATCAAGAATGAATTAGAAGAAGTTTTTGCGAAAAACGGTTTAACTCTAACGGATGCCGTAAATGTATTTTTTCAGCAAGTATTAAATACAGGTGGTTTTCCATTTTCTGTGACCGAAGATAATGCTGAAAAGATGAAAGCAAAAGCTTTATCTAAATTAATGAAAGAATTGGAAATTGGTATGAATTGTACTGAATCTTATTCAGAAGAAGAAGCCAAAAATATGTTGGGTTTGTAAAATGAAGATTATTTATAAAAAAGCAGCAATTGATGATCTTCTTAATACCGAAAATTATATTATTAATCAGTTTCATAACGAGCAAGCCGCAAAAAAACTTAAAAACAATATTGTAGATACAATTTCATTATTAAAAGATAATCCTTATCTAGGTCCTAAAATGTCAGATCGTTTCGACATAGATACACCATTTCGCTATTTAATCGTATCTAAGCAACTTGTATTCTATAATGTCAATGAAGAGAATATTGAAATTATTAGAATACTTGACTCAAGGCAGGATTACTTATCATTACTATTTTAATTACTACTGCAGGAGCATATTGTTCCTGCTTTTATTATGCCTTTTTGGCAAGAAAGGAACACAAAATGAAAGATTATATATTAAACAAAGTTGTATTAAAAACAGGAGATTCATTGGATATTGTTGAATCTTCAACTTTACCATTAACAGAAAAATTGATGTATAAAGTGGAACATGAAAAAGATAAGATCATTGTTCGTCGTGATGGTGGGAAGATGGTTATTCCGGTCGATAATATCTTATTTGCGTCGTCTATTCCATTAGATGTTATTCATGAGGATTTAGATGATGAAATCTAATTTCGAAATCAAGATCAACAAAGAAATAAGGGATTATACAGAAAGTATTTTCTTTGGATTATCACTAAGGCAAAGTATCTTTTCTATCATTGCCTGTATCATAGCGTGTGGTTTGTATTTTCTATTCAAAGATCGACTAGGTACAGAAATGACAAGCTGGTTATGTGTGCTTGGTGCTGCTCCTTTTGCAGCATTTGGCTTTATTCGTTTCCAAGGAATGTATACAGAAGATATTGTGAAGATGGCAATATCTTCTTTTGTATTGTCTACAAGGAATTTGATTAATGTGCCATTTAATCTTTATTATGAAATACTTGAACCATTTATAAATCAATCAAGAAAGGAGTCGATTGTACATGATAAAAAGCTACGAAAGATTGAAAAAGCTCAACAAAGAAAAAACAAGAGTGCCTAGAACCGTTCAGGATACCATCCCGGTAGATACAATCTATAAGGATGGTATTTTTAAATCCGGTAATAAATATACAAAGAGTTACAGATTCTTAGATATCAACTATAAGATTGCTTCTGGAGAAGATAAAAACAATCTCTTTTTAAGCTATAGTGATTTACTGAATTCTTTTGATTCTTCTGTTATGACAAAGATAACTATCAATAATCGAAAAGTGGATATCAAGAAATTCAAAGAAGATATCTTGATTCCATTAAAACAAGATAACTTAGATCGATATCGTGAAGAATACAATAATATGCTTTTAGATAAGTTATCCGAAAGTGATGATATTATCCAGGAAAAATACATTACAGTGACTGTCTTCAAAAATACCATCGAGGAAGCAAGATTCACCTTTTCTAGAATCACCACTGAATTCTCTACCCTATTTGCAAGACTTGGATCATCTTGCATTGAATTAAATGCGGAAGAACGATTAAAAATGCTTCATGATTTTTATCGTAGTGAAACGGAAGAGTTTTCTCTCGACATGAATGATTTAGCTAAGAAAGGTCATTCTTTTAAGGATTTGATCACGCCCAGAATGAGTAAATACCACAACAAATATTTTGAATTTGATGGTAAATATGGAAGAGTTCTTTATTTAAGCAATTATCCTGGCTTTTTAAAGGATGAATTTGTATCCGAACTTTGTGATTTAAACAAGAATCTCATGTATTCCATGGACATTATTACAATTCCTACTGATGAAGCAGTTAGAGAAGTAGAAAATAAGTTTTTAGGTGTAGAAAAGAATATTACCGATTGGCAAATGAAGCAAAATCGTAACAATAACTTCTCAGCTATTATCCCTTATGACATGGAGCTACAACGTAAGGAATGTAAAGAATTCTTAGATGATTTAATTGTACGAGATCAAAGAATGATGCTTTGTAATATTACGGTTGTTCATCTTGCAGATTCTTTAGAAGAACTGGATAAAGATACAGAAACATTAAAAGCTGTTGCTCGTAAATATGTTTGTGAGCTTGAAACACTATATTTTTCAAAACGACAATTAGATGGACTACAAACTGTTTTGCCAATTGGTGTTAATAAATTGAATATCACTCGTACTTTATTAACGGAAAGTGCAGCTGTATTTATTCCTTTTCGTGCTCATGAAATCATGCAAAAAGGTGGTACTTGGTTTGGACAGAATGCGATTACCAATAATCCGATTCTTTGTAACAAAGCTTTATTACAAAATCCAAATTCTTTCTTGTTAGGTATTCCTGGTTCTGGTAAATCTTTCCTAACAAAAGAAGAAATAGAATTCTTAATTCTATCTACCAATGATGACATCATTATTGCGGATCCTGAAGGAGAATACGATCCAATCATTAAAGCACTAGGTGGACAAATTATTCGTATTGGAGCAAATAGTAAAGACTATATCAATGCCATGGATATGTCCGAAGGCTATGGTGATAGTGGCAATGCCATTGCAGATAAATCACAATTTATCATGTCCTTATTTGAACAGTTAGATACAAATCATGGTGGTATATCTCCAATTGATCGTTCTATTATCGATCGTTGTGTATCTTTGGTTTATCAAGATACCATGAAAAGCAATTATGTTCCAACATTAAAACATCTTTACAACAAGTTACTTGAACAAAGTGAACCAGAAGCTAAATCATTAGCTATCAAACTCGAATTATTTACAAATGGATCCTTGAACATTTTTGCCCATGAAACCAATGTAGATATCAAATCTAGAATCCTATCTTTCAACATCTTTAATTTAGGAAAACAATTAAAGACGATGGGATTACTTGTAATTACAGATGCCATTATCAATCGTGTCAATGAAAATTGGAGAAAAGGAAAACGTACACATGTCTTTATTGATGAGATTCACGTTATCTTTGAAAATGAAGAAAGTGCAACCTTCTTTGCATCTGCATGGAGACAATTCCGTAAAAGAGATGCCTATCCTACAGGAATAACACAAAATGTTAAATATCTTCTTTCCTCTCAACAAGGTACAAGCATGCTATCAAACTCTGAATTCATTGTGATGTTAAACCAATCTGCCAATGATAGAGAAGATTTAGCTAGACTTCTAAATATTTCAGAAGAACAGATGGGATACATCACAAATGCACCAACAGGATCTGGATTAATTAAGTATGGTGGTTCTATTGTCCCTTTTGTCAATAAGATGCCAAAAGGATTATTGTACGATCTCAATACAACAAAGCCAGGAGATAGAAAACTCCTATTCAACTAAGCAGAATTTACTTTCTGCTTTTTTACATACAAAGGAGTTGATGAATTTGAGAGATATTAAGACAAAACAAAAAATGCAAGCTATCAAAACAAAGGATACAAAAGGAAATATTCAGCATTTTATTAAGCAGCAGACCATTCATATTTGTAGTAAAGATGTGGATAAAAAAGAGGATGCTCCTGTTAAATCCAATCCACAGGTACAGGCTACAAATAAAGTAAGTGTTGCAGCAAAACAAACTGTAATTGAATCTAAGCATCGTGCTACAAAGTTTATAAAACAAAAACATCATGAATATAAGATCAAATCGTCTAGTAAGAAACCGATTATTGAATCAAATCATGCTGTTCAACCACAAAGAATTTCTTATATATCCAAGGCAAAGAAGCATGTTGTGAATAAATTGAATGCTTCAAAGATGAAAAAATCTACAGAACAATTTGTTTCCAAGCCTATTGTTCAAAATACAACACATGCTATAAAGAAGTCATTTCATATTGTTAAGAAGAGTGTATCTACATTGAATACACTCTTTTCTTTTGGAACGGGATTGATCTTGTTAATTATGATTACTCTGTTTGTTGGCACATTTAGCGTATTAGCTCAATATGGTGGATCTAACAGTGAAATTGTTTCTTTAAGCGAAGAAATTATTGCATATGAAGATACCATTCGTAAATATGCAATAGAATACGATATAGAAGAATATGTATCTTTACTTCAAGCGATTATGATGCAGGAATCTGGTGGTAAAGAAAATGATCCTATGCAACCTACTCAAATTCATTTTTTATATCTTCGATAGTCATACCGAACCTCCTATATTTCGACTAAGGTTTGACTAAATATTCGACTAATTTTTTTTAAATAATTCCATTTAGTCAAATCTATAAGTTACTAATACAATTTAATTTTTGATTTTAGTAAGCTGAAAAGTCGAGTAATTATGTACTTTAGCTAACAACAACTGTATGTTGACTTACTAAATATCTTACTAAACAAAATTTAATTTTTGATTTTAGTAAGATGAAAAAGTCTGGTATTTGTGTATTCAAATTTCCATCTGTGTGATTCATTATGCTAAATTATCAATTAATGCATCGACAATATCATCATATCCATCAATGGATTTTGGAAGCCATGCAATAGTTGTTCTAAAATATCTTGTATAGTTTTCTCTATAATTTCTAGGATTATCAAAAATCCAAGTACAAGTTCCACTATCACAAAACCCCGATTCAAAGCAATGTGTAAATGGAGGATCATAGCCATTTTCTTCTGAATCGTATACACCCATCGCAAGAAAATAATCTTCGTTTTCTACAAAAACAGAGTAAAAGTGTTCATCACCATAAAAATGTTCAAATATACAGTTATCTATTGTACAAATTACTTCATCATGAATTTTATATTTTACTAAATCTACATATAGCCTAAAGAATGTATAACTTGTACCGTTCCATTCGTGGGAATCTTGTTTATATATAAATTCTATAGGCTTATCATTTAATTTCATCTGGACAAATCCAAAGGGAGTAATAATTTTATCTGCTTTTATTCCATAGTAATATTCGTTCATATACATATCTAAGCAAATAATCTTATGGTTGTAAAGAAAAGGAGTTGATGAATTTGAGAGATATTAAGACAAAGCAAAAAATGCAAGCTATCAAAACAAAGGATACAAAGGGAAATATTCAACATTTTATTAAGCAACAAACAATTCATAATAAAAATGTTGATAGAAAAAAGGATGCTTCTGTTAAATCCAATCCACAGGTACAGGCTACAAATAATGTGAGTGTTGCAGCAAAACAAACTGTAATTGAATCTAAACATCGTGCTACAAAGTTTATAAAACAAAAACATCATGAATATAAGATCAAATCAGCTAATAAGAAATCGATTATTGAATCAAATCATGGTATTCATCCACAGAGAATTTCTTATATATCCAAGGCAAAAAAGCATGTTGTAAATAAATTGAATGCTTCAAAGATAAAAAAATCTACTGAACAATTTGTTTCCAAGCCTATTGTCCAAAATACAACACATGCCATAAAGAAATCATTTCATATTGTTAAGAAGAGTGTATCTACATTGAATACACTCTTTTCTTTTGGAACGGGATTGATCTTGTTAATTATGATTACTCTGTTTGTTGGCACATTTAGCGTATTAGCTCAATATGGTGGATCTAACAGTGAAATTGTTTCTTTAAGCGAAGAAATTATTGCATATGAAGATACCATTCGTAAATATGCAATAGAATACGATATAGAAGATTATGTATCTTTACTTCAAGCGATTATGATGCAGGAATCTGGTGGTAAAGGAACTGATCCGATGCAAGCTAGTGAATCGGGATATAATACAAAATATCCTAGAGTTCCTAATGGCATTACAGAACCAGAGTATTCCATAGATGTTGGTACACATACCTTTTCGGATTGTGTTAAAAAGGCAAATGTAAAAGATCCATCAGATACAGAACACATCTATCTAGCTTTGCAAGGATACAACTATGGATCTGGATATATTGATTGGGCAATTTCTAATTTTGGTGGTTATTCCAAATACAATGCTCAACAATTCTCCGATATGAAAAAGCAAGAATTGAATGTATCAGGGTATGGAGATCCATCTTATGTCGATCATGTTATGCGATATGTCGGTATTACCTTTAGAGGTGGAACTAATCCAAACTTTAATAACATAGAAGCATGGATTACAAAGAATCCATATGCTAAAACAGGCTTATATGGCCAATGCACATGGTTTGCTTGGGGAAGATTCTATGAGCTATATGGATATGATCCTGGCTTTACTGGTAATGGATGGGATTGTGTAGATGAACTACTAAAAGCACATCCGGATAAATTTGAAAGATCGTCAATACCAAAAGCAGGAGCCGTATTTTCAGGTATAGGTAAAAACCATGTTGGCATTGTTTTAAAAGTAGATGGTAATAACATTACAATTCAAGATGGCAATTATGATGGCATTACCAATACGTTTGAAGATGCAAAAAAAGATTGGCAAACCAACACCTATACTCTTGATTACTATAGATCAAGAATGGGAGGTATTGTATTTGCCAATCCAAAGTAGAAGTGGAGAACCCATCATCTCCACTTGTTTGCATTTTGATGTTGTTCAACAACTTTCTTTGCCTCTTCTTCTGTACGATACAATTTGCTTTCACGAACACGTGTTCCAGAAGTACCACAATTACCATCTGAAAATCGTATTGTACAGAATCCACCAGCATTACGAATAACAGTAGCTTTCTTGATAAAGACAGAAGAGGAAATAAAGTAAACAACATCACCTTCGTTAAATCGTTTCAAATTATCATCTCCAATAGAATATGTTACCTTTGCTTATTATACCCAATTAGGTTGATAATATCACTATGTAAGACATATCTTCTTCCATAAAGATATAACTTGGGAACAGCGTAAGTTGGGAGACGTTGTTCCGATTACAATGGGACAATCTCCTGATGGAAGCACATATTCAGATACACCAAGTGATTATATTCTTGTTCAAGGAAATGCAGATTTACAAAATGGATGGGTTACTCCACGAATATGGACCTCGCAAGTTACTAAAAAAGCAGACGCTGGAGATTTGATAATGAGTGTAAGAGCACCTGCAGGTGCAATGGGAAAAACCGCTTATAATGTGGTAATCGGGCGTGGCGTTGCGGCTATCAAAGGCAACGAGTTCATTTATCAACTTCTTGTAAAAATGAACAGCAACGGATATTGGAAAGTGTTGTCCTGTGGCTCCACCTTTGAGTCCCTGAACTCTGACAATATCAAAAATGCTGATGTGCTTATCCCTGATGTTGCTGAACAAGAAAAGATTGGAGAGTATTTCGTCAATCTTGACCGCCTTATCACCCTTCATCAGCGTGAGTGGAAAGGAAAAAGAATATGGATAATAATC
>CABVDD010000012.1 GCA_902497095.1 uncultured Faecalicoccus sp.
AATCACCTAATGTGATTCCTTTCACATTAGGTGACATTTTCGCTTAACGTTAACATAAGATTTCAAAATTTCTTGATTTATAAATATACTTTTGGTATGATTTCTTAGCATAAATTGATAGCAGCATACAAAGCCGCCAAGCCAGCGTTGTAAGCTTTATAGCGATGTGAGTAAGCTAATAGCTGATAGCGGAAAAGATCGATTACAACACACTTGATGGTGATTTGTACTGTTATTGTTTTATGGAAAAATAAAACAATAGGAGGAAAATTATGTCTAGAAACACAGGAAGTATCTGGAAAAAGTCTCGTCGTTTAGGCTTTTCTGTTCTAGAAACAGGTGAAGAACTAAATCGTCGTCCTTATGCTCCAGGTCAACACGGAAAAGGTCGCCGTGTAAAATTAACAAACTACGGTATTCAGTTACAGGAAAAACAGCGTATTCGTCATACGTATCAGCTAAGCGAAAAACAATTCTACAACACTTATAAGAAAGCAAGTAAGAAACCTGGTTCTGCCGGTGAAAACTTCTTGATCATGTTAGAATCTCGTTTAGACAACCTTGTTTATCGTATGGGATTTGCTCGTACACGTCGTGGAAGCCGTCAGTTGGTTAACCACGGGCACATCTTTGTAGATGGAAAGAAAGTGGATATCCCTAGTTTCCAAGTTAAACCTGGTCAAGTGATTGAAGTACGTGAACGTGCTAAAAACATGGCTTCTATCAATGAAGCATTAGAAGCCGCTACTACCATCGTTGATTATGTTGATGTTGACAAAGAAGCTAAAAAAGGAACATATTCTCGTTATCCTGAACGTAGCGAATTGTTTACAGCACAACCAATCAATGAATTGTTAGTCGTTGAGTTCTACAACCGCTAAAAAAAGTCTCTGCTCATGGCAGAGATTTTTTTATTAAGATCTTCTTAGATAGGTTTTGGTTCAATCATAATTCAATTTAAAATACATTATATCCCTATACAATTTTTACTTCTGATGTATAAAGCCAATATGTTCAGCAACAAAGACACTATTATAGTATACCTTATCTTCTTTTTGATAAGCTCGTGAGGCAATACGTCCTTTTACAGTGATCCAAGCCCCTGTTTTCATCGTACTGCAAAGGGTTTCTGCCAATCCTCGCCACACCTCGATTTGAAATGTATCCATCTCATAGATTCCTTCAGCATTGGCATAAGGCCTTTCAACCTCTAATAAAACATTACATACTTTTTCCCCTGAAGGAATGGATCTAAGCTGCGGCATTTCTTTGATCTGCCCCACCAAACAAAATACATTCATTTATTGATTACCTCCTTATCCGGTATGAGTATCTACCCATTTGTATCACCTGCCTTCATCCATAGTCTATCGATTTTACACAGACAAAACAAACGAGCCAGTTTATCTAACCAGCTCGTTTTTTAATTGGATTACATTCATAATCCCCTCTAAAATGTAGTTTTAAATACCATTTTAGATAAATTAGCTCTTATTATAACTATTTAAATAAATACGACTTTGATTTGAAAAATCTAATTTTGATATTTTTTCAAATACTTCATCTCTTTGCATAGCAGCCATTTTATCCAAAAACTCAAAATAAGAAATCCCTTGTACCTTCGATTGAAACAAATCGATCGCAAAACTTTCAAAATGATCAAAAGTCCTTAATGACTGTGCATAAGACTTATTTTTTAAGCTGTTAAAAATCAAATGATCAATCTTATTTGTCTGCATCTTCCTTAATACGTCTTTTACCACTTGAAAGAATTCCTCTGTTTTTTTCGTTTGTGAATAAAACATCAAATAAGCATGATCTGTTGTGATTTCACACTCAGCGCCAAAAGAAGTTGTAAGAATTCTTTGATCCATCCATGATTGAAAATCTGGATTTAGCGAACTAAACCAAGCATCCAAAGTCATTTGAAGCGCAAAATCCAGGCATGCAGCTTGTAAAGGATCTAAAACCGGTTTTAGTTTGATGGCCAAACTAACATATGGAATACTAATATCCATATGATCTTCAACCAATTCTTTAGCTACCTTATCTGGCTCATTTAAGTATTTTCGCTGCATTGGATCTACACGATGTTTGGGATAGACTTCTTGTTTTCGTTCAATCAACCCCAGAAGTGGACTAGGATCCGTGCCAGTCACACCAATTAAAACCATATTTTGCGGATCGTATTTATCATGATAAAAAGTTTTTAAATCTTGCACCTTCATCGATTGAATATCTTCTGGGGTACCTAAAACATCAATACGAATGGGATGTTTTTTGTACAAGGCGTTCCATACCAGCTTCATCAATCGACTTTCCGGGCTTTGTTGATACATATTGTATTCACTTAAAATAATGCCTTTTTCTTTTTCCACACTTTCTGCATCAATATCTAAATTTTGAACAAAATCCATCAAAAGTGATAATGGTCCTTCTGGATTTGATGCCGTAGAAAAATAATAAGCTGTCTCATTTAAACCAGTAAACGCATTAGTCACAGCACAAAGATCTGCAAATTGATCAGTTACATCTTGACCATTCAGGCGAAACATCTGATGTTCTAAAAAATGCGCACAGCCACTAGGATATGTAATAGATGTTATTCCCTGCTCTTGCCATATGTCCATTCCACCAGCTTTTATACCCAACAGAAAAAAAGACTGCGTAAATTGTGGTTTGTGCACTAAAATCACTTTCATGCCATTCTCTAATGTTCTTTCAAACCATTCAAAATTATACTTTTTCATCATTTTCCTCCACTAGAGCTAAAGCACATAAAGACAAATTTTGAGCGGCTAAAGCAATATCTTTTTTTTGAATCCGCTGAATTTTCGATATTCGTTGTTCAATAGAAGCTTTCTGTTCTAAATAATCATCCGAAAACACTTGTTCTATCCAAGAAAATGGTAAGTCTTTTATACTTCGTATGGAATCGATCCAATCCTTTTTCGCATTTTCGAGTAATGTATCTGAGTAATCCATAGACTGAAGTCTTTGGATTTGTTCAAATATCAACATCTTTACTTTTTCAAAATGTACTTTAGAAAGTCCGGTCTGTACTAACAATAAGCCATCATAACGAATCAATGATGAGTGTATCGCATAACAAAGACTGTTTTTTTCACGAATCGTATCAAATAAAAGATTATTTGGACATTGTCCTAAAATAGAATTTAAAAGTACTAATGGATATGCCAACTCATCTTTTACAGTGATACCTGTACGAAAAACTAACGTCAATGCGGTTTGTTCAATCTCCCTTTTGATAAATGATTCTTTATATGAAGTACTTAAATACGGATAAATAGATTTTACCGGCTCTAAAGGTGTATCCAAAGATTGTAAATAAGATAAAACAGCCGGTGAAAGCTTTCCGCATATATATACGTGTTTATCTAAATTCAAAATATTTTGAATACAGCTTTGGATATTCTCATATGTTAGATTCTGTAAATCACTTTGATAACCCTGAATTGAAATAGAACTCGTATATTTTGGATCCAATAAAGAAAGACTTGTAGCACTGCTTATATAATCTGGATCATCTTGCAGGCGAAGCAGTTTATCCTCATATTGCATTTTACACTCATTAAATCCGGATTCATCAATCAATGGATGAAATAAAAACTGATCTATAATTGTCAATATTTTAAAATCATCTATATCTGTAGGCCAATATTGATCTTGAAGATACTGAAATCGATATTCGATCATTAGCCTGTTTCCAAGCCCTGTCATATGTAAAGAAACACGAAAGTTATAAGCTTCATTTAAAGCTAAAGATACTTTTTGTAAGGAAGGAAAGGCTTCTGTCTTTCGTTTTAACATCCGTAACGCAAGATTAATAGATGTAATTGTTTCTCTTTTTAAAGGAAGAAACATTCGAATGGAAATAGAGTTATCAACAAATTTTTCTGTTCTTATAAACCTCATGAAAAGTATTCTATCATAAATAAAAAATGACGCAATTTATTATGCATCTTATATAGAAAAAATATAAAAAAAAGAAGGAACGCATCCTTCTTTTAACTTGCTCATTATCCTACGTGGATATAGCCAACTAAAGCATTTGAACAGTTTACAGAGAATACAACTGTTGTATATCCGTTCCATCCACCATGAACAGCCTGACCGTTTCCAATATAAATGGCAACGTGTCCACTATAAATGATAATGTCTCCTGGTACTGGATTACTTGTCCAGCTTCCTAAAGAAGCATAATCACTTGGCCAACCATGGAAGTTGATTCCAACTGCTTTTAATGCGTTAGTTACTAACATCGTACAATCCTGGTTTACACCAACCTGTGCTAAAGCAGCACTTGCGATTGCACTTGAATTAACAGATCCCGTATTTACAGAACCTCCATTTGATGGAGTTTGTGGTTGTTGTACCGTACTGTTGTTATTTGATGATCCGCTATTAGAACTACTATTGTTAGTTCCACTATTTGATGGAGTTTGCGGTGTACTCTGTGAAGGAGTCTGTGTCTGCTCTTGAGATTGAGCAGGTGCTTGCGTTTCAGTTTGATCCTGTGTAGGAGCACTTTCTTCAACTGTTTCTGTGGCAACACCATCAGATCCAATTGTATATCCATCTTTTGTTGTGTCTTTTAACATGACACCATTGGCATCAAAGAAATATTTCTTTCCTTCGATATCAATTGACTGGTCTTTGACTTGTTCACCGTTTTCATTGTAATAGAATGAATTATCACCTTCAGTGATCCATCCTGTTTTCAACTCACCGGTTTCTGTTAAATGGTATGTCGTACCATCTACCGTAACCTGACCTGTTGCCATAGAACCATCTTCGTTAAAGTAATATTTCTTTCCTTCAATGTCCTGCCAACCTGTCACGGAATGACCTTCTGCATCAAAATAGTACTTAACACCATCAATTTCCATCCAAGATGCTGTAACTTGCTCACCTTGATCATTGTAGTAAGTTCCGTCATCCTGCCATCCCTGAAGAAGCATTCCATCTTTCTGGAAATTGTATGTTGTACCTTGCAGAGAAGTTTTTCCTGTTGCGGCTGTTCCTTCAGATGTGAAATAGTAAACGTCGTTTCCAACTGTTTGCCATCCAAACTGAAGTTTTCCGTCTTGGTCAAAGTAGTACAATTCATCGTTGATTTCAGTTAATCCTGTTGCCTCTTGACGTGTCGACTCTAAAACATAGCTTCGATTCTTTCCCTCTCCATGCCATCCAGGCTGTGTTTCATAGGCATATACCGTAGAAAGCACTGGACCACATGCACAAGCACAGAGGGCAACGGCCAAGATTTTGCTGTGTTTCTCGATAAAATTCATTACTGTCACCTCTCATACAACAACCATAGAATAACATATTCGACAACAATCTCAAAAAAATCGCCATCTTTTGCATACTTTTTTCTTGTCCTTTTTTTAACACAAAAATACAATAATGCTTTATGTAAAGGACTATTTCATAATTTATGGGATATTATGTGATTTTTTAAAAAATTTTAAAAATTTTTAAGAAAAATACACATGTTCACCATAGAAATACAAATCAGTAGTTCAATTTAGCCCATTTCATACAATTTTGTACAAGAACGAACAACAATATCAATATAAACACTAGATGCAGCACTAAACTAATTAAAGAGAGCACATAAAGAGAGTCAATCAAGCTCTGTATAGAATTTACTTGCATCCCTAGCGTTAAGAAGATAAATAATATAGCTATCATCAAGATATTGCTTCCTACAAAAAGACATGCCTTTTTCTTATCCGCTTGTAAAAACCAATATATCGTTAAAAGGATAAAAACGACATCTATAAAACTAAATGCTTTAAAAAAACTAGTAAATATCGAAGTTAGTGAAATAGTCGGTATAGTTATAAATTGATATGCGATACGAATCAGTATCGATCCTGTATACGAATCCATATGCTCCATAAATTCAAACAAAGAAGAATAATTATGTACTTGAGACAATGAGAAGAAGAATGCTGTTTGTATAACATATTGTAGAAACCAAAATAAACAAACCGCCAAAGTTAGAATCTTTCTTCTTTTTTCAAAACTATTCCATAATGAATCAATCAAACGATAAGCTTTCAAGGAAATCTTCCCCTTTTAATTCTTCGTTAGTACTCAATCCAGGATATCCAAGCTGCCTTAGGACTTCATAAACCACAATAGCTGTACAATTACTCAAATTTAAGCTTCTTGCATTAGCCACCATAGGAAGCCGCATACATGTCTCTAAGTGATCTTTTAAGATATGTTTATCGACTCCTGTACTCTCTTTTCCTAAAACCAGAAAAATATCTCCTTTTTCTTTTGTGAAATCAAACTGACTAGGTGCTTTATGTCCATAACGAGTCATGAAATAATAATGTTCGCTTGGATATTCTTTAATAAATTCCTGCCAATTTTTATGAATATGAATTTCAGCATCTTTGATATAATCCATGCCACTTCTTCGCAAATGTTTTTCATCAAGACTAAACCCTAATGGTTCAATCAGATGCAAAACAGAATGAGTAGCCATACAAGTACGAATGATATTTCCTGTATTTTGAGGAATTTCAGGCTCATACAATACTACATGAATCATAATGTACCCTCCAAATCATTTAAAAACATTTGTAACGCTTTTCCGCGATGTGAAACACTGTTCTTCTGTTCTTCAGAAACGTTTGCCAAAGTTGTTTGAAACGGCGGATAATAAAAGATAGGATCATAACCAAATCCTTTATCACCTATAGGCCGATCACTTATTTCTCCTTCAATCGTTGCTCGATACGTTTTTTCATGTCCATTTTCGTCAATATAAGCAATTACACATACATATCTTGCCGTTTTCACTTTTCCTTTTACAGCCTCTATGATAGCTTGATTTTTAATGGCATAGTCAGTATCTTCTCCCATAAATCGTGCTGAGTAAACACCAGGTCTTTTATCCATCGCATCTACTTCTATACCACTATCATCACTGATAACAGGCTCTTTTAAAATCTGATAAAGACTTCTAGCCTTTATCAAAGCATTTTCTTCAAAAGTCTTTCCATCTTCAACAATTTCAATTTTTTGTGGAAGATCACTTAAGCATTTAACATTTGCTTTTTGCTGCAACATGTTTTTAAATTCTTCTACTTTGTGCTTATTGTTTGTCGCAATCCATATCGTTTTCATTTTTATCACCAAAAGCATTATAGACAAAAAAAGAGCTCAAATCAATTTGAACTCTTTAAATGCTCATAGCTTCTAAAATCGCATCTCCCATTGCTTTAGTACCAACTTTTATCATACCCTCTGTATATATATCTTGCGTGCGATAACCAGCATCTAAAACACGATTTACTGCCTTTTCAATGCAAGAAGCTTCTTTTTCCATGTCAAAACTATATCTAAGCATCATAGCAGCACTTAATATGCAGGCTATCGGATTAACAATATCTTGTCCAGCTATATCTGGGGCCGAACCATGGATCGGTTCATATAAACCTCTAGTTCCTTCACCTAAAGAACTGCTTGGAATCATACCGATAGAACCTGTGATCTGGCTGGCTTCATCGCTTAAAATATCACCAAACATATTTTCTGTGACGATCACATCAAACTGACTTGGATCTTTACAAATCTGCATGGCACAATTATCAACAAACATCTCACTATACTCTACATCAGGATATTCGTCTTTTATGGTATGCATGACCTTACGCCATAAACGAGAAGTATCCAAAACATTTGCCTTATCTACCAAACAAAGTTTTTTGCGACGTTTTTGTGCCATTTCAAAACCGATTCGTCCAATTCTTTCAATTTCATGCCAACTATAAGGCATCGTATCGACAGCTTTTTCTTCATTTGCTTCTATATACGTTTTATGATCTCCAAAATAGACGCCACCAATCAACTCACGTACCACGACAAAATCAATTCCTTTATCAACTATTTCTTTTTTTAAAGGCGAAGCATCTGCTAACTGCGGCCATAATGTAGCCGGTCTATTATTCGAATACAGTTTCATGCCAGCTCTTAACTTCAACAATCCTTTTTCAGGGCGCTTTTCACCAGGCAACCCTTCCCATTTAGGTCCCCCGATCGCACCTAATAAAACAGAATCAGATTCCAAACATTTGATCAATTCGTGCTGAGGTAAAGGATCTCCATATTTATCTATAGCAGTACCTCCCATATCGATACTTTCGAATATAAAGTGATGCCCATATAATGTTTCAATTTTTTGTAATACTCTTAAAGCCTCACCAACAATTTCTGGAGAGGATCCATCTCCCTGTATCACACCTATCTTTTTTTCCATATATTATTGCTCCTTTAAGCTGGCCATCAGTCCACCTTTATCAATGATGTTTTGAATGAACGGTGGAAAAGGTTGTGCCTGCCATTCTTTGTTTTGTGTTATATCTGTTATGACACCTGTATTAAAATCTACCATGACTTCATCATCCGCCTGTATCTGATCGGCTGCTTGTTCACACTCTAAAATAGGAAGACCAATGTTGATCGCATTACGATAAAAAATTCGGGCAAAACTTTTGGCGATCACTACACTTATACCACAAGTTTTAATAGCCAAAGGTGCGTGTTCTCGAGAAGAACCACATCCAAAATTCCATCCGGCTACCATAATATCGCCAGCATGTACATTCTTTACAAAAGATGAATCAATATCTTCCATACAATGCGATGCTAATTCTTTGGCATTTGGTGTATTCAAATAACGTGCTGGAATAATAACATCGGTATCTACATTATCCTTATATTTAAATACCCTTCCTTTTGCGTTTTCCATCTGTTAAACCTCCCTTGGATCTGTGATATATCCTGTCAATGCACTAGCAGCTGCCGTATATGGACTAGCCAGATACACTTCACTTGTCGTATCTCCCATACGTCCGACAAAATTTCTATTTGTGGTAGATACACATCTTTCATGATCCGCTAAAATTCCCATATATCCACCTAAACATGGCCCACATGTAGGTGTAGACACGATACAACCAGCATCGATAAAACTCTCTGTGTATCCACGTCGCAAACATTCTTTATATATATCCATCGTAGCTGGAATAATGATGACACGAACATCTTGCGCTACATGTTTTCCATGAAGGATCTGATAAGCTGCTTGCATATCTTCTAAACGACCATTGGTACAAGAACCAATCACAACCTGATCAATTCGAATATCTTTTCCTTCTTTTGCCAAATGTGTATTTTCTGGTAAATGTGGATAAGAAACTGTCGGCTCCAATGTTGAAAGATCTATTTCAATTGTTTGTACATATGAAGCATCTAAATCAGCTTCATAGATTTTCCATGGTCTTTGACTACGATTTTCCATATATTTTATCGTGATGTCATCGACTGGAAAGATACCATTTTTTGCACCCGCTTCAATCGCCATATTACAAATACACAAACGATCATCCATGCTTAAAGAAGAAATGCCTTCACCACAGAATTCCAAAGAACGATATAAGGCACCATCAACACCAATTTTTCCGATCAAATGTAAAATCACATCTTTGCCGGAAACAAAAGGAGATAGTTTTCCTTTTAACACCACTTGAATAGCCTCAGGTACTTTAAACCATGCCTTTCCCGTAGCCATGCCAGCTGCCATATCGGTGGAACCAACACCAGTACTAAAAGCACCTAAAGCTCCATAAGTACACGTATGTGAATCAGCTCCGATAATACAATCACCCGCTGTCACAATTCCCTGTTCTGGAAGCAAAGCATGTTCAATTCCCATTTTCCCTACATCGAAAAAGTTTTTAATCGAATGCTTATGGCAAAAATCACGACAAGTCTTTGATTGCTTGGCTGCCTTGATATCTTTGTTTGGAACAAAATGATCTAAAACCACATTAATTTTTTCTGCATCATAGACAGTATCAAAACCAGCCTTTTCAAACTCCTGTATTGCGACAGGCGTTGTAATGTCATTTCCTAAGACACCATCCAAATTTGCCATGATCAACTGGCCTGCTTGTACTTCTTTTAATCCGGCATGCGCTGCCAAGATTTTTTGTGTCATCGTCATTGCCATAATTAGTCCTCCTGCGGCTTATTATTAATTGCCGAAACTAATGCTTTAATTCCCGATCGAATAATATCCGTATCAAGTCCAGCGCCCCAACTCGTTGCACCGTTTTTCCATTTCAAGCCAATATAACTTACAGCTTGCGAACCACTTCCCATATCTTCCAAAGAATGCTCTGTGTATGTTTCCAATGCATAGCTATATCCCATCTCCAGCTTGATGGCATTGCTGACTGCATCCAATCTACCATTACCTTTGGCACTACATTCATGTACCTGTCCGTCTTTTTCGATACTTAACATAGCTGTAATGTTATTACCCTTTTGTTGAATATAATGCGCTTCCACTATATGCAAAGGAGAAATCTTATTACAATACGTTTCGTTAAAGACTTGATAAATTTCTTCAGGCTTTAATTCTTTATGATTTTTATCACTGATATCTTTTATCGCATATCCAAAATCTTCACGCATCTTAGGCGGTAAATGGAAGCCGTGACTTTCCTCTAAAATATAACCGATTCCACCTTTTCCACTTTGCGAATTAACGCGTATTACATCCGCATCATAAGTACGTCCTACATCCGTTGGATCAATTGGCAAATACGGACAATTCCACTGATGTTGGTGATGTTCTTTTCGATAATGCATACCTTTGGCAATGGCATCCTGATGCGATCCAGAAAAAGCTGCAAATACTAAGCTTCCTGCATACGGTTGACGATCATTGACCTTCATTCGTGTCACTCTCTCATAGACCTCACAAATATGCGGCATATTAGAAAAATCCAATTTTGGATCTACTCCATGCGAATACATATTCATTGCTAATGTGATGGCATCTACATTCCCTGTGCGTTCACCATTACCAAACAAACAACATTCAACTCGTTGTGCACCGGCCAATAGTGCAAGTTCAGTATCCGCTACACCGGTTCCTCTATCATTATGAGGATGTGTCGATAAGATAACCGCATCTCGATATTTTAAACGATCCGAGCAATATTCTATCTGATTAGCATATACATGCGGCAAGCTCATTTCCACCGTTACTGGCAAATTGATGATCATAGGACGATCTACGGTTGGCTGCATCACATCCAAAACCGCATTACAAACTTCCAAAGCGTAATCTGGCTCTGTTCCTGTAAAGGATTCTGGTGAATATTCAAACAAAAAATTACCTTCATATTCTTCAGATAATTTTTTTACAAGCTTAGCACCCTCTACAGCGATCTTCTTGATTTCTTCTTTTGACTTTTGAAACACCTGTTCTCTTTGAGCAACACTGGTTGAATTATAAAAGTGAATTACAGCACGCGGTGCACCTTTAACAGCTTCAAATGTCTTACGAATGATATGATCACGACACTGTGTCAAAACCTGAACGGTCACATCCTCAGGAATCATATCTCGTTCAATGATCGTTCTTAAAAATTCATATTCTGTCTGACTGGCCGCCGGAAAACCAACTTCAATTTCCTTAAAACCAATCTCCAAGAGCATCTTGTAAAATTCAAGCTTTTCTTCCAAAGACATCGGTACGATCAACGCTTGATTTCCATCTCTTAGATCCACTGAACACCAAGCCGGCGCCTTTTCAATGTGATCTTTTTTGACCCAGCGATATTCATTTTCCTTTGGCGGATAATAACCTGGGGCATACTTACTTGCATCCATCATGTTTCCAATCTCCTTTAACTCATATAAAAAGCCCTCCCCCTCAAGGACTTCTACCTTGAGAGACGAGGACTATAACAACATAGTTTCCCGCGGTACCACTCTCATTGTCACAAAAAAGTAACCACTCATTACAATCAGCCTAAGCGAATTGTTTTCTCCTGATAACGGTGAGTTTCCGTCTTTACTTACTTATTTCAGTAAAGCTGCTCAAGGGTGAGTGTATCAAAAAGATCTTTGCGATTTTCCACCAACCAATCACTCTCTATAAAACATCATTTTCTGACAGCTCCCTATCATCGCTTTTGAACTTAGTTGAAGTATAACAAGAGTTACAAAATATTTCAATACAAAAATGTAAGTTTTTACATAAAGAAATGTAAATTTTCAATCAATCATTTTTAAAAGGCAGTTCCTTTAAATTTAATATATAAATGACTCCCACCACTATGATCATAGTTATAATAAGGGCAACATAATTATTGAGTGCGCCTTTATGATAAAAAAAACGAATCAAAAAGATGAATGCAACACCTACAAAAAAATGATAGAACTTTTAGAGTATTAAGAGATTTTTTCATAATAGGACAATTCTATGTACTCAATAACCTCTATTACAATGTCCAGAATGTCTTTATTCGAATATCTACCACTTGATGAAGCTTTATTGATTTAGAAAATACATTATTAATAAATATCAGTCTATCTTAAAGCATTTGATTTTCTTTGTCTTTATATTCCCATATAGATATGATTTAACTGTTTTACTATTAACCCATCAAAGTATTAAAAATAGATAAAAAAAGGATGGTTTCCCATCCTTCATTACCTATTAATACATTCCCTGAGGCATTGGCATTTCTTTTTCCGGTTCTGGAATCTTGGCAACACCAGCTTCAGTTGTGATAAACAATGCAGAAATGCTAGCTGCATTTAACAATGCATTACGTGTTACCTTACATGGATCAATGATACCAGCTTCAATCATATCAACCCATTGACCATTCTTGGCATCAAATCCTTGATTTTCAGAAGCCTTCAATTGTTCAGATACAATATCTTCGGCATTATATCCTGCATTATCAGCAATCTGTGCAATTGGAGCTAACAATGCATCAAATACGATCTTGATTCCTTTTTGAACATCAACTACATCGCTCTTTACTTTATCCTTTAAAGCGGAATAAGCTGAAACTAAGGCAGCTCCACCACCAACAACGATACCTTCTTCAACAGCAGCACGAGTTGAGTTCAAAGCATCCTCAATACGCAATTTCTTTTCTTTTAATTCACTTTCTGTCATGGCGCCAACTTTAATTACAGCAACACCATTTGATAATTTTCCTAAACGTTCTTGTAAACGTTTCTTATCATAGTCGCTCTTTGTATTTTCAATCTGTGCTTCAATTTCATGAACACGAGCTCCAACAGCTTCCTTATCTCCAGCACCACCGATCATTGTTGTATTATCTTTAGTAACAACCAATTTCTTTACTGTACCTAAATCAGAAAGTTGCAATTCTTTTAATTCCATCTGTAAATCTTTAGAGTAGAATGTAGCTCCTGTTAATGTTGCGATATCTTGTAACATTTCTTTTTGATTATCACCAAAACCAGGTGCTTTTGTAGCTACTACATTAAATGTTCCACGCAATTTATTCAATGCCAATGTAGAAGTTACTTCATTTTCATAATCATCTGCAATGATCAACAAAGCACGATTACTTTGAACGATTTGTTCTAATACTGGTAAAATCTCCTGAATATTTGTAATTTTCTGATCCGTAACCATTACATAAGGATTTTCCATTGTACATTCCATTTTCTCACGATCAGAAACCATGTATGGAGATACATACCCCTTATCATATTGCATACCTTCACTGATTTCTAACTCATCTTCAAAACCATTAGAATCATCTGTAGAAATTACACCATCACGTCCTACTTTATCCATTGCATTAGCAATCAATTTACCAATTTCTTCACTACCAGAAGAAATTGCTGCAACGTTTTGGATATCATGTGTACTTTCTACTTTTTTAGCATGTTCTAAAATATAAGATGCGATTTCTTTAGCTGCTTTTTCAATTCCTTCACGCATCAATACTGGATTTGCACCACGATCAACCAACTTCAAACCATTTTCAATCATGCTTTGCGCCAAAATAGTGGCAGTCGTTGTACCATCACCAGCTGTATCATTTGTCTTATTAGCAACTTCGTAGACTAATTTAGCCCCCATGTTTTCGAATTTATCTTCAAGTTCGATTTCTTTGGCAATACTTACACCATCATTTGTAATTAATGGTGAACCATATTCTTTTTCCAGTACAACATTACGACCCTTTGGACCTAAAGTTACACGAACTGCATTTGCTAGAGTATTAACCCCTTTTAACATTGCCTCACGGGCATCTTTTGAAAAACGTACTTCCTTAGCCATGTCTTTTCCTCCTATCCTTCACAAGCGATGATATCTTCATCTTTAATAACGATAAATTCTTCATCATCAACTTTCATATTTGTTCCAGCATATTCACGATATAATACGCGATCGCCTACTTTGTACTCTGGTTTTTCTACACCTGTACCAATGGCTTTTACAACTGCCAATTTTGATTTTTCTTTACCACTTGTCAAAATAATTCCTGAACTAGTTGTTTTTTCTACTTTTTCTTTTTCTAATAATACATAGTCATGTAAAGGTTTCAACATGCTTAATTCCTCCTTTAGCACTCCCTTTATCCATGTGCTAAGTATATTATACACACTTTTAGCACTTGTGCAATAGGTTTGCTAAATAATTTTAAAAACTTTTACAAAAAGAAAATCAGGCGGAATCATTGATTTCCACCTGATGTATTTTACTCTTCAACAATCAAACCTTTTGGCAACTCTATGTTAAATACTTTTAAGAAGTTTTCTATATCTTCTTTGGCATCAGCGCCTTTTACATAACGAATGTTTTGTTGTTTCCAAGTTTTAACCGCAATCTGTGTATTTGGTACACCTAAATTTTCAGCACCAGCATTATCAATGGCGCTTGTTAAAGTATCTTCATCAGCATCCGCAATAAAAGTTTCTATACCTTCTAAAACACGACTTACTTTATCTTCTTCACCGGATTTGACAAATAAAGAAGCTTGAGGATATCCAGCATCCTCGCTTCCAGTCTTTTCTTGCCATAAAGACTGAAGATCTTGTAATACACTTAGCTCCTTACCATTTTCTTTTGCTTTGGCAATCGTAGCTTGTGCAACTGGTTGTGCTAATAAGGCCACTTGTTGTTGATCAGTTAATAAAGCTTGCTGTGCTTCCGCTGCTGAAGAATACCATGTTACGTTTAAACCTTCTTCTTCAACTTGGTTAAAGACCAAACCTGGAACTGCATTTTGTCCAAAAGCTGCGATGGAAGCCGTTTTAAGATCTGTACCTTCAGGACCTACCAGATATAAATTCCCCCATGTCAATACCGCATCCAAGTTATAACTTTTGCTTTCACTATAGACTTTGGCACCTACATTGGTTGGTGCTACGATGATATCATATTCGCCATCTTCCTTGGCAAGCTCTGATGTCAACAAATCACTTCCATCCACATATTCAATGGATACATCTTCTAAATCTGCAGCACCTTGAATACTCAATGCCGGAGCTCCTGTTGGACATAAGATAGAAACAGGTTCTATCGTTTCTTCTTTTGGTGTTGATGTCGAACAAGCACTCAATCCAAAAGCCATAGCAGCAGCCAATGCCAATGCTGCTCCTTTTTTTACTTGTTGAATAAACATTTATCATCCACTTCTTTCTTAAATTTTTCTAATGCTTCCTGTAAAGCCATTGTATTTGATTCTTTCGATCCACTCTTACGAATCGTAACCGTTTCATTTTCTACTTCACCATCACCCACAACGATCTGGTATGGAACTTTTTTCATCTGTGCTTCACGTACACGATATCCTAATTTTTCATTACGATCATCTAACTGAACACGCATACCTCTTGCCTGTAACTCTTCGACTACCTTCTTTGCATACGCAAGATGTTTTTCCTGATGCACCGGAATCACAACAAACTGCTGTGGTGCTAACCATAATGGGAAATGACCTCCAAAATGCTCGATCAAGATACCGATAAAACGTTCAATGGATCCATATACAACACGATGTAACATAATTGGAGTTTGTTTTTTACCTTCTGAATCGACATAAGTTGCACCAAAACGTTCTGGTAAATTCATATCAAGTTGTACCGTACCACATTGCCAAACTCGACCTAAGCTATCTTTGATGTGAATATCTAATTTTGGTCCATAGAAAGCACCATCTCCTGGATTGACCTTGAAATCTTTACCAGCATATTTACAAGCATTGGCAAGAGCTTTTTCAGACTGATCCCAGATTTCAATACTTCCGATATATCCTTCTTCAGGACGTGTAGATAATTCAATATCATAAGAAAGTCCAAATACACCATACATACGATCGATCAACATCAATACATTTTTTACTTCTTCTTCAATTTGATCTGGCATAACGAAGATATGCGCATCATCTTGTGTAAATGTACGTACACGGAACAAACCATTCAAAGCCCCACTGGCTTCATGACGATGTACCTGTCCTAATTCTCCCATACGCAATGGTAAATCTTTATAAGAGTGCAAATCATTATTATAAACCAACAAAGCACCTGGGCAGTTCATTGGTTTGATCGCAAATTCACGATCATCAACCATTGTCGTATACATGTTGTCTTTATAATGATCCCAATGTCCAGAAGTTTCCCATAACTCGCGAGACATGATGATTGGAGTTTTAATAAATTTGTAATTTTCTTTGGCATGTTCTTCATACCAGAACTGTTCCAATACATTACGTAAGATCATACCATTTGGTAAAAAGATAGGCATACCCGGTGCATATTCAGAAACCATGAATAAGCCCATTTCTTTTCCTAGTTTTTTGTGATCGCGTTTCTTAGCTTCTTCCAATGCTTCTAAATGTGCCTCTAATTCCTCTTTAGTAGGAAAACAAATACCATAAACACGCTGTAGTTGTTTGTTTTTGGCATCTCCTTTCCAATAAGCTCCAGAATGCTTCAGCAACTTAAAGTTTTTACATTCTTTTACACTTTCTACATGAGGTCCTCGACAAAGATCGGTAAACTCTCCTTGTGAGTAAACCGTGATCGTTCCATCTTCAAGATCTGCGATCAAATCTTCTTTATAAGGATCATCTTTAAACATTTCCTGTGCTTCAGCTTTAGACACTTCTCTTCGCACGATTCGTTTACCATCTTTGGCAATTTTCTTCATTTCTTTGGAAATTTTCTCTAAATCCTCATCATTTAAACTAACATCGCCTAAATCCATATCATAGTAAAAACCATCTTGAATGACTGGTCCAACCCAGAACTTAGCCTGCGGATATAGACGTTTTACAGCCTGTGCCATCATATGAGCACAGGAATGGTTTAATTTGGAAAGATATTCATCTTCCAGTACGTTCACTAATTCCATATACATTCTCCTTTTCCATATAAAAAGCGACAGTCATCCAAAGGACGTCTGTCGCACGCGGTACCACCTTTGTTCACATAGAAATCTATGTGCACTTCATTTTCTTTTAACGCAAGAGTACGGCTCACTTTTTCAAGGGCAATTCAAAGGGAGTAAACATCAGTTTTGTCAGAAAGTTTTCACCAGCCACTTCCCTCTCTACATCCAAAGATCTGTGCTCATATCCTTATCATCATTGTTGGCAAAATTATAGAATGAGTTAACAACTTTGTCAAAGGAAACGCACATTCTTTTAAAAAATTAGATGCCCTATCTGATATACAATAAAACATGCAAGCCATGCCACCACAATTTGAAATACCATCGTTTTAAACATATAGGAAATAGATCCACTTTCCTTCTTGATGGTTCCAAGACTTGCGACACAAGGTACATATAAAAGACAAAACAACATTAAACAATAAGCATTCAATGTCGTAAATCCAATCGATGAAAGTTGAAGACTGAGTGCCTGCATTCCAGATAATCCATTGATGTTAGAGATTCCAAATAAAACTGCAGTACTGGAAACAACTACTTCTTTAGCGCTGATACCAGCTAATAGCGCAACGCAGATCTGCCAGAATCCAAGCCCTGCCGGTGCCATAACCGGAACTAATAAATTTCCGATCAAAGCCGCAAAACTTAAAGAAATATCTTGTGTATATCCCTGCATTCCAAAATGCATCAAGATCCAAACTATGATGGATGCCACAAAAATCGTCGTTCCAGCTTTACTTAAAAAGTCTTTAACTTTATCCCAGACATAAATAAAAACTGTATACGCACTAGGCATCTTATATATAGGCAATTCGATCAACAATGGATTCTTAGTTTCCGCATTATCTTTTTTATGTAGGATCCAGGCGATAAATAACGCAACCACAATACCAATCACATACATGCTGTAGGCTGCAAGTGTCGCATATCGGCCAAAAAACATACCACTGAATAAAATATAAACTGGTAGTTTAGCGCTACAAGAAAAGAAGGGTGTTACAAGCATGACACGATGCCTGTCTTTTTTAGATTCCAAGGCACGACTAGCCATAATAGCCGGTACCGTACACCCAAATCCTAATACCATAGGAATAAAAGCTCGCCCTGAAAGTCCCAGGCGCCCCATGATGTCATTCATAACATAAGCCACTCTTGCCATATATCCACTGTCTTCTAAAAATGCCAAAGCCAAAAACAAGATCGCAATATTAGGCAAGAAAGTTATAATGCCGCCAACGCCGCCAATTATACCATTTGTCACCAGATCCAAAAGCCAATTGGAAACATGCATCTGCATAAAAAGATTGGTACAGATCATGATAAGCCAATCAACAAAGTTTTCGACGTATCCTTTTAGAAAATCCCCTAAAAGAAAAGTCACACCGAAGACGGCCAACATCACAACAAGGAAAAATACAATGCCCCATACTGGATGTGTAACTACCGCATCAATTTTATCTGTCAATTCTTCTTTTGACGTTTTTCCTAAAACTACTTCATGAATGATAGCTTGAATAAAATCATATTTTTGATTAATGATCTGTGTATCCTCATCATGGTTGACAATATCTGAAAGTAAAATCGGATATTTTTCTTTTATTTCGTTATCATTTTCTAAAAGCTTAATGGCAATCCAACGAGGATTGATAATATGTGGATTTTTTTGCACCAGACGCTCTTGAATAATAGAAATCTTATGTTCCAGATCTGCATCATATTCCATCGCATATCGCTTTATTTGCTCACTATGAATGGCCTGTGGACGATGATTGACTTGTGTATTTTGTCCTTCCTGTTGATGACAAGCCGCATGCATCAAGGCTTGAATTCCCTGCTTTTTACGAGCTGTTACTGGAATAACGGGGATTCCAAGGATTTCACTTAATCGATGTAAATCAATATCCATGCCCCGCTTTGTGACGATATCCATCATATTTAAAGCCAAAACCATTGGTTTGTTGAGCTCTAAAAGCTGTAATGTCAAATATAAACTTCTCTCCAGACTGGAAGCATCCACTACATCAATGATCACATCCACTTGATCACTTAAGATAAACTGTCTGGATACTTGTTCTTCCATCGTATAAGAAGTCAAAGAATAAGTACCTGGCAAATCCACCAAATGAATGGTCATATCATGATCTTGAATGGCTCCTTCCATTCGTTCTACTGTAACACCAGGCCAGTTAGCTACTTTTAAATTAGCCCCTGTATACGCATTGAACAAAGTGGTTTTTCCACAATTTGGATTCCCAATAAAACCGACCGTTATTTCTTTTGACATGGCTTCACCTCGATTTCTTTTGTCAATTGATCCCCTAAGGCAAACCTTGTGCCTCTTAGATCAATGACCATTGTGCCATTATGTTTTTTCTGCATAATCGTAATGGATGTATGAACTGTCATCCCTAAAGATTGAAGACGATCTTTAATCTGTGATGTAACATTTAATTTTAAAATCGTATAGTTCTCTTTACACTTTCCTTCACTTAATTTCATATTGATTCCTTCTTTACTTTATTCATTATATGCATTTCTTTCTATTTGACAATCTAAAAGACATTCCACTATAATTCAGTCATGGAAAAAGAGTATTTATATCAAACAAACGATCCACAACGTATCAAAGATGCACAGGACAAAATGCCAGATGCAACTTCCATTGAACAATTAGCCGACTTTTATAAAGTTATGGGAGATACCACTCGTTTAAAACTGTTAATGGCGTTAGAAACGGGAGAATTTTGTGCCAGTGATCTTGCCAATGTGTCTCAAATGACTCGTAGTGCTGTTTCTCATCAGCTTAAAACACTTAAAAATAATAAACTTGTCAAAAGTCGTAAAGATGGAAAAACTGTATATTATTCTTTAGATGATGAGCATATTCATTCTGTATTAAAAGTAGCTTTAGAACATATCCTTGAATAAAAATGAAAACAGCCGTTTGGCTGTTTTTTTACGATTATTCATCAATTGCGGCAATGACTTCCACTTCAACAAGCACTTGTTTAGGAAGTTCTTTAACGGCAACACAACTGCGAGCTGGTTTTTCTGTAATGTATGATGCATAGACTTCATTAAAAGCTGCAAAATCTTTCATATCAGCTAAAAAACAAGTTGTTTTGATTACTTTTGAAAAATCTGTTCCTGCTTCCTTTAATATTTGTTCCAGATTTTTCATAACCTGTTTGGCTTGTTCTAGAATATCATTTCCTACGATTTCACCTGTAACAGGATCTAAAGGTACCTGCCCAGAAGTATATAAAATGTTATTATAAACGACAGCTTGCGAATACGGACCGATAGCAGCCGGCGCTTTTTCTGTATGTATCTTATTCATCGTCATCCTCCTACAATAATTTAAAGCCTGCTTTTGTCAAACCATCACGGACAGCTTTGATATGTTCAAAATTGCGAGTTTCCAGATTAATACGTAATATACAATCTGTTATATTGCTGCCTTCACTGGCTTTTTCATAATAAACACTGTTAACATTAGCACCATATTGGGCAATCGTTGATGATACACCTTGTAATTGACCTGGTTTATCTTCCAGTTGAATCACTAACGTATCGCTGCGTCCTGACTTGAGTAAACCTCTTTCAATGACTTTGGATAATATTGTAACATCAATATTGCCTCCAGATAGGATGCAGACAACATTTTTTCCTTTAACCGGCACTTTATTAAACATGACCGCCGCTACAGATACAGCACCAGCACCTTCTGTGATCAATTTCTGATTTTCAATCAACGAAAGAATGGCACCTGCCACTTCATCATCACTGACTGTCACAATTTCATCTACATATTTTTGACATAGATCAAATGTATGTGTCCCTGGCTCTTTTACTTGAATTCCATCGGCAATCGTATTAACACTTTCCAACTGAATGATTTGTTCTTCCTTTAAAGATTGCACCATGCTGGCAGCACCTTCCGCTTGCACTCCATAAATCTTGATATTTGGATTTAAGCTTTTGATGGCATAGGCAATCCCACTGATCAAGCCACCTCCGCCTACTGGTACAACAACCGCATCTAAATCAGGCAGCTGCTCTAAAAGTTCCAAACCGATCGTTCCCTGACCGGCAATTACATCTTCATCATCAAATGGATGAATAAAAGTATATCCATACTGATCTCTTAATTCCAAAGCTCGATTATAGGCATCATCATAAACTCCTTTTACAAGTTCTACTTTAGCTCCATAAGCTTTCGTCGCTTCCACTTTGGAAATAGGAGCTCCATCCGGTAAACAAATTATAGATGGAATGCCATTTTGTGTTGCCGCAAAAGCAACACCTTGCGCATGATTTCCTGCTGAACAGGCAATAACACCTTTTTTCTTTTCTTCTTCTGAAAGTTGTGAAATTTTATAATACGCTCCTCGCAATTTAAAAGATCCTGTATTTTGAAGATTTTCCGTCTTTAAATACACATTGGCTTCCGGATTGATTTTAGGAGCATATAAAACATCTGTTTTTCGAGCTACTCCCTTTAGTACATAACTTGCATGATAAATTTTATCAAGACTTAACACGCAACATCCTCCCTTTCTTCTAAAGCCGACAATTGTTCTACCAACTGTCTGGCAGCTCTAGCTGATCGTCCTGCTTTGCGCAAGGCAAATTGTTCAGCTTTTAAAGCCAATTCTTTTCGATCCATCATAAGACCATATTGATCGGCCAATCCATAAACAATATCTAAATATAAATCTTTCTTTGGCTTTTCATAATACACCTTCATACCAAAACGCTCTGATAAGGAAATCGTCTCCTGCATCGTATCATTGCGATGAATGTCATCTCCCTGACGAGATTGAAATGTTTCTCGTACGATATGACGACGATTGCTTGTCGCATAGATCACAATATTATTAGAACGTACAGAAACACTGCCTTCTAATACAGCTTTCAATGCGCTAAAATCATCATCACTTTCCTGAAAAGACAAATCGTCGATAAATAAAATAAACTTTAAAGGATTTAAAGCCAATACATCTAAAAGCTTTGGCAACAAATGTAATTCTTTCTTTCCCAACTCAATTAAACGAAGACCTTTAGCTGCATATTCATTGGCAATAGCTTTGACCGTGGCACTTTTTCCGGTACCGGCATCACCATACAAAAGTACATTGCTGGCCATCTTACCCTGCAACAAAATCTCAGTATTTGTGATAACTTGTTGGCGCTGTAAATCATAACCAATCAAATCTTTAAAAGTGATTGGATCCGGATATGTCACTGGCTTTAAGAAAAATCCCGGTTTTTCTTCTATCTCTTCTAAACGAAATGTCATAAATCGTGCATACTCACCAAATCCAAACTGATCAATATGTTTTAAACGATCGAAATACATCGTTTTTAAATTCACAGATTCAATGCTCCAACTTGCCTTAAATCCTTTCATTTTAAAGGCTTCCGGCTCGATACGTGACATTTCTTCTAAGATATTTAATTCAAAAGAAGCCGCCTCTTGTATAGAATGAGGAATGTTCTTTTTAAGACAAGCCATTGAAACTAGACAATTTTCTAATGAAAGAACTTTTGAAACTAAATATTGTGTCCAGTTATCTGTATTTTGTTCATAGAGCGAACTTACAAAAGTCGCATAACTATCCAGGTCTTCCTTTCGTAATAAACGATAAAAGTTTTGAATTACACGATCTTTTTCCAGCTCTTTAAATACAGTAAAAGCTTGAATATCACTAATGATTTTTAAACTCATCGATTAATAATAGCTCCTTTATCCGCACTGCTGACAAGTTTGGCATAACGTTTTAAGTAACCTGTCACATTTTCCTTTTTTAAGATTGGCATTTCTTTTTTACGTTTTTCAAGCTCTTCTTCACTGACTTTCAAGGTGATCGTATGATTTGGAATATCAATGGCAATTTGATCGCCATCCTGAACATACGCAATCGTTCCACCAGAAACAGCTTCTGGAGAAACATGACCAATACTGGCACCACGAGTAGCCCCGGAAAAACGTCCATCTGTGATTAACGCTACTTCTTTATCCAATCCCATACCAGCAATCGCACTTGTTGGCGATAACATTTCTCGCATACCCGGTCCACCAGCTGGTCCTTCATAACGAATCACAACGACATCACCGGCTTTTACTTCTTTTCCAAAAATTCCTTTAATGGCTTCTTCTTCACTGTTATATACTTTGGCCGGACCTTCATGAACCAACATTTCCGGTGCCACCGCACTTTGTTTTACAACACAACCATCCGGGGCTAAATTTCCATATAAAACAGCAATTCCACCGGTCTTTGAATAAGGATCATCAATTGGACGGATCACTTGCGGATTCTTATTGACGTGACCTACTAAATTTTCTTTTAAGGTTTTTCCTGTACAAGTCATGACATCTGTATGTATCAAACCTTTTTTATCCAATTCATTTAAGACTGCATACACCCCACCGGCAGCATCTAATTCTTCAATATATGTTGGACCAGCCGGGGCTAAATGACAAAGATTTGGTGTTTTAGCGCTGATTTCATTAATTTTTTTCAAATCAATTTCAATACCACATTCATTGGCAATCGCAGGTAAATGCAACATGGAGTTTGTAGAACAGCCTAATGCCATATCTGCAGTAACTGCATTATGAAATGCTTCTTTAGTCATGATATCTCTTGGACAAATATTTTGACGATATAATTCCATCACCTGCATTCCGGCATGTTTTGCTAATTCAATACGTTTTGAATAGACTGCTGGAATCGTACCATTGCCTGCTAATCCCATACCTAAAACTTCAGTCAAACAATTGTGTGAATTTGCGGTATACATTCCTGAACAAGATCCACAGGTTGGACATGTATTTAACTCATATTCCTTTAATTTTTCACCATCGATCTTACCAGCCTGATAAGCACCAACAGCTTCAAACATACTAGATAATGACGTTTTATGACCATCGATTCGCCCAGCCAACATCGGTCCGCCAGAAACAAAAATAGTTGGTACATTGATACGAGCAGCCGCCATTAAAAGGCCTGGCACATTTTTATCACAATTGGGAATCATAACTAAAGCATCAAAAGCATGAGCTAAAGCCATAGCTTCTGTAGAATCCGCGATTAAATCACGAGTCACCAAAGAATAACGCATACCTGCATGCCCCATGGCAATACCATCACAAACCGCTATAGCAGGAAAAACAATAGGTGTTCCTCCAGCCATCGCCACTCCCATCTTGACTGCTTCGGTAATCTTGTCTAAATTCATATGCCCGGGTACGATTTCATTATAAGAACTAACGATTCCTACTAATGGTTTATCAATTTCTTCGTTAGTCAATCCCAGAGCATGCAGTAAAGAACGCTGTGGTGCTTTATCAAAGCCTTCCTTCATAGCTTTACTTGACATTTTTTTCTCCTCCTATTAAAGCATTAGACAATCCAGAGGATTGTCTAATGAAAAATTCTAGTTATTGATTAGCTTGTCTTCATCAGACCAGCTATATAATGAACGTACTTCTTCTCCGACCTTTTCGCAATCGTGGTCAGCAGCTTTCTTACGTAAGGCATTAAAATGAACACGATTTCCAGATGGTGACATTTCTAATAAGAAGTCCTTGGCAAATGTACCATCCTGAATATCGCTCAAAATCTGTTTCATAGCTTTCTTTGTATCTTCAGTAATGATCTTTGGTCCACTGATATAATCTCCATATTCTGCCGTATTAGAGATGGAATAACGCATTCCCGCAAAGCCTGATTGATAGATTAAATCGACAATCAATTTCATTTCGTGAATACATTCAAAATAAGCATTCTTTGGATCATATCCTGCTTCGCAAAGTGTTTCATAACCAGCTTGCATCAATGCACAAACACCGCCACAAAGAACAGCCTGTTCACCAAATAAATCGGTTTCAGTTTCCGTTTTAAATGTTGTTTCCAAAACACCGGCACGACTTCCACCGATACCAGCTGCATAAGCCAATCCTAAATCCCATGCATCCCCTGTTGCATCTTGTTCTACAGCAATTAAACAAGGAACTCCTTTTTCAGCTTCATATTCGCTACGTACTGTATGTCCAGGTCCTTTAGGGGCAATCATGATAACATTGACATCTTTTGGTGGAACGATACATCCAAAATGAATATTGAATCCATGGGCAAAAGCCAATGTCTTTCCAGCTGTTAAATTTGGTGCAATTTCTTTTTCGTATACTTCTTTTTGTTTTTCATCAGGAATCAAAATCATGATGATATCACTTACTTTGGTCGCATCCGCAACGCTCATAACTTCCAAACCTTGTTTTTGAGCCTTCTCAATTGAACGACTTCCCGCATACAATCCTACAACAACATCCACACCAGAATCTTTCAAGTTTAACGCATGGGCATGTCCCTGAGAACCATATCCGATAATGGCAACTTTCTTTCCATCCAGCTTTTGGATATCGCAATCTTGTTGATAATAAATTTTAGACATTTTAAACACTCCTTTTCCTTATTCTTTACATTTTTGACTGTCTTCAAACGTTTGTGTTTCTGAATTTAAATATTTGCAACCTCTTTCCAACGAGGTAATTCCAGTTCGACACATTTCCAAAATTCCTAATGGCTTTACCACAGTGATAAAAGCTTCGATTTTAGATGTGTTTCCCGTAATTTCTACACATAGAGTATTCGGAGAAAAATCAATGATCTTTCCTCTGAAAATATCTACAGCTGACAAGATGTCACTTCGAGTCTCTTGCTTATTTCTTAATTTGATCAATGCCAGTTCCCTTCGAACACTATCTTCTTCTGGCATCAGTTTAACTTCGTGTACATTATAAAGTTTTCTGGCCTGCTTCATGATCTGTTTTCGTGTTGCATCATCGCCTTGTGCACAAATCGTGACGCGTGAATAACGAGGATCTTCTGTCCTTCCGACCGTTAAAGAATCAATATTGAAAGCACGACGAGTAAACATGGAGCTGATGCGTGTTAATACACCTGATTTGTTATCGACAAGCAAGGCAATCACAAAACGATTTTCCATCAGTTTTCCTCCATTTCCGTTATGATATCATCAAACGATCCACCCGGAGGCAGCATCGGTAATACCATCTCATCTTTATCAATCAAACAATCAACCAAAACCGGTCCATCGACATGCATCGCTTTTTCAATATTTTCATGAAGTTCTGCCATATTTGTAATTCGATACGACGGAATACCAAAAGCATCTGCCAATTTTTGATAATCCGGCATACCAGAAAGATTTGTTTGCGAATAATGCTTATCAAAGAATAGATTTTGCCATTGACGAACCATACCTAATACACCATTATTCATAATAATGATGACTACTGGTGCCTGTAACTTAGACAAAGTTGACAATTCATTCATATTCATGCCAAAACTTCCATCTCCAGTAAATAATACAGTCTTGTTACCTGTTGCCAAAGCAGATCCAATAGCAGCACCTAAGCCAAATCCCATCGTTCCTAATCCACCACTGGTAATAAATGTTCGAGGTTTATTGAACTGATAATATTGAGCAACCCACATCTGGTGTTGACCGACATCTGTTGCGATAGGCATATCTGGATTGGTATATTTTTGTACTTCCGTAACCAGAGTATATGGATTCAAAGTTTCTGTAGAAACTGTTTTTTCAAACTGCTTGGCTTCTTCTTGTTTTAATTCTTCAATTCGTTTTTGCCATTCAGGATTTGATTTTGATTCCAACATCGGTAAAAGTTCTTGTAAAGCTTCCTTAAGATCACCGCCAATGCCCAGGCTCACGACAATGTTTTTATCCACTTCTGCCCGATCAATATCAATGTGTACGATCTTTGTCTGGTTTCCGTATTTATTGACATCGCCGGTAGCACGATCAGAAAAACGAGCCCCAATGACTATCAAAAGATCTGCCTCACTCAAAGATTTAGAACTTGCATAATGCCCATGCATACCTACCATACCTAAAAAACGAGGATTATGATGATACACCGCAGAAAGACCCATCAGTGTCGATCCAATTGGAGCATCAATCGTATCAGCAAGCTGCTCAATTTCTTGTGTAGCATCTGCAACTAAAGCTCCACCACCTACATAAATAAATGGTCTTTGACACTCTTTGATCATTTTGGCAAGTTTTTCCAATTTATAAGTCTTTGGTTTTCGCTGCTCTTCTTTTTCTACGACCGGCATTTTCGTATATTCAAATTCAGCAATCTGTACATCCTTTGGAATATCAATCAAAACTGGACCCGGTCTTCCTGATTTGGCAATTTGAAAAGCATGCCGTATCGTATCCGCCAGATCTTCGATACGTTTTACAAAAAAGTTATGTTTTGTGATCGGAATGGTAATACCTGTAATATCCACTTCTTGAAAACTATCCCTTCCAATTAAAGAATTAGGGACATTTCCTGTAATCGCAACTAATGGTACCGAATCCAGATATGCGGTAGCAATACCTGTTACTAAATTGGTAGCCCCCGGACCACTTGTCGCCATCACAACACCAACATTGCCACTGCTTCGGGCATATCCATCTGCCGCATGAGCAGCTCCTTGCTCATGAGCTGTCAAGATATGATGTATTCGATCATCGGCTTCATAGATCGCATCATATAAATTGATGACTTGACCACCAGGATAACCAAACACAAACTTTGTTCCTTGTTCAATTAGCGTTTCAATCGTGATTTGCGCTCCCGATAGTTTCATTTTCTCACCTTTCTTTTCTGATATCGACTATTATAGCAGAAAATTCTTTCATTTTATATAGTTTTTGAAACTTTTTTACATGCTATTTTCATAGTTTTCAAAAACTATACAAATCCTTTTTAAACTGATACACTTATTCTATGAAAATGATTATAAGTCCTGCTAAACAGATGAAGAGTTGTGAAGATGATCTTTTGTCACTTACAACACCACATTTTATAGATAAAACTAAACAACTTTTAGATCGCCTTCAATCTAAAAATTATGAGGAGTTAAAAACGATTTTACAATGTTCCGATAAATTGGCAAAACAAGCATATCAAAACTACCAGACCTTATGCTTTGATCACAATCCCAGTGCAGCCATATTAACCTATAAAGGAATTCAATATCAGTATATGGCACCCGATGTTTTAGATGATACATCCCTTTTATATCTACAAGACCATCTTTTGATCTTATCTGGTTTCTATGGAATTCTTCGTCCTTTTGATGGTATCGTAAAATACCGTCTAGAAATGCAAGCCAAATTACCCGATTCTCTGTACGACTTTTGGAAAGATGATTTAGCCAATGCCATTGATGATGACATCATTTTAAATTTGGCCAGTGAAGAATATGCCAAATGCATACGCCCCTATAAGCCTTTGATTGATGTTCATTTCTATGAACAACTTCCTAATAAAAGAGTTGAAAAAGGTGTTTATGTCAAAATGGCCAGAGGACAAATGGTTCGCTTTTTAGCTGAAAACCAGATTCAGTCACCCGATGGCGTAAAAACATTCCAGGAAAGTGGCTACGTATTTGACGAACAGTCCAGTACAAAAAATACATTTAATTTTGTCAGATAAAATTTTCGATTCTTTAATCCGCAAAAAAAGGCGCTGTGTAAAAACCTCTGATCAGTGATCAGGAGTTTACACAGCTTTTTTTATATTTGTAAGATGTTTTAGCTTCTTGATTTTTTGTCTTTATCTTCTTTTTATTGACTCTATTGAATAATCTTTTAGCACTTGGTTTTTTGAATTTTTCAGGTTCTATATCCTCTAGTGCTTTCCAATATTTCAATTTAAGTTTTCCGTTATAATATCGAAACAGTTTTCGAATATTGTAACCCAGTACCATTAACATAAATTCACTGGTTACTTTATCTATATGAATCCTTCAAAAGCGGGCATAATCCATATACTGTTTAATGACTCCAAAAGCAAATCCGTAAAGAATGGTAGCAAACAAGTGACATGGATTATAAATAGGTCGTCCACTACTGGACGGATCCATTTTATGAACAGAATTTAGAATCTCCGTAACCCCGGATTTTTCTAAAAACAATAAAAACCGGTCTAATTTTTCCTGTTCCTGAACATCTACAGTGCAGAAGGGAAACAAAAAAACTTCTTGTGGTAAAATTAAACATGGTCAATATCTCCTCAGCAAGGATATTGTACCAAAAGGCTCCGGGTTCGACTCCCCGAGCCTTCTTTTTTTCTTCAAAACATATAAAAAGAGCTGTGCAAACTCCTGATCACTGATCAGAGGTTTTTACACAGCCCCTTTTTATTTTACGATTTTTGAAAAGACAGTGATTTCCCTTTCTTGTGCAAATCTGATCGAAGTAAAATCACAGCTACCATAGATGTGATGATTTCACTGATAGAATGGCAAAACCACACTGCTTCATTACCAAAAATCAAAGGAAGAACTACAAGTAAAACTGGCGGCCAAATCACACTACGTGAAAGAGAAATTACAAGTGCTTTACTTGTATGCTCAGTCGCCTGCCAATAAGAGATCATTAGAATATTAAATCCCGCAAGAAAAAATCCAAAGAAATATGGCAAGCTTTTGCTTTCCATAAAATTAATAAGTTGAATATCACCTGGATTGAAAATAGAAAAAAAGTTACGTGAGAAAAATAGAATCAAAACATAACATAAGATACCGATTCCCAAAAAAGTCTTTATTGAAAATACAAGGAGATCTTTATTTCGACTGTCTTCTTTAGTTCCCATAAAATAGCTAAATACTGGCTGCAATCCTTGTGCCATTCCCAAAAACAAGGTCAAAATGATCAACATTAAATAGCCTATGACTAAATATGCTGCCAATCCAATTTCTCCAAAGCCGTAATGTACAATGGCAATATTATAGACAAATGTGATTATACCGATCGTAAATTCCATGATAAAAGATGGAAATCCAAATACATAAATAGAACGAATAGTTGACCATCTCAACTTAAATTTTGAAAAATACAAATCATTGCGTTTTAATAAGAAATGAGGTAATAGAATAATAACACTAAAAACAGGACCCAGCGCTGTAGCAAGTGCTGCCCCGGCTATACCCATATTCAAAGGATACATAAACACATAATCTAAGACAATATTGGATACTGAACCAAACATAAGAGAAAACATAGCAAGTTTTGGACAATTATCGTTACGTGCAAAACTACTTAATAAAAAACTAAAAAGTAAAAATGGCGCAAAAGTTATAATATATCGCATATAACGAATAGTCTCATCATGAATCATAGGAGTGGACCCCAACAATTGAGCTAATGGGTGTATGAAAACATTGCCCAAAATACTAATCAGAAGCCCCATAACAGCCATACATAAAATCGCAAGATTAAAAATGTTACGTGCTTTTTCTTTTTTCCCTTGACCAAGATGGGCAGAAACCATGACACCGGCACCTGTAGCAACTGCCATAGATAATGCGATCAATATCTCTACAAGGGGTACAGAAACAGCAGCAGCTGCCATCGCATCTCGACCTAATCGATTACCGATAAATACACCATCAACAATCATATAAATTGAGTTAAACAACAATCCAATCATCTGCGGTAAAGCATATTTAATAAATATAGTATGTGATCTTCCTTCATACATCTTAATAAACCTCCTTACAAATAAAAAAGGTCAGCGTTTGTGTAACGCTGGCCTACTACACAATAAACAAAGCCCCGGCGGGCTATGAATATTCAAGTTTTTGACTATTTCATTTTTTCTTTTACTAACTCAATGGCTTCTTTGCCTGTCATATGATCAATTGTCATTTCTAACATACAAAGTGGTTTCCATTCACGATCAATGGCATGATCGCGATTTGTGGAACTCTCATTGGGCGCATATTTGATAGCTAGCTTTTCGATTGCCTTTCTTTTTTCGTTATCTTCTTCAAGAATACGTATATGTCCAAAGGCAATAACACTTCTAAAATATGTCGTATACTCTTCAGGCACAATATAATCTTTGTCAATCACACAAAATGATGCTTTTGCATTTTTTAGTATCGCATCAATTTTATGCCCGCTTTTAGCACTGTGAAAAAATATTTTTCCATCATCATATACATAACTGATTGGCACGGCATATGGATAATCATTGTCGCCAATAAGAGCAAGCACTCCAGATGTTCCTTTGTGCAAGATATCCACAACTTCTTGTTGGGATAAAACTTGTTTTTTTCTTCTCATTTCACGAAATTCCATAAAGACCTCCTTAAAAAAAATAAACGCTTATTTTCACTCCTTCTATGGCCTAACGGAGCAAAAACAAGCGTTTCTCGGCAGAAACATATTTTCTATATAAAACCATAAACTAGTACATATGTCAATGCATGTTTAATCAATTCTTTTTATAAAAGAAAAATTCTAATGTACTGATCAAACTTTTAATTGTGCCTGTGCTTCTTCCAACAAAGAAACAACCAGTTTTGTTTGATCACAAAGTCTTTGATACTCTTTTGTATCATTATTTTTAACAATGTGTTCAAATGTTTGGCATTCATAAATCATATGAGGCAGTTGATCAATGCCTAACTCTAAAGCTGTTTGTTCATCTTTTTTTCCGATCATGTCCCCTTTCAATGGTAAAAACTGAACATGTCGGCAAACTCCACAACTAGAGCCATAAACTCTTATGGTTCCCTGATCACCTTGAATAAATACTTCATTAGGAGAACTACTGTCTTTAGCTCCTACACAAATAACAAGCTTATCTGGATATGTAAGAAAAATCACGCCACTGGTATCAATGCCATTAAAGCCTTGGTTCGCTTTATATTCTATTGATGCCGGCTTTCCAAAGAGTCCCGTCACAAAATGAAGACAATATACATTGATATCCATTAAGGCTCCACCATTAAAAGCTGGATCAAACACATTTGTTACTTCGTGATTTTTATACTTGTCATAACGAGATGAAAACTGTGAAAAGTTACATTGTACAAGCTTTATACTTCCTGTATCTTTTAGATGATCTTTAATAATTTGATAATTAGGAAGATGAATCGTAGTAATAGCTTCAAAAATGTAACAATTCATCTCTTGTGCCAAATCAAAAAGTTCTGTTGCCTCTTTCAGGGTTGGTGTAAAAGGCTTTTCACAAATGACATTCTTTTTAGCCTGTAAAGCTTTTTTTGACTGCTCATAATGCAGGCTGTTAGGACTTGCGACATAGATCGTATCAATTTCATCATCTTCCAACATTTGATCGAGTTGACTATAATATTTACCAATTTGATGTTTCGCCGCATAACGACTTGCTTTTTCAACAGTACGAGAATAAACCGCAACAACTTCAATGCCATCTGTCTGTTTCATGGCATCGATCATACGGTCAACTATGACTCCTGAACCAATCGTTGCTACCTTCATGATTGTTCCTCCTTACTCTCTTTACTTTCGATTTCTTTTTTATTGTCATGCCCTTTTCCATCTCGCCAACTTTTACGTTCATTGTTCTTTTTCTTGGATTTTGGAACTTCTCTGTAGATTCTAAAACATACACCATCCTCGGTATTAAATCCTTTTACATGATACTTATTTGCCTTTACAACTCGAGAAACGATCGAAAGGCCAAGTCCAAAGCGACCACCTTCTCCTTTTTCATATGGTCTAAATAATGTTTCAATACGATCTTCTGGCATTTTCGGACCATCATTAGAAATCTGCAAGTCATTTTCACGAACTGTAATTTGTATATAACTTTTGGCATATCGAAAAGCATTTTCCATAATGTTTTCAATGCAGACACGCCAAGATTCTAATAATCCATCAAAGAATACTTCTTCAACATCGGTTATGATGCGAATTTCAGGACGAATCACCGCAGAATTTAAAACAACCTCTTCAACTACTTCCTTCATATTGGTGACAACACCTTCCGCATCACTTGTTATTAAATATTCTATGCGGTTTAAATATAATAAGTTGTGCACTTTTGCCTCTAAACGATTGGCATTATCCAAAATAACATCAATGCTTTTTTCCAAGGTTCCATATGGATATACACCGTCTTTGATAGATTCTGAATAAGATTTGATGGTCGCAATCGGCGTCTTTAAATCATGAGAAATATTATGAATCATTTCTTCTTTAACTTTTTCCTGCTTTTGTAACTCATCCTTCATATTGACAAGTTCTTTAGCTACATCACCGATCTCATCACCACGATTTAAATGCAGCTCCACTTCTTTTCCTTGTTTGACTTGCGCAATATACGATTTAATTTGATTTAATGGATGAATAATGGAAAATACCCAAATCATCATGATAATGATAAAAATACAAAAGGCCAAAATCGTTCCATACACCGTTGATTCTACTAATGTATTTCGAATACTTTGCGGATAGGCATCATCCATAAAACTGACTAAGACTATTACACCTGATGTTGTCTGTACTTTTTCAAGACGGTAATAATATTGAATGTTTAAATTGGAAATCGTTCCTTGCACATCTTCTTTATTTTCCGCAACCATTTTGCTGGATTGATTGATCAAATAATGATACAAACTTTCATCCACATTTTCCGCATTATCAGGATTCAAGACAGTAATCTGCATTTCATTGCTTTGACTGTCTTTGGATACAACACAGTTTGTCTGTATATTATCACTCGATAGAGCTTTGTAAATGGCATCATAAGCATCTCCAGCTCCCAACAAATTGGATTTCAATAAAGAAACAATAGGTTGCTGACGACTGGCCATGGTTGTATACATTTGATTGGCAATCATATTGTCAATGCTGTTACTGAGATAAAAGAAGAAAAATGTCGCAAAAAAACCGATAAACAGCAGTATCATCAATAAGACCTGCTGTGTTAAAGAAAGCTTTTTAAAAAATTGAGAGAACATGGAATTATCCTAAACGATATCCATACCCATAAATTGTATGAATGTTCAAATTTGGCAATTTTTTACGCAAACGACGCAACGTATCATCAACAACTCGATCGCTTCCAAAATAGTTTTCATCCCATACATTTTCTAAAATCTTATCTCTTGAAAAGGCTATACCTTTATTTTTAATAAACATCATCAACAAATCAAATTCTTTTGTCGTTAATTCAATTTCTACATTGTCTGCATAAATTTTACGCTGTTCTTCATCAAGTTCATATCCGTCTACGGCAATACGATTATTATCATCTTTATAAGCTCGTTTTATAATGTTGTTGACACGTAAAACCATTTCCTTAGGTGAAAAAGGTTTTGTGATATAATCATCGCATCCCTTTTCCAAACCGATGATACGATCAAATTCTTTATCTCGGGCTGACATGAAAATAACTGGTGTTTCCGGTCCCTGCAAACGAATTTCCTCAATCAAATCAAATCCTGATTTATCATCCAACATTATGTCTAAGATCCAAAGATGTACATCATCATCTTGCACATGCGCACTGGCTTCTTCGTACGTATAATAAGAACGTACTTCATAGCCTTCTTTACGTAAATATTGTGCAACCAAATTATTTAAATCTTTTTCATCTTCGACTACACAAATTACTCGTTTCATGAGCTCCCTCCTTAATACTGACTTTCCTCAATAAAATCAACTACACGTTGTACATATTGTTGACAAAGCGCATCTGTCTTTGCCTCCACCATGACACGAACCAAAGGTTCTGTACCACTAGGACGTACTAAGATACGTCCTTCATCTTTTAATTCATCTTCTACTTCTTTAACAACTTTCCATAAAGCCTCATCTTTTAAAGCAGCTTCTTTATCTTTTACTTTTACATTCTTTAAAAGCTGTGGATAAATAAACAATCCTTCTGAAAGCTCCTCAAGAGATTTTCCAGTATTCTTCATGATTTCCAAAAGCTTTAAAGCTGTTAATAAACCATCGCCCGTTACCGCATTTTCATAGAAAATAATATGTCCGCTCTGCTCGCCACCTAAGTAGTAATCATTTTTCTGCATTTCTTCAAATACATATTTATCCCCTACTGGTGTTTGTACATAATCGATCTTATTGGCATCCAAAGCTTTATATAAGCCTAAATTAGCCATAACGGTTGTAACACACATATTTTTATTCAATCGATTTACCGACTTCATATATCTGGAACAAATATACAAAATGTGATCCCCGTCAACAAGCTCACCTTTCGCATTAACGGCAATCAGGCGATCCGCATCGCCGTCAAAAGCTAAACCAATATCATAATCGCCCTCTTTGACCATCTGTTGTAACTTTTCTGGATGTGTCGAGCCACAGTTTTTATTGATATTGATTCCGTTTGGAGAATTGGAGATAGCTTCTACAGTAGCACCTAAAGAATCTAATGTTTCAATAGCCGTACTGGTAGCCGAGCCATTGGCATTATCAACGGCAATCTTAAAGCCGCTTAAATCTACTGGTACGATTTCTTTTAACCAGGACATATAGATTTCAAGCCCATCCTGCCATTCAAAGTATTCTCCGATCTTATCACCGGTATTTAAAGACAACGTACTTTTGCCATCAATATAATCTTCAATCTGTAAAAGAACGTTTTCATCCATCTTTTCACCATTGTGATTAAAGACCTTGATTCCATTGTCATAATATGGATTGTGACTTGCCGATACCATGATTCCACAATCAAATCGTTCTTTTTGAATCAGATAGCTTACAGCCGGTGTAGGGCATACTCCTAACAAATACACTTGTGCTCCCATTGAAGTAGCACCAGCGGCCAATCCTAATTCAAACATATCTCCACTTAAACGTGTATCTTTACCAATCAGAATGCGGGCATGTTTTTCTTTTCCATAATACATTCCTAAATACTGCCCGATCTGAATGGCCATATCTAAAGTTAATCCTTCATTCGCACGTCCCCGTACACCATCAGTACCAAAATATTTTCCCATAGTTTATTGCTCCTATTCTGTATCTTCTCTTTCTACTGTTGCTTCAATCGTCGTAGGATCGATTTCTACCTGTACACGATTACCATCCGCATCATAAGCCACAACACTGGCATTGATCTTTGCGGAGCTTCCACTTGTAAATCCGCTTACATCCACGATAGCACGAACAAATCGAATAGCATTTAATTCATCAGCCGTAGCACGAATCGTTACACTGTTAGCAGCTAATGTCGGTGTTTTGAAATCCGATGCCTTTTGTCCTGCTCCAATCAATATTTCTGGAGTAACACTAAAGACACGTGTTCGTTTTGATGTGATCGTTGCGGTTACTGTTTCTGGTGATATGGAAGCCTTGATTGTAGATGGAAGATCCTCCAAGGCTAAATCAATGATATAGCTTCCTTCTTTGTATTGACTCAAATCTACTTTCACTACCAGATTTGGATGTTGTTTTTGATACACCTCAATATCTGTTTCTTCTCCAGATAAAGTGACCTGTACACTAGAAGGTATACCACTCACCTCATATTTTGTCTGATCTAAATCAATTTCCGTATTAATATTTCCTAAATCCACAACGGTTGTTGTATCATTAAACAATTCAACACGAATATCTTGATAATCAATACCTATACAAATCACTAATGAAGCAATCAAAGAAATGATCAAAGAGCCTGCTTTATTAAAAACAACTCGATCAAACAACTTATTAAATCGTCTAAAAAAAGAATATAAAAACTGTAAAAAACGATCGAATATACTTGCAGAGGATTTATCTTTATTTGGCTTTGCCATCAGCATTCACCCCCTGCCTTGTCAGATCCACGATTTCCAATGGTTGAATTCGCTCATCCACATTCTGTTTACGCGTTTCATTTTGTCTGCGAGAACGATTAAAACCAAGATTTTTTGCAGTATCAATAATTGGTCTAAATAACGGACTGCTTGATGGTTTTTCCGTATCTGGTACAAGCAGATTTCGCAATAGACGAGATAAGCCTTCTGGTTTATATTGTGTCAATTGACCATTCATAGCTACAGAAATGTTTCCTGTTTCTTCGCTGACAATAATCGTAATAGAATCAGTAATTTCACTGATTCCAACAGCTGCACGATGTCTGGCTCCATATTTACTAGGAAGATCTTTGGTCGTAGGTGGAAAATAAGCAGCCGCACAGGCAATCTTATTTCCAATTATGATCACAGCTCCATCATGCATCGGTGTTCCATATTGAAATATCGTTCCTAATAACTCACTTGATACAACCGAGTCCATTTCAATACCCGTATGAACGTAATCTTCCATGGAAGTATTGCGCTGAATGGAAATCAATGCCCCTGTTTTGGTCTTTGACATCTGCTCACAAGCACGAACCAGTTCTTCAATCATATTAATTTGTTCTTCTTTAGAAACATTGGATCCTAATATGGAACTGGATTTACCAAATTTTTCCAACATAGCACGAATTTCCGGCTGAAAAATGATCACAATTACAACAACACCCCAATTTACAAAGATGCTGATGAGAAAACTTAATGCGTTCAATCCCAATAATGTAGAAAGGCCTTGTACAATAATAATGAACAAGATTCCTTTTGTGATCTGTATAGTTCGTGTATTATTTCGTACAATACGCAATGCGTAATAAATCAATGCCCAGACTACAAGAATATCTAAAATCAATCGCAGGAGCAATGAAATATCGCTAAGCGTAATATTCATTTCCTTACCCCCTTATACTATTATTTTAAAATTGTATGAATCATAGCACCTACGGATTCATAAAAAACACTGGCATTTTCTTTGACAGCTTCATCGGCCATTTCCATACAAGCCCCATGATAGCCATATGTCATAAGCGGAATATCATTATAAGAGTCACCGATAGTGTAAACATCTTCTTCTTTAGTGTTTGTATATTCTACAACAAATTCTAGACCCGTTGCCTTAGACACTCCTTTTGGAACTACATCCACAACAAAGTTATTCGCATATGCAACAACGACTTCACCAAAGAACATATTAATATTTTCAGCTAAAGTAACAGCTAAATTTTGTTCTGACATGGAAATTACAATCTGAGCAATTTTTTGTGTGTTAATCAGATCATCCACACTCATATCACTTTTCATTTCTGGATATCGATGATCTACAATCGTTTCATCAATCGTCATTTTATGACGATGCACACCATCGTTGATCACAACACTGGCTACGCCTTCTTCTTGTTTGGCAGCATAGATAATATCCACAGCTGTGACAATATCCAAATAATAAGAAAGCAATTCATTTCCTTTGTGATCAAATACCATACCACCATTATTTGTAATATAATAATCAACCGGTAAGTTATATTGTTTGGCTTGCGCCTCAATGGATTCCATGGAACGACCAGTACATAAAACAAATAAGTTTCCAGCGTTTTTCCAATCCTGGATAGCCTGTAAATCTTCAGGCATGATCTGTTTTGCATATTTTAAAGTGCCATCATAATCTGTAGCTAATAATTTCATACAAGATCCTCAACTTTTCTATTTATGTATATAATATACCACAGTTAAAAAAAATCACATAATTCAAACAAAAAAAATAAGAATCCGAAGATTCTTACTGAGCACATTACTCAACTGGACTAAATTGATCTTTTCCAACACCACACAATGGACAAACAAAATCTTCAGGAAGATCTTCAAATTTTGTTCCCGGTGCAATACCTTGTTCAGGGATACCTACAGATTCATCATATTCCCATCCACATACATCACATACATATTTTTTCATAAACATTTCCTCCTTATCTATACTATGACAGATTTCTTTAAAAATTGCATCTGTTTTGACTCTTTTTTGACTATTTTTAAAATTTAGTGTTTTACATGAAGTAATAAAGGCAAGGAATATCTCCTTGCCTTACAGATTCAATTGTTGTATAAGATCATCTATAAAGATGTAGCCCACATAACGTATTTTCCACAGCATAGCCGATGTATTTCATTATTCCGGTGTCTGTGCTCTTTTTATGCAGGATTAGATGACAGCCTCATGATTTTTCAAGATAGTCTAAACTGTGAAATCTATCACCGAGCATCTATACCAGCCTACCCTTTTCTTTATCCTTACAATCATAAAGTTTTACGGAATGTTTTTTTCGAATTTCTTCGACATACCTTTTGGAGTCTTCTCTCCATAGTTTCGTGCTTTGCCAGAAAACTTATTTCTGACGATTAAACTATTGTCATCTTCCCACCGCTCTCTATCATTTACTTTAGAAAGGAAACCTTTCGCTTACTTCTATTTCCTTTGTTCACTTACAGTATAAATGATTATAGATACAACACAAGTATTCTGTCCTTCTTGGTTTTTATTCTGTCTTTTTTGACCTTTTTTTAGCTAATATCTTCTTTTTTTGTGCCCGAGAGAGCGGTACTCTATCCCCATTGCTAAGCTCTACTTCATCTTTGAACCAACCTACGATATATTTGGCATTCACAAGATAAGATACATGCACTCTCACAAAGCCAAAATCTGCCAAACGCTTTTCTAAATCGGCCATATTGGCTCTTTCATGAAATTCACCTTTTCGCGTATGAAAATAAATCATCTTTTCCATTTTATCTAAATAATAAATATCTTGATAAGGTAATCGGACATGTATACCATCATAATTCAGTTCATAAAACTCACTTTGATGATATTGTGACAAAAGAAAATCTCTTTCATTTTCAATCTGCTGGCGAATTTTTGTCTTATCCATATAAAGAACACGATTTCTTTGATCTTTTCCTTTTACAAGCAAAGCATTCTTGCATAAATAAATAAACAACGCACTCGGATGATCATGAACAAAAACACTCTCTAAACGAGGGGTCTTAAAAACTTCATCAAAGACAAAAATCTGATATTCTTCTGTTTTCATGCGCTTTGCCAAATCAGAAGCTTTTGTGAACAGGCGAAATGTCCAATCCAACGTATCAAAAATTTTTGCCAGAGAAAAGACAACTTCCATGGATTCTTTTTCATACTCTAGTAAGGCGACTTTAATCATACTTTTATGATAAAGAAAAAAAACTGCAAAATCAATTGCAGTCTATTCAACTTCTTCTCGCCAAAGTACGGCACCTAAAGATTTTAACTTTCCATCCAAGTCTTCATACCCTCGATCAATATGATAAACATCATGAATTTCTGTTACCCCTTCTGCCATTAAAGCAGCAATCACCAGACAAGCGCCACAACGAAGATCTGTAGCTGTTACACTTGTTCCTGTTAAAGGCGTATTTCCATTAATAAAAGAGCTTGGTACACGAACATCAATATCGGCTCCCATTTTATTCAATTCATAACAATGTTTAAATCGTTCTGTATAAATGGTTTCCGTGACTACCGATTGTCCTTGTGCGCGCGTTAAAAGAGCCGTAAAAGGTTGTTGAACATCTGTAGCAAACCCTGGATAAGGTTTAGTTAAAATATCTGTTGGCTTTAAAGGGCCTTGCGTTTTATACACTTCGATCGCATCCGATTCTACTTTCATTTGGATACCGATTTCTTTTAACTTCATCGTGATAGCTTCCACATGCTGTGGAATGATATTTTCAATGCGCATGGTATCGGCCATTGCCGCTGCAATAATCAAATAGGTACTGGCTTCAATACGATCTGGAATGATCTCGTGCATACAGCCGCCTAATCTCTCTACACCATCGATGGTCAGCGTGCTAGTACCCATTCCATGAATACGAGCTCCCATTTTATTTAACAGTGTCGCAATATCAATGATTTCCGGCTCTCTAGCCGCATTTTCAATAACAGTACGACCTTTGGCATAAACTGCTGCCATCATAATATTGATCGTAGCGCCTACTGAACTGATATCTAAAAAGATGTTTGTTCCAACTAATTCTTTTGCATCTAGTATGTAACAGCCTTTTGTATACTGTACCGTAGCCCCTAATGCTTCAAATCCTTTAAGATGTAAATCAATAGGACGAGGTCCCAAATAACAGCCTCCCGGCATTTTAATTTCAACATGGCCAAATTTTCCCAATAAAGCACCCATAAAATAGTAACTGGCTCTAAGTTTACTAACCGCTTGCGATACCATGGGCTTATTGTTCATTTGACTTGGATCTATATAAAGTGTCTCTTCATCACACTGTTTAACTTGTACATCTAATTCTTCTAATAAAACTTTTAACGATTCAACATCGCTAATATTAGGAACGCCGTAAATCGTTACCGGCTCATTTGCCAAAACACAAGCAGGAATCAATGCTACCGTTGAATTTTTTGAACCACTGATTCTTACTGTTCCCCGTAAAGGATGGCCGCCTTCAATCTTGATTACTTCCTCCATACCTTACCTCCTAGACATGTTTATATATCATACACAAAAACGTGTTCATTTCAAGTGTTCCTTTTTATTCTAAAGAAATGTTTATAAAATTACAAGTAGAGATAAACAAGGAATAAAGATAGACATACTTTTTCGATACAATTACCATTCTAGTTTTCTTTCTAATTATTTGTTCCAGTAAAATATATGCCTTATAAAAGAATCTGAGAAACATCATAAAATCAGTACAAGAAAAAAGACAAGATCTCACCTAAGAAATCTTGTCTTTTCATTATTTTGATTTTGTTTCAATCTTTAAAATGAACAAAATTATTCAGCTTTTCCAGCAGAACCGAAGAAGTTTGTCATCATTTCTTTTACCAATTCAGTGATGGCATCAGCTCCTGGTTTCAAAAGTTTACGAGGATCGTATCCTTTTCCTTCTAGATCTTTTCCAGCTTCGATGTATTTACGAGTAGCATCTGCAAATACAAGCTGACATTCTGTATTTACGTTAACTTTAGATACACCTAAGTCGATAGCTTTCTTAACTTGTTCACGAGGAATACCTGAACCTCCGTGCAATACTAATGGTTTTCCATTTGTAGAGGCTTGGATTTCAGCTAAACGATCAAAGCTTAAACCAGCCCAGTTAGAAGGGTATTTTCCGTGAATGTTACCGATACCGGCAGCTAAGAAATCAACACCCAATTCTGCAATGATCTTACATTCTTCAGGATCAGCTAATTCACCGGCAGAAACGACACCGTCTTCTTCACCACCGATTCCACCAACTTCACATTCAATTGATAAACCTTTAGAATGAGCTAATTCGATCATTTCTTTTGATTTAGCCAAGTTTTCTTCAAAATCATAATGAGATCCGTCAAACATTACAGAAGTAAATCCAGCTTCAATAGCTGCTTTAGCTCCTTCATAAGTTCCGTGATCCAAATGGATAGCTACAGGAACAGTGATTCCCATATAGTCATGGATTTCTTTAACCATTGCGACAACAGTCTTGAAACCGCACATATATTTTGCAGCACCTTCAGAAACACCTAACATAACTGGTGATTTTACTTCTTCAGCAGCTGCCAAGATTGCCTTTGTCCATTCAAGGTTGTTGATGTTAAAGGCACCAATCGCATAATGTCCTTCATGCGCCTTGTTGATCATTTCAGTAGCAGATACTAACATAACTTCAATTTCCTCCTTTATGTTTTGCTATGTTTATTTTACTCCAAATCCTAACGTTTGAAAAGAATTAACGTCTGGATTCCCCCGATAATTTACAAATCACAGCTAAACTGCGAATTCTTTCTATAATTCGTAAAGCGCTGACTTTTGAGTTTGGTTCTCCTCGAATGATATATTGATTCAATAACTCTTCCAAAGCATAGTTACTTGTAAAATATGTCTTCTTTTTATGATTCATTCGATACTCTAAAATGGGTAATAAAATTTCATCTCTTGTCCATGCACTCAAAGCTTCCGCTCCAATATCATCAAGAAATACAATATCAGAATATTTTAAATCATTCATCTGTTGTTGACGAAAATCATTATCATACATCGCTTGTTTTAGCTCACTGATAAATTGAGGCATCTTCACAAATGAAACAGACTTCATTTTCTTGGCATAATAATTCGCCATACCGATACAAAGATACGTCTTTCCAACTCCAGGCTGTCCATGAAGATACACGCCTTTTTCTTGTTCTCTAGACTCCCACATGACTTTGTAACTTAGTAAATATTCCATACTTTGCGCATCAGCCAAAGTCTCCAAATCTACTTCCAGATCCTGAATGCTTAAATGTGACAAACGAAATTGTTTTTGATGAGCATGGGCAAGCTCTTGCGCTTTCTGATATTTACAAGATACAAAATTTTGAATCAAGAAACCACTTTCGTCAAAATCCAGTGTCTTTACTTTTCCCTGTAAAGGTTGATTGCACTGAAATAAGCCTTGACAATCACGACATTTATCCAGTGTTTCTTGCCACATGAAAAAATCAGAAGCATGTGTTTTTAAAAAGTGAAGATCTTTTTGATGTTCTTTTAAAAAATGTTTAATGCGACCATCTTTTATCAAAGGCTCTAACAAAGAATCATCCACTTTACTTTCAACTTTGATTTTCTCCATGTTTCTCCTTTCTTAGCTCTTCTTGAATACGAGCAATTTCCTGTTTTAAATTTTCATCCGCCTCTGTCTGTTTCGTATCCGCATACCAATTTGGTACATCTTCTACTTTTGTGTTTTTATAACTTATTGTCTGTTCTAACGCCTTTTCCTTTGTATCAATTTTTAAACGAGCCCAAGAACTGGCTACTTTTTCAACAAAAGAACGAGTAAACTTTTGATCCGTCATCTTTAATGCATAATCGATCAAAACATTGATGACTTCGGATGGTAAATGATAATCCACCATTAATTTTTCCAATAAAAGTTTATCTGCTCTGGCAACTGGCATCCCATTTTGTTTTCGCTGCAAATAAGCTACCGGAGAAAGCGTATAAGGATCCTGTGAATGAGTGTGCAGATCTTGTGCAGCTAACACTTTGTTTCGAAGTGTTTCAAAATCAATTTTTGTCTTTTGCGGATCAATGCTTAAAGACAAATATCGACGCATACTTTTTTCATCGATCCCAAAAATTCGTGCTAAATCATAAATACGCTCTAAATTCTGCTTCGTACGAAGACGCTGTGGTATCACTCGTTCCATACCTTTAAATAACAAATTGAAGTCAAAAGGATACAATGTATTTGAAGGCATATGCACTTGTGTCTTATCCAAGGCCTGCTCTTTTTTTGAAGTCCAGTGCTCTAAAATGGATACGTCCAACGGCTCACTGATATTTACCATAGTTTTTGAACGCATTGATTCTTTAGAAAAGAAAATTTTCATTCGATCCAATTGCGATGATCCCTCTTTTTCCAGAAAAATTCTTGAATAGATGTCATGTTTTAAAAAAAGCTGCGGTTCTTTAGGCGGTTGTACAATAAATAAATATTCAGCTTTTATCGTCTCGCGATATGTCTGTAATAGATTGTATTGTTCCAACTGCTTTCTGGCATATTCAAATCTGGTAGGACTCAAATGCGCCATGGCCTGCACAAATTTTAGTTCATACATTTGATTTTTTTGAGATAGACTGACAAAAATATCATACAGACATTGGGCTTCTTTTCCAATCAAAGGCCCATATAACAGACATAAGGAATCTCGTTGCTCATTTGAGACAGAAAACAACATTTGAATACGACATGATTCCTGACTCATGCAAGACTCCTTTCTAAATGAAGTTGTACTTGTTTTTGTAATTGTGACAAAGTCCCATTATTGTATATAACAACATCGCTTTGTTGCATTTTAATAACGGGAGAATACTGGCAAGACAAACGAGCTTTTGCTTTCTGTCTTGATATATTTCGCTTGGCTTCCAATCTTTCCAAAGCCACTTCTTCATCACAGACAATGCACCAGATCTCATCAAATAAATCTTCCATATGCGCTTCAAACAACAATGGAACTTCTACAAACACAAGAACACTTTCCTGCTTATCGATCCATTCTTCCATACTTTCTAAAATCAAAGGATGTAAGATCGACTCTACTTTTTGTTTATATGCTTTATCACTAAACATTTTCTGGGCAAATGCCTGCTTATCAATATTTTTTTTCTCATCTAGATCAACATGGATCTCTTTTAATAATTGCTTATATCCTTTGCTTCCTTTTTCAATCAAACCTCGGTTGACCTGATCTAGATCCAATACCGGATAATTTTTTCGTAACATCGAAGAAACCATAGATTTTCCAGAACCCATGCTTCCTGTTATGGCAATTATTTTCTTTTTTGACATTTTGGGCATAAATACGTCCCCCTTTGCGATACTGTGATTTTTCGTATGGTTGTCTGACAGTTTGGACAAGGCTTACCTGCTTGCGCATGAACTTTTAACTTTAACTGAAATAATCCAGTAACACCCAGACTGGATGTATAACTGCGGATGGTGGTGCCACCGGCTTTCATGGCACCTTTTATAATTCTCTTTGTATGAAATGCTATATTCTCGCAATCTTTTTTGGATATCTTAGCGCTTCTTGATCGTGGATCCAAACCGCAGGAAAAACAAATCTCGTCTGCATAAATGTTACCTATACCGGCTATAATGCTTTGATCTAGCAAACAAGATTTTAAATTCTTTTTCAATGGATGGATCTTCTGATACAAATACTTTCCATCAAATCGTGGATCCAAAACATCAAATCCCAGTTTTTCAAAACAAGGATGACAAAATGGATCTTCTTGATGTAAATACAACTGCATGCGACCAAACTTACGTGTATCATGATAACACATCCATCTTCCATCACTTAAATGAAAGCGAATATGAACATGTTTATCACACAAAGGATGATCCATCAAATAAAATTTACCTTCCATTCGTAAATGTACCACCAGATCATAATCATCCAAAACAAACAAAAGGTATTTCCCCCAACGAAGAAATTTTCGGAAATGTTGACCTGTTAGCTGCTGTATAAAAGTATCTGATGTCACATTATCAACGATTTTAGGATAAATGACCTGTACTTCTTTGATTTGTAAATCTTGAATTTGTGATTCCAAAGTAGAAATCACAGTCTGTACTTCTGGTGCTTCTGGCATTTATTTCGCCTCATACCACGTTTTTCCAGATTGAATACTGGCTTTTAAAGGAACTCTTAACTCCATAGCATTTTCCATAGCTTCTTGTACCAGCTTTTTCATGATTTCTAATTCTTCATCAGGCACTTCAAAAATCAATTCGTCATGGATCTGTAATAGAAGTTTTGATTTTACATTTGCTTGTTTCATAGCTGCATTAACACGAATCATAGCGATTTTGATCAAATCCGCAGCACTTCCTTGAATTGGTGCGTTCATAGCAGCTCTTTTTCCAAACTCTCTTGTCATAAAGTTTTTATCATTGATTTCCGGTATCATACGACGACGATGAAATAAAGTTTCGACATATCCTTTTTCTTTACATTGTTCGATCAAAGAATTCATAAACTGATGAATATTTGGATAACTAGCGAAATAAGAATCCATAAAATCCGTAGCTTCTTTTCTTGATATCTTTAACTGTGTCGAAAGGCCAAATGCCGTTTGACCATATACAATACCAAAATTAACGGTTTTGGCAATACGTCGCATTGAACTATCCACTTCATCACTTGGACAATGGAAAATCAAAGTGGCCGTCTTGTTGTGAATATCTATTCCTTCTTTAAATGCCTGGATCATATGTGTTTCATTAGCCATATGTGCTAACATTCTCAGTTCAATTTGCGAATAATCCGCAGACAATAACACATGTCCTTCTTTTGCCACAAAAGCTTTACGAATCTCTCTTCCTTCTTCATCACGCACGCTGATGTTTTGTAAATTGGGATCGCTGCTTGAAAGCCTTCCTGTTTGTGTCATCGTTTGATTAAATGTCGTATGGATCTTACGATCCGGCTGAATATGTTTTTTCAAACCTTCAATATACGTAGACATGATTTTTGAAAATTTACGATATTCCAATAAACTTTCAATAATTGGATGAACGCCACGTAGTTTTTCTAACACTTCTGCGCTAGTACTTCGCTTACGTCCTCCGCCTTTTAAACCTAAATCATCATACAAGACAGCTGCCAGTTGTTTTGGTGAATTGATATTAAAGATCTTATCTGCATACCCATAGATCTCATTGGATAGTTCTTTCATCTTCAATGAAGTTGCCTGTCCTATTTCATCCAAGGTATTTTCATCAATATCGATACCTTCATTTTCCATTTGATACAAAATCGGAATCAGCAGTTTTTCAATATTTTCATAAAGATCCATTAAATTATCTTCTTGTAACTTTTCTAAAATTGACTTTTCTTTTTTAGCCAATTCTTCTGTAAATACTTGCATTACAGGAACCATTCTTTGTTTGGCATAAGCTTCAACACTCTTTTGTTTTTTGGACAGATCATGAAAGCTTTCTGGTAAAGTAATGTGCAAAGCCGATACCAAAGCATCCAAATCTGTGGCTTGCGAATGTAATAAGAAACATGCGATATGCAAGTCTTCTTTAAAATTCACGGTCATAAAGCCGTAACGATCCAACAGATGATTCGTTTCTTTGGCATCCCATGTATGCAAATCTTTACGCTTTAAAAGCTTTTTAAAGCCTGCATCGTCCAAAGCATCTTCCACTTGAAGATAAAGGATTTGTTGCTTATACGGAATCATAAAACCATAAAGTTTTTGCAACAAGAAACTTTCTTTCGAACAAACTGGTATCAATAATAAGTCTTGTTCATCCAAATCAATAGATGAAACATTTTTGATCGGCCATACACTTTTTGAAACTACAGTTTCCGTATTCATCAAAGAGCGCATCTCATACTTTTGATAAAAGTCATTTACAGAATCTTTAAAGCCTTTAAAAGCAACCTGATCTATTTCAAAAGGAAGTGGTACCTGGGTAAAAATAGTCGCAAGATCTTTTGACATAAACGCATTGTCTTTATCTTTTTCCAGCTTTTCCTTGAGTTTTCCTTTGATCTCATCAATATGAGCATACACATTTTCTACACTCGAATATTGCTGCAATAATTTAGTAGCTGTTTTCTCTCCTACACCAGCTACTCCTGGTATATTATCACTGGAATCCCCCATCAATCCTTTTAAATCAATGATCTGAAGCGGTTGTAATCCATACTTTTCCTCAAAGTTTGCTACATCCATCAGCTCCATATCCGTTATACCCTTTTTCATCAAAAGAACGCTTGTCGAATCATCTACCAACTGCAATAAATCTCTATCACTTGTCAGGATGGTTGTTTGTACTTCGGGATGGCTCTTTGCCATAGAACCGATAATATCATCTGCTTCATATCCTTCAATTTCATAGCGACAAATACCAGCAGTATCTAGAAATTCACGAACAATAGGAAATTGAACGATCAATTCTTCATCGACCGGTTTACGCGTCCCTTTATAAGCTTCATATTTATCATGTCGAAATGTTTTTTTACCAGCATCCCATGCGACTAAGATACCATCTGGCTCTATTGTTTCAATCGCTTTATTAAGCATCATGATAAAGCCAAAGATCGCATTGGTGGGAATCCCATTGGAAGTAGACATTCTATGGGAATATAACGTAGCATAATATGCACGAAACAACATTGAATTTCCATCTAATAAAAGTAATTTTTTCATAACATCACCATTCCAAAATTAATTGTACCACAACGAAAAAAAAAAGAAATGAGTACACTCATTTCCTCATAAAGCGTAATTTCTTATATCGAGATCGTTCCATTTTCAATATTCGATTTTGACGTATCGTAAAATATCGATCCATAACACCTAAAACATATTCCAATCCCAATAAAAGAATTCCATTCACGATCCAGGAAAATAATCCAAAGGTATAAAACCATTCTTTAAAAGGAACTGTTATGACATCTGTCCATGAAAAGAAAATAAAAGGAATAACATCTTGTAAGATCATAAGCAAAAATACCAATAAGGTTCTGTACAAAACACGATCTTTGATCCAGGGATAAAAAAGACCACATAGATATCCAAAAATTGTATAGAGAATCGTATGTAGCGGAAAACCTTGTGTAAAGAAAAAATCAGTTACGATCCCACATAGAAAAGACAACAAGATTCGGGTAATCCATGGTTGGGATACCACCAATAACATCAAAGCCATAAATCCAAGTTGACTGATAAAACTCAAATGTGTAAAAGTTGGATCCGATGGTAAGATAAAAGCCAAAAAATCATCGACCAAAAGACAAAGTAGAAGAAAGATCAAACTGTTTCGTATTTTCATTCTACCCGCCCACTTCCTATTACGGTAACGTAATTAAAGCTGCTGATATTGGAAACTGGTTTTACATAAATTGTTGAAATAATCGCATCATCATTGGTTTCCATATCACTAACTTGACCTAGATAAATACCACTGGGATAATTTCCGCCTCTTCCAGAAGTAGAAACCTCCTGCCCTTGTGTAACAGTGGCTTCATTATCAAATAAAGATACACGATAAGCTCTATGACTCGTATCATATCGCTCCAAGACACCTTCAATGGTCGTTCCATCTTCTAAAGCAATACTGATGGCAATATCATTGATTAAATCTTCGCTTGTTAAAAGACGTACAGTAGAAGTAGCACTTTGCACTTCTTCTATAAGTCCTACAGCTCCTTCGGACGTACAGACAATCATATTTTCCTCTACACCCTGTGAAGAACCAGCAGAAATAGTTACTGTCTGATCCCATGCCTGCGTATCTCTTTGTAAAACATGTGCTGTTATTTGCGTGGCATCTTTTAAAGAACCATTCAATTCAGCCAATTCTTCCAGTTCCTTATTTCGATTGCGTTCTTCCTCATATAAAGTTTTATAGCTCTTCTGCATGGCCAGTTCTTCATTTAAATACTGGTTATCTTCATATACATGCCAAAGATTTGACAAATCACTGAATACATTTGTCAAAGAAGTTAACGGATAATCAACCAATCCGTATTTAATATAAGTCCATGCACTATATCCCATATTCGATAAAGCATTTTGTCTTAATCCTAACATTGCGCATCCAATCACTAACAATACAACATTGGCAATCAGTAAAATGCGTTGTAAACGTGTAAATCGTTTCATGGCGTTCCCCCAAGCTATCTTACATTATAATAGGAATCCAACAATCATTCAATCGAGATATTGATGTTGTTTAAAAGAGAACCATTCTTTCTTTCCAACGATCACATGATCTAAAAGCTGTATTCCCGATAAAAGCGCAATTTCAGATACACGCTTTGTGAAATCTATATCCTGTGGACTAGGAGTTGTATCTCCACTAGGATGATTATGTACCATGATCAATGAATGTGCTTTATACATAAAAGCATCATGAAAAATATCTCGTGGATGCACACAACTTTCTGTTAACGTTCCAACATATAAAATCTTATGTGTGATGATCCTTCCCTTAGCATTTAAATAAACAGCTACAAAATGCTCTTGCGTTTTAAGACCGATTTCCATTTGAAACCAAGCAGCTAGATCTTTTGGCTCCAGAATAGAAGCACCATAATTTTTCTTTTTTAAAGCTCGTTTACAAAGTTCGATACCTGTTAAGATCTGCAAAGCCTTTACTTGTTTGATTCCTTTTATTTCCATTAAATCCTCCACTCTTAAATCAAACAGCTTTTCCAAATTATTGCATTTGCACATTACATCTTTTGCCAAATCAAACACGCTTCTTTTTTTACTTCCACTTTGTATTAGCAATGCTAAAATCTCAAGATCACTTAGAGATTCCAAACCATAATTCAGAGCTTTTTCTCTGGGTCTTAAATTTACTTCTAATTCTTTTATCTTCATATATTTAATTACGAAAAAAAATCAAAAAACTATAAAAATTTTTATATTTATTTCAATTTCATACAATACATCAAAATAATATGTCTACTTACAAAATAAAAAAAGCCTTTAAACAAAGGCTTACAAGTCATATGGGGCGGCTGACGCGATTCGAACGCGCGAATGACGGAGCCACAATCCGCTGTGTTAACCACTTCACCACAACCGCCATAAATTAATTACAATGGAAACCATTTCCATGTGCTTGTCTATTGTACCCAATTTAATGGCGATTGTAAAGAATAATTTTTACTTTTTGATCAAAAGGTATAAAATCATCCCTTACGTAAACGAATTAAATCTTGTGGTTGTAAATGTCCAATCAACAAAGGACTATTTGGATCATGATGTTGATAGTTGCTTTCTATTCTTTTTTCATCAAAATTGGCATAACAATATTTACAATAATGACGACAAGTATTGTACTGCCCTATATCCACCATTTCTACACAGCCGCAATTTCTTGCTTTCCACTTTTTAAACTTTTTACCTGTAATCAAGAAAGCTTCTTCTACAGATAAGCAGACATCTTTACGAAAACCATATTCACAAAGATCTCGGTTTTCAAAACAAGTTTGTACACTCATACCATGATCCTTTGCGATTTGTGAAAAGGATACTCCTATTACCTTGTAATCTTCTTCTGTAAACTTTTTGATCTGTAGTTCTGCTTGATGTTTTTTAACATTTTTATAAACATCGACAAAAGACACTATGATTTGTTTTACATACCCTTCTAATTCCTTACACATCTTTTCAAAGGCTCTTATGTGATACCGTACATCATATCTTTCGTTCAGTAAAATTGGATCATAACGAACAACTGGTTTATGTTCTTTAGAGATTTCAGAAATTTTACGAATAGCATGAAGAATTTGTCTTTTATCAGGTACATAGGGTTCGATATCCTTGTGGTAAGGTGTAAATGTCACTTGAAAAAGATATGTTTTTTTTATAGAATCCAAAAAATCTAAAATCGGAAGTGGATTCTTTGTACAAAAAACAATCAAATCAACATTCTCTATATTGATACGTGAAACAAAATGTGGATCAAATGGATTCCTTACAAGAAAATATCCTTCTTTCATACGATTTAAAAACCATGAAGTATAAAATGCCACAATATCTGTTCTACCACTAACATTAATAATCATGACTCAATTGTAAAGATTTGACTCAAGAAATTCAAATATCGTTTTCATAATTTGAACTCATCTTTGAATTACCAGACTTGTAATCAAATATGGAAATAAAAAAAAACGAACTTCTAAGAAGTTCGTCAAAATCTTAATGGAGCAGGTGATGAGAATCGAACTCACGTAGTCAGCTTGGAAGGCTGAAGTTCTACCATTGAACTACACCTGCATAAAAAGAAATGGCGGTCCAGATGGGACTCGAACCCACGATCTCCTCCGTGACAGGGAGGCATGTTAACCACTACACCACTGGACCAAAAGTTAATATTTAAATAAAATGGCGGAGAAGGAGAGATTTGAACTCTCGCGCCAGTTTCCCGACCTATACCCTTAGCAGGGGCACCTCTTCAACCACTTGAGTACTTCTCCAAG
>CABVDD010000013.1 GCA_902497095.1 uncultured Faecalicoccus sp.
TTTAAACAGAGATCATAGGGATTCATTGACAAGAAGACCACATCCTTTCTATAGAACGATGAAAATGAATCTTGAGTTTGTAGTAACTGTGTATTTGTTTTTTTTAGAACTAAGCTGCCTATTATTAAATACGATGAAATTTTGAAAAAGTATGAATTAAAATTCATTTTTTTATATTGCGGTAAAATTTAATTCAAGATATAATGTTTCTGTATTTAGACACGTGTAAAAATATATACATAAGGAAAAATAATTATGCGATACAATTTAGAAAAAAGAAATCGTTTTGCGGTGCGTACACTTTCTGCATTTTCAAGTACGATGTTTAAATTATTAGAGATGAAAAGTTTTGAAACGATCATGGTTTCTGAAATCTGTTCTTTAAGCAACTATCCAAGAGCAACTTTTTATAATTATTTTGAAGATAAGTACGATCTTTTAGAATATTGTTGGGATCTTTTAAAATCAAAAGTTCGTTTGTACGATCTTAAGGACTTAGCACCAGAACATCGTATTTACGAAGTATTTGGTCGTATTTATGATTTTTTTGAAGAGCGTCAAGAGCGATTGTATAGTGTATTGATACACAATCCTTTGGAAGGTGAATTATGTACAAGCTTTCGACAATATGTAAAAATACAAATTCTTGAGATCATGGATACAATTGATTTTTCAGATCATCAGGGTCTGCCAAATCGGTTGTGGGCAGAACATTACTGCAATACGATTTTATTGGTGTTAGAGAATAGTTTTTTAAAGGAACAAAAAATTGATAAGAAAACAGCTGTATCGTATTTAATGATATTGTTACAGAAATAGGAGAAGAGATATGTGGACTGATGAAAGTGTATTTTATCAAATTTATCCGTTAGGAGCCTTTGGCTGTCCTTTTGAAAATGATTTTAAATTAGAAAGTCGAATCTTGCGTATACAAGAATGGATACCGCATTTAAAAAAATTAGGTGTTGATTGTATTTTACTGAATCCGGTATTTGAAAGTCATACACACGGTTATGATACGATTGATTATAAAAAAATCGATTGTCGTCTAGGCTCCAATGAAGATTTTGCACTCGTTTGTCAACAATTACATGATCAAGGATTCAGGATCTTGTTAGATGGCGTTTTTAATCATGTGGGCAGAGGCTTTTTTGCGTTTCAGGATGTATTGAATCATCGTGAAAACTCTCCATATAAAGATTGGTTTTATATCAATTTTTGGGATAACAACAACTATGATGATCATTTGAGTTATCAAAATTGGGAAGGCAACAATAATCTTGTGAAATTAAACCTGCAAAATACAGAAGTTGTGCAGTATATTTTAGAGGTCGTTTCTTATTGGAAAAATGAATTTTCTATTGATGGTTTACGACTAGATGTTGCCTATTGTTTAGATCGTGAGTTTTTAAAAACATTGCACAGAGCTTGTAAAGAAATGGATCCTGATTTTTTCTTGTTGGGAGAAACACTTCATGGCGATTATAATCAATGGGTCAATGATGAAATGTTAGATAGTTGTACAAATTACGAATGTTATAAGGGGTTGTATTCTAGTTTTAACAGTGCTAATTTGTTTGAAATTCTTCATTCTTTTCATCGTCAGTTTGGAAAAGACAACTGGTGTCTATATCGTGGAAAACACTTACTGAACTTTGTGGATAATCACGATGTAAACCGTATCGCATCGCAACTTGAACATAAAGAACACCTTCCACTTATATATACGATGCTTTTTACTATGCCAGGTATACCATGTCTTTACTATGGAAGTGAATGGGGAATTGAAGGATGTAAAAACTGGAATGATACGGAATTAAGACCAGCTCTTTCAAAGATGGAGTGGAATTATTTAACGGATCATATCCAGAAATTGATACAGATCAAAAAGGATCATGAGGCATTGTCTCAATGTAACTATGAGCAAATTTATCTGACAAATACTTCTTGTATTTATCAGATGAAAAGTGATCATGAAACACTTTGGATTTGCATCAATATGAACGATCAGCCTGTGGACATTTCAATATCGTATTGTGGTAAGACAGTTGATTTATTGACACAACACGATTTGGATTTAAATGGTATTCTTTCTATGGAGGCTTGTTCATCTAAAATTCTACAGTTATAAAAAGGGATTGGCTTGAGGCCAACCCCTTTTATTGTACGGATTTAAAAAGAAGATCATTGTAATCTGGTAAAGGCCAGAAATCTTTAGGAATGTTTTGTTCAATTGAATCGGTTAAACCGCGAATAGCTTCCATAAGTGGCAGTAACTCATTAGCTGCATAAATAGCTTTTTCTTTTTCGATGGCAGGTACTTTTTCAATCAAAGTTTCTAAAGTTTCCAAATGATTGGATACAAACTCTAATGGTTCATTGATGTTGAGAAGGATCTTTTCTTCCAGTGGAGAATTGATACCACTGGCTTTTTTAGTTTGTATGATCGTTGCCAGTTTTGCTTCGTATTCAAAGACTGCCGGCAAGATTTGTTTTCGCAACATATAAGCCATTGTTTTGCCTTCAATTAAAATCACTTGATAATAGTTTTCCAGTAAGATGTTTTCACGAGCATGTAATTCATTGGCAGAATAGACTTTATGTTTTTCAAACATGGCCAGATTTTTTGGGTCTGTATAATGTGGTAAGGCATCTGCTGTAGTTTTTAATTCTTGTAAGCCGCGTTTTTTGGCTTCTTGACGCCATTCTTCACTATATCCATTTCCAGAGAACAGAATACGTTTATGTTCTTTTAGTGTTGTCTGGATCATGGAAATCACATGTTTTGTTCTTTGTTCTGGAGGATAGTTTTCCAATTCATCGGCAAATTGTGTTAATTCTTCGGCAACGATCGTATTTAAGATCGTATTTGGGCAAGAAATGTTTAAAGCCGATCCTAACATACGGAACTCAAATTTATTTCCGGTAAACGCAAAAGGTGAAGTACGATTGCGGTCTGTAGAATCTTTTGAAATCGGCGGCAGGGCGCTAACGCCTAATTCCAGTTTGCGATTCGTATTTTCAACATATTCTTTTCCTTGTTCGATTGCTTCTAAAATTGCCGTTAGTTCATCTCCTAAATAAATAGAAATGATGGCAGGCGGCGCTTCATTGGCGCCTAATCGATGATCGTTTCCAGCACTTGCTACTGAAAGACGAAGCAGATCCTGGTATTCATTAACACCTTTTATGATAGCTGCCAAAATGGTCAGAAAACGAATGTTATCTTTTGGATTGTCACCGGGTTCTAAAAGATTTTCATGTTGGTCGGTGCTAAAAGACCAGTTGTTGTGCTTTCCAGAACCATTAACGCCTTCAAATGGTTTTTCATGAAGCAAGCAGACAAATCCGTGATGATGGGCTACACGTTTTAAAACATCCATGGTGATTTGATTTTGATCATTAGCGCTGTTAACCGAACTGAAAACAGGGGCTAGTTCAAATTGGCATGGTGCAACTTCTTTATGTTCCGTTTTGGCAAAAACACCAAGTTTCCAAAGTTCCTGATCTACTTCTTCCATATATGCTTTGACTCTTTCGTCAATATTTCCAAAGTAATGATCGTCTAATTCTTGTCCTTTAACAGGAGGAGCACCAAAAAGAGTGCGTCCTGTGACCATCAGATCCAAACGTTGTTTAAAAAGCTTTTCGTCGATCAAAAAATATTCTTGTTCAGGACCAACGGTGATGGTGATTTTTTTAGTATGATATCCCATGAGATTCAAAAGACGAACAGCTGCTTTATCCAAGGCATCAATACTTCTTAAAAGGGGTGTTTTTTTATCTAAAGAAGAGCCATCATAGCTGCAAAATAATGTTGGAATATACAATGTCTTTTCTTTGACAAAGGCAAAGCTGGTAGGATCCCATGCGGTATAGCCACGTGCTTCAAAAGTGGCACGAAGTCCACCGCTAGGAAAACTGGAAGCATCTGGTTCGCCTTTGATCAGTTCTTTTCCGCGAAAATCGCTGATGACAGAGTTTGGGCCGGTTGGATTGATAAAGGCATCGTGTTTTTCGGCCGTGATACCAGTCATAGGTTGAAACCAATGTGTATAATGCGTGGCTCCTTTATCCATAGCCCAATCTTTCATGGCATTGGCAACAGTATCGGCAATTTCTTTAGGTAGTTCTTTGCCGTATTCCATGACATCGATCATCTGTTTATAAATCGCATGTGGTAAATAGCGCTGCATGGCAGCAGGCCCAAATACATCACATCCAAAAAATTCGTCAACAATCTTCATACAAGTTCCTCCATTAAGTTACTGTTATTTTACCAATAATTTACAGGGATTAAAACTGCTTTTCATCATTTCGCCTTTTCAAACTGGCTTCGATCAAACCGATAAAGAGTGGATGTGCTCGATTTGGTCGTGATTTGAATTCCGGATGGAATTGTACGCCGATGTAAAAAGGATGGTTTGCAGATTCAATAGCTTCTACCAATTGCTTATCGGGGCTGGTTCCAGAAATCAACATTCCGTTTTGTTCAAAGTCACTGCGATAATAGTTATTGAATTCAAAACGATGGCGATGTCTTTCATCGATCATTTCTTGTTTGTATAAGCGATTTAATAGTGTTTGTGGTCGTACTGCGCATGGATAACTTCCTAAACGCATCGTACCGCCTTTTCGCATTTCGCTGTTTTGATCTTCCATAAAATCGATGATGGTATTTTGGCTAAGAGGATCAAATTCATAGGAATTGGCGTCGCTTAAGCCTAATGCATGACGAGCAAAGGCAATGGCCATGATCTGCATACCTAAACAAATGCCCAGGTAAGGAATATTATTTTGATAAGCATACCATGCGACATCGATCATACCTTCAATACCACGATCACCAAAACCACCTGGCAAGATAATACCGTCGATATCTTTAAAGACATCATCTAGATTACTGCCTTCAATTTTTTCAGAGTCGATCCATTCGATATCGACATTGGCTCCACATTTAAAGCCGGCGTGATATAAGGCTTCACTTACACTTAAATAGGCATCGTGCAAGGCTACATATTTACCGACTAAGGCAATACGAACTGGTTTTTTGGCTTCTTTGATCATCTGTACCATGGTTTTCCAGTCTTCTAAATCTGGTTTTCGAATTTCTAAACCGACTTTTTGACAGATGATATCTGCTAGATTTTGATCTTCCAACATTAATGGAACTTCATATAAAGAATCTAATGTCGTATTTTCAATCACACATTCTTTAGGTACGTTACAAAATAAGGAGATTTTATCTGTTACGCTCTGGGGAATTTTTTCATCACAGCGGGCAATGATGATATCGGGTGTTATTCCATAAGAACGAAGTTCTTTTACAGAATGTTGGGTTGGTTTAGATTTATATTCTTTGCTTCCGGAGATATAAGGAATATAAGTTACATGGATAAATATGCAGTTTTGCCTTCCGGCATCTAAAGCCACCTGACGGATAGACTCTAAAAAAGGCTGACTTTCAATATCGCCGGTTGTACCACCGATTTCTGTGATCACAAAATCAGCTTGGGCGTGACGTCCTGCTTGAATGATAAAGTTTTTGATTTCATCGGTAATATGGGGAATGACTTGAACTGTTTGGCCTAAATATTTACCATCACGCTCTTTATTCAATACATTCCAATATACTTTTCCAGTAGTTAGATTGGAGTAAGAATGTAGATTTTCATCAATAAAGCGTTCATAGTGACCTAAATCAAGATCGGCTTCCAATCCATCATCCGTCACAAAAACTTCTCCATGTTGAAAGGGAGACATGGTACCAGGATCAACGTTGATATAGGGGTCTAATTTTTGGCTGGTTACTTTATAACCGCGTGCTTTTAAAAGACGTCCTAAACTGGCAGCACTGATTCCTTTTCCTAATCCGGAAACAACGCCACCGGTAACAAAAATATACTTTGTGTCCATGAATAATCACCTCAATTTCTAATGGAACTATTCTAGTTGAGAGGGTGCATAATGTAAAGCAAAAATGAAAAAAATAAAGAAAGTTTCAATTTGATGTAAAAAGATGGCATACAACAAAATATTTTATAAGATTTGAAAATCACATTAAAATGATAGAAATCACATGAATTCTTGAGTTGCTTATGATTTTGAAGTACAATATCTAAAGGTGGTGAACCGAATGAAACAAAATGAAAGAGCGTTAGAATCAATGATAAAACGGTTGATTTTGTTTACAGCTGTTTTGATTTTACTTATATTGAATGCCAATCTGATCTATGATTTTTTAATGCGTTTGATCGCAATCTGTTATCCTTTTATTTTTGGAGCAGGTCTGGCTTTTATTTTTAATATTGTCTCTAATGGACTTATGAAATATGCAGGGATATGGTTTCATGTTAAAGATACGACAGGACCAAGAACCATTGCGAATATTCTGGCAATTATTTTTGTATTTTCGATAATTCTGGGCTTTGTCTTTTTGCTTAGTCCACAATTACTAGATTCTATTCAAAGCATTGTTGAACAAATGCCGAATGCTTTAAATCATTTATATGCATGGCTTCTAGATGTCACAAAACCAATTGAGTCATTACATAAACCTTTATTAGATATGCGCTCTTCTTTAAGTGATATAGATAAATTGGCAGATATGCTGCCGGGCTTATTTGGTTGGGTCTTTTCTGGAGGTGCGAATGGAATTGTCGGTTCCATTTATTCGGCTTTGACAACTACTTTTTCCATTGTCGCAAGCTCGTGTATCGCCATCATGTTTTCGTTTATTTTATTATTTAATAAAAAAACTTTTGTTCGTGAACTAAAAGCTTTATTAAAAGCATATATTCCAAATCCTTATTATGGTAAAACAATGCATGTATGCTCTATTGTTAAAAAGACGTTTACAAGTTATATAGCTGGTACAAGTTGTGAGTGTTTGATTTTAGGATCGCTAGTATTTCTTGGCTGTACGATCTTTAAAATTCCATATGCTTTACTTACTGGTATCATTGTTGCCATCGGAGCTTATGTACCAATGTTTGGAGCTTTGGTGAGCGCGATATTAGCTTCTTTGTTTATCGCTGTTGAAAATCCGATGAGTGCCATATACTTTCTTATCTTATTTGTATGTATTCAACAAGTGGAAGGAAATTTTATTTATCCAAATGTTGTAGGAAGAAGCGTGGGATTGCCGCCAATGTATGTAATCGTTGCGGTGACTTTAGGTGGAAGCCTGGCTGGAATTCTGGGAATGATCATTTTTATTCCTATTTGTTCTTGTATTTATCAACTCTTAGGAGAAGATGTTCGAAAGCGAATAGGACGCAAAGATCAAATTAAAAACTCTTAGGAGTTTTTTTTTATGAGACGGGCATGTTACAATTGAATCAGTTTGGAAGTGAGAGTTATGAACCGATGTGCTTTGACCATTCGCATGTTGATGATATTAAAGGCTAGAGGCACAAAAAATCCTGTAAGCAGTCGTGTTTTAGCCCAAGAGTTGGAGACAAATCCAAGAAATATCCGTGAATTTAAAAAAGAATTAGTAACAGCTGGCTTTAACATCATCGAAAAAAAAGGACCTTATGGCGGCTATATGCTAGATGAAAATCAACTTATGCCAGTGACACATTTGACAAAAGAAGAGATTGCCGCATTAGAAGAAGGCATTTCTTTTATGAAAGGACACCAAGAAGTTTCTTTTTATCCTGCTTTTCGTACCGCCATGGACAAGGTATTGGATACCACTAATCAAAAATCATCGGTTTCTATTCGCTATCTGGAAAGTCCTGGCGAAAAGTTATCCGATGCACTTCAAAAAATGTTGGATCTTGCGATAGAGTCGATCATGGAACATCGTGTGCTGCAAATGGAATATCAGGGGACCAAGAATGAATCTCCTATATGTTTTGCGCTAGATCCATACGATGTGATTCATTATCATAACACGTATTATTTAGTTGGTTTTTCCCATCTGCGAAATGAATATCGCATCTATCGTTTTAGTGAAAAGCGCATGCGCTCTCTTTCTAAAACCAAACAAACGTTTTTATGGGATTCACAATATCAGTTGATGTCTATTGTCAGTCGTTTTGGTATTATTAAAAATGATTTTAAGCGAGTTAAAGTTTGGGTGCATGACGATCAAATTGATCGCTTTGAAGAATATAAAGGCTGGGGCATTGATGTGAAAAAAGAGAAACAAACATCCCATGGTGCTATTTATAGCTTTAAAAGTCCCGATCGTTATGAGCTATATCGCCAGATATTTTCTTTTGATGGCAAAGTAAAGATCTTAGAACCAGAGAATTATCGTGAAGAATTTAAAATGAAAATTCACGCATGTTTAGAAACAGGTGAGCCTTATGATTCATGTCAGTGATATCGTGCATACGCTTCGTTGTGAAAAGTATGCCTGGAATATTTATCATAAAATTGATCTTCCTAAACAATATTTCCATATGATCGAACCATTTTCTACATTATGGAAAAGTTATCTTGGATTAAAGAATGCTGTAAGTGGACAAATAGGAGATACCAATGAAATGACATTAAAGAAAATGGAAAATACGGATGTCATTTTATTTGCACGCTTTTCATATCGAGATTGTCGAACCAATATTCCTGTTTTAATCAAACAGAAAGATGGCTACCATGCGATTTATCCGTATTTGAGTTGTTTTCCTCGTGAAAATGAAGCATTTCGTATGAAATTGAATGCGCTGATTGCACAAAAAGCCGGAATTTTGATCACATCCCATGAAGTTGTATATGTACAAAAGGATTATGTTCGAAAAGAGGCATTGGATATTTCTTCTTTTTTGGCAAGAACCGATTGTTTTTTTAATCGAAGGAATAACCCGTCTAAAAATATAGATGAATGTATAAATGCGTTACAAGTGGATCTAGATCTTTGTATTGATAAGACAGAACAAATCGTATCACAAAAAGACATTCATATGGAAAGAAATAAAAATTGTACAGCTGGTAGACGTTGCTCATATTATTCTTCTTGTTTTGATGATTCCACGCTGCCGGATGATTCCATCTTATTTTTGACAACTTCACAAAATAAGCTGGAAGCATATAATCAGGGCATTCAACATATCCATCAAATAGATATTGATAAACTAGAAGGATATCGTTTACAGTATGCGCAGTATATGGCCAGTCTACACGGTTCCTTTATGGATCGTATGGCTTTAGGACAATGGCTTGACAAGATACAGTATCCAATAAGCTATTTAGATTTTGAATGGGATACTTTTGGAATTCCGCCATATCCGAATATGAAGCCTTTTGACGTTTTATGTTTTCAATATAGTTTACATATCGAAAATAAAAACAATGAATTAGAACATAGAGATTTTTTTGGTATTAATGATTGTCGAAAAGAATTTATTGAATCTTTACTTACAGATCTTCCATCAAAGGGAACCATTCTTGTCTATAATATGGAAGGCGCTGAAAAGCTGCGGTTGATGCAGTTGGCAAAACAGTTTCCAGAATATGCCGATTGTTTACAAGCTGTTTGTGATCGTATGATGGATCTATCCAAACCTTTTGAAACGGGTATATATTATGATAATCGAATGCGCGGTCATTATTCTTTAAAAAACGTATTGCCAGTTTTTACAGATGAAGTTTCCTACAAACAGCTTGCGATACATGATGGTTTAAATGCAGTGCAGGCCTATCGTACTTTTGAACAAGCAGGCATTGACGAACAAAAAAAGATTCGTGAAGATATTCGTAATTATTGTCGAATGGATACTTATGCAGAATATGTCGTTTATCATGGATTGATAAATCGAAGCAAGGAGGAAGAACATGCCTAATATCATAACCCATACTTTATTTGCCGATGAGTTTTTAGAAGATGCCAATCAGAGTTTACAAGAATGGCTTTTACCAAGAAAACAGTTGATTGAAATTGGTGCCAATGGTCCAGATTTTTTGTTTTTTCATGGATTGAGTCCAGTAAGAGCTTTTCAAAAAACATCACTAAGAAAACTGGGAAGTCAAATTCATTCTCAACATATTCGAGAATTTTATCAATGTGCTCTTCAAAGTATTCGTAAAGAAAAAGATCAAACGATACAAAAAGACATGACGGCATATTTGATGGGGCATTTGATGCATTGGTCTCTTGATTCTACGGCTCATCCTTATGTGTATTATCGAACTGGATGTCATACGATGCAAAGCAGCTGGTGGCATCATCGATTTGAATCTTTGATCGATGCGATTATACTAAAGGTAAAAAGAGAACAAACGATTCAGGATTTTAAAGCTTATCAAATTACGGAAGCTTCCTTAGAGCAAGTGCGAGCTATCGCTCGTATTTATGTTCCAGCGGCAAGACTTGTCTATGGTGTTGATGTAAAAGCACATCAAATTTTAGAAAGTATAAACGATTGGAATTTCATGCAGAAAGTATTTTATGATGCATCGGGTAAAAAATTTCAATTCTTTCATACTTTAGAAACATGGACCAATACGGAAAGTGCTATTTCTGGATTTTTTGTTCCAAATCAGCCGGAGGATCCATTTGATACGATCAATTTGATGCATAAAGAATGGGTACATCCATGTGATGAAACGATAAAAACTACAGAAAGTTTCTTTGATTTATATGATAGAGCTATGGATACAGCTTTTAAAGTAAATACCTTATTACTAGAGTGTTTGGAAAATCCAAATAAAGATGAAGATTTCTTAAGCTTTATAGGGCAAAAAGATTATAATACAGGCTTGGAAGAAACTCTGCCTATGGTTTATTTTAACGAAGTGTATAAACAGAAATAAGAAAATGTAATAAGTTTTCAAAAAATTATGATATAATTTTCAACGGGTGAGGAATGCTATGTATAAAATACTGAAAAAAGAAGCTTTGAATCCGACAGTAACTCGAATGGTGATTGAAGCACCTTTCGTTGCCAAACGAGCTAAAGCCGGCCAGTTTATTATTTTACGAGTGCGTAAACAAGGAGAACGTCTTCCTTTGACGATTGCCAACAGTGATTCTAAAAAAGGAACGGTAACGATCATCTTTCAAGTGGTTGGAGAAACTACGATTCTTTTAAACGCTTTAAACGAAGGTGATTGTTTGGAAGATTTTGCAGGGCCGTTAGGAAAGCCAAGTGTAATCGATGGGAATAAAAAGGTTTGTATCATCGGTGGTGGTGTAGGATGTGCGATTGCTTATCCGACCGCAAAAGCTTTTCATGAAGCTGGAGCCAATGTTACAACGATCGTAGGTTTTAGAAATAAAAATCTTGTGATTTTACAAGATGAATTTAAACAAGTCAGCGATTCGTATTATTTGATGAGTGACGATGGTTCTATTGGTGAAAAAGGTTTAGTAACCAACAAATTGGAAGATTTGATCACAGCTGGTGAAAAATTTGATGAAGTTGTAGCCATTGGACCTATTGTCATGATGAAATTTGTCTCTTTGACAACGAAAAAATACAATATTCCAACGACTGTATCCATGAATCCAGTTATGATCGATGGAACTGGTATGTGTGGCGGTTGTCGTCTAAAAGTTGGAGATGAAATCAAATTTGCCTGTGTAGATGGACCGGATTTTGATGGTCATTTAGTTGATTTTGATCAGGCTATGGCTCGAAATACAGCTTATAAAAGTTTTGAAGCTCATAAAAGAGATGAGGCTTGCCATCTTTTGAATAAGGAGGTTGAATAATATGCCAAACATGCGTCCTGACAAAGTGGCAATGCCGGTACAAGATCCGGCTATACGTATCACTAATTTTAATGAAGTAGCTTTAGGATATACACCACAAATGGCTATGGAAGAGGCTACTCGTTGCTTACATTGTAAACATCAGCCTTGTGTAAGTGGTTGTCCGGTTAATATTCATATTCCGGATTTTATTGAAAAAGTGGCACAGGGAGAGTTTGAAGAAGCTTATAAGATCATTTCTTTGACAAGTACATTGCCAGCTATTTGCGGACGTGTATGTCCACAAGAAAATCAATGTGAAAAGGTTTGTGTACGCGGTATCAAAAATGAGCCGGTTGCGATTGGACGATTAGAGCGTTTTGTAGCGGATTATCATAGAAAGCATAATGATACACCTTTTGAAAAACCACGATCCAATGGTCATAAAGTTGCTGTGGTAGGAGCAGGTCCTGCCGGATTGACATGTGCTGGTGATTTAGCTAAATTAGGTTATCAAGTAACAATTTTTGAAGCCTTGCATGTAGCTGGCGGCGTTTTGATGTATGGAATTCCTGAGTTTCGTTTGCCAAAAGAAATTGTGCAAAAAGAAATCAGTCATTTAAAAGAACTCGGTGTAGAAATCATTACTAACTTTATCGTTGGCCGTTCCGATTCCATCGATTCGATCATGGATGAAGGATACGAAGCGGTATTTATCGGCTCTGGTGCAGGACTTCCAAATTTTATGGGATTGCCAGGAGAAAATTTGATTGGTGTGTATTCTGCCAATGAATTTTTAACACGTATCAATTTGATGAAAGCCTATCAGGAAGATAGTGATACACCAGTCCAGCATCCAACTAAATGTGTTGTCGTAGGCGGTGGAAATGTGGCCATGGATGCGGCTCGTTGTGCAAGAAGACTTGGTTCTGAAGTACATATCGTTTATCGTCGAAGCATGGAAGAGCTTCCTGCCAGAAAAGAAGAAGTGGAGCATGCACAAGAAGAAGGTATTATCTTTGATCTTTTATGCAACCCGGTTCGAGTGATTGGCGATGATAAAGGCTGGTGTAAACAGATCGAATGTATCCGTATGCAATTGGGTGAACCAGATGACAGTGGAAGAAGAAGACCTATCCCGATTGAAGGTTCGAACTTTACAATTGATATTGATTGTATGATCATGGCCATTGGAACAAGTCCAAATCCATTGATCCGTCATACGACAAAAGGTTTAGAAGTAAATCGTAAAGGTTGCATCATTTGTAATGAAGATGGTTTGACATCCCGTGAAAATATCTATGCCGGTGGTGATGCGGTATCTGGTGCCGCAACGGTTATCAATGCCATGGGAGCTGGTAAAAGAGCGGCTGCAGCCATCGATAAAAAGTTAAAGGATAAATAAGAATGTCTGAAAAGGCATTCTTTTTATATGGTCATAGAATGTATAGTCCAAGGTTTTAATTTCTTTAATTATAGGAATTCTTCATTTCATTCATTAATTTAGTTATATTGGTAAAAATTATAAGTTTATTGTTGTGAAAAAAGAGATTTTTATTGAATTTTTGTGAATGAAAGGGTTTACATTTTATGAAAGCAGGTGTACTATAAAGACGGATAAAGTTGGAATATGGCTCAATTTCAACAACTCACATGCTTACATCCTTCCTTATTGTATGTGAGATTATTTATTCATATCGATTCCTTTCGATACTTGATAAAAAGCACTCATTGAGTGCTTTTTATCTGTTTTTAGGCATTCATTTTTGAAATAAAATTGTATAAGCATGTTTAGTTTTAAACTCGTTATATATTGTAAGTGTAGGTAAAATGGATGGTTTGTATTATTCGATAAAGTCTAGGAATTGATCGTTTTTTACCAATCATTTAATAGTAGTGAAAAAAAATAGGATTTTCTAAGAAATTTAGTAGTCATTTTGATATAATGGAATGGCTAAAAGGGGGAGAATAGATGGCCTATTATCATATTCTTAGACAAAGACGAATGGATTTGCATCTAACTATTGAATATGTATCCAGTCAGACACGTCTGGCTCCACAGTATATTCAGGCCATTGAAGAACATAATCTTGATGTTTTCTCGGATGACTTTTCTTTTGTCCGGTATTTTGTTCATGCTTATTGTGATGCGATTGGTGTAAACTGGAGCGTTATCAGTCAGGAAGTTGATGCAGATATCAATGACTATGCACGTCAACGCTCTATGGCATTAAGTCAGGCACAAAGAAAAATCGTACAGCAGATGCCTAATCGATCATCTGTTTCCAAAAGAAGACATCAATCACATAGTCGTTTTCAAAAACGGGTTTCGGCCATATCGCGAAATTTGCAGTTTCGCAATCGTAAAAATTTAAAGAAGATTTTGATTGCAGGAGTTGTATTTATTGTTTTAGCTATGGGTATCAGTTTCTGGTTGGATGCTCGTTCGGCGAATCAGTTGGCCCAGCAAGAAAGCCAGCGACAAGAGGAATTGCGCCAAAAAGAAGAGGAGACAGATCGCTTAGCTAAACAACGTCAGCAGGAAAAAGAGAGTCAGGCTTTACAATTTGAGGTGTTGGATGCTTCAACCAATGTGTTCCAGCTTTCCAATGTTTTAGAAACGACAAAAAGTTTCACTGTGAAAATCGAATTGCCGGAAGAAAGTACGGTAGTGATTTATAAAGATGATGTACCAATGGATGAAGAAAATGTGGATAAAGTATATACAGATACTTTTGAACAAGATATTGAAGTAGACGAAGCTTGTCGTATTAGTATCGAAATTGGAAATTATGTTGCTCAAGGAACAACAATTACGATTGCTGATCAAAATGTGTCTTTTGATGCAACGTATTGGGCACAAGGTATGCCGGCAACAATTTATGTTGACGTAGTAAGTAATGAAACGGCAACGAATCAAGATAGCCAAGATACAGAGGAGGCTAATTATGAATTTACCGAATAAACTGACAATGTTGCGAATTGTCATGGTTCCACTTGTAGTATTGATTTATTTGCTTATACCGCAGAATTTTTGTGTTATATCGCAAATAAATGGATTAGCATTGCGTGATATTTTGGCTTTTATAGTTTTTGCGGCAGCAAGTTTTACAGATATGTTAGATGGTCAAATTGCCCGTAAACAACATTTGATTACTTCATTTGGTAAATTTGCAGATCCGATTGCAGATAAGATGTTAGTAAATACTTTACTCATTTTATTAGTGTATACGCATCAGGCAAACGTTGTTGCGGTCTTATTGATGATAGCTCGTGATCTTGTGGTGGATGGGCTTCGTATGCTTGCTTCACAACATGGAAAAGTGGTTAGTGCTGGTTTCTTTGGAAAATTGAAGACCGTATTACAGATGTTTGCCATTGTCTTTTTGTTGTTGAAAAACTGGCCGTTTGTATATATGGGATTGCCGATAGATCAGATTTTGCTTTGGGCAGCCACGATCGTTAGTTTGTGGAGTGGTTTTGTTTATTTTGTACAATTAAAAGATTATGTATTGGAGAGTATGTGATGAGTGCTAAAGAACTAGTCAAGTTATGTACTGAAAAAAAGCGGACGATTTCTTCATGTGAAAGCTTAACAGCTGGCCTTTTTAGTGCCGAAGTTGCTTCTATACCTGGCGCCAGCAAAGTATTAAAGGGCGGTATAGTTACATATTTTACTGAAGTTAAAGAAAAAATCGTTGGTGTGGATGCTCATATCATCTCAGAATATGGTGTTGTATCTAAAGAATGTGCCAATCAAATGGCTCAAAAAACAAGAACGATGCTTGATAGCGATTATTGTGTTTCTTTTACTGGAAATGCAGGTCCGGATGCCATGGAAGATAAGCCGGCTGGACTTGTGTATTGTTCCATCGCATCAAAAAACGGTGTTAAAAATTTTAAACTATTTTTAGAAAACAAAAGTCGCAATGAAGTAAGAAAACAAGCGGTAGAAATAATGATTGAAAATCTTATACAAGAAATCATAAAGGAGTAAAAAATGCCAAAAGAAGAAAATAAAGATAAATTATTAAGTGATGTGCTAAATGAAATTGAAAAAGAATATGGCAAAGGATCTATCATGAAACTAGGCGATCGCGCTGCTGTGGATGTGGAACCCATTCCTAGTGGAAGTTTGTTGTTGGACCAGGCTTTAGGAATCGGTGGCTATCCAAAAGGGCGTATTATTGAGATTTTTGGACCGGAGTCAAGTGGTAAGACGACATTAGCTTTACATGCGATTGCACAAGTACAAAAAATGGGTGGTCGTGCGGCTTTTATCGATGCCGAAAATGCGATCGATCCAGTATATGCCCGTAACTTAGGTGTCGATATTGATGAATTGATACTTTCTCAGCCTGATTCAGGTGAACAAGGATTAAATATCATGTTGATGTTGATTGAAAGTGGTGCTGTAGATCTTGTAGTTGTCGATAGTGTTGCGGCATTGGTTCCTCAAGCTGAACTGGATGGAGAAATGGGAGATCTGCAAGTAGGATCACAGGCACGAATGATGTCAAAAGCAATGCGAAAATTAGCAGGTCTTATGAACCATAACGAATGTACTGCCATTTTTATTAACCAATTGCGCGAAAAAGTTGGTGTCGTATATGGTAATCCGGAAACTACGCCTGGCGGACGTGCCCTAAAATTTTATAGTTCGGTTCGTATTGACATTCGTAAGGCTGATGCGATCAAAAATGGCTCAGATATCGTAGGTAATAAGGTACGGGTAAAAGTTGTTAAGAATAAGGTAGCTCCTCCATTTAAACAAGCGGTGTTAGAAATCATTTATGGGGAAGGTTTATCTTATATTTCAGAGTTGCTGGATTTATGTGTTGATGCCAATATTGTAAAGAAAAGTGGTGCCTGGTACAGCTTTGAAGGAGAAAAGATTGGACAGGGAAAAGAAGCCGCTAAAGAATATATCAAACAAAATCCAGAATTTAAGGAAAAATTAGAAACTTTATTAAAAGAAAAAAACGAAGAAGTTCAAGAATAGAACTTCTTTTTTTGTGATATACTTAAAAAAATGAAAAGGGTGAAATACATGGCGAATCTAAAGAAACACAATTTTTTAGAGATGCAAGCATCTTCTTTGAAAGATCCTGTCATATTTGTGGTGGATATGATTCGTGGTTTTATTCAAGAGGGTGCCTTACATGACAAAAGAATAGAAAACATTGTACCGTCTATAGAAAATCTGTTACATATTTTAAAGTGTCCATCGATCTTTGTTTTGGATCAACATAGTACGGATGCTAGAGAATTTCAATCGTATCCTCTTCATTGTGTACAAGGTACTTCGGAGGCAAAGATCATTGATGCATTAAGGCCGTATGCCAAAAAATGCTTTGTCAAAAATAGTACAAATACTTTTATGTGTCCAGATTTTCAATCATTTTTATCTACTATAGATGAATATCGGGATATTGTGATAACGGGATGTTGCACAGATCTTTGTATTCTTCAATTTGCGTTGAGTTTGAATGCATGGTTAAATGAACATGATAAAAAGGAGCATCGTGTTATCTTACCAATTGATTGTGTGGAAACATATGATATACCATCTGTTCACGATGCAAACTTTTGGAATGAATTTGCGATTGAAAACATGGCTTGTAACGGCATTATGTGCGTAAGTCAGATTACGGAGTGAAATTATGAAAGAATTACGAAATTTGAGTCTGGTGATGGACTTTTATGAATTGACGATGAGTCAATGTTATTTTAATCAAAACAAAGATCAGGAAGTTGTTTTTGACCTCTTCTATAGAAATAATCCGGATAATGGTGGATTGTGTTTGTTTTGTGGGTTAGAACAAGTGATCGAATATGTGAAAAATCTTCATTTTGAAAAAGATGATATTGAATACCTTCGCTCTCTTCATCAGTTTTCTGAAGAATTTTTGGATTATCTCTCTAAGGTTCGTTTTACCGGTGATATTTATGCGATTCCAGAAGGGACTCCTGTTTTTCCGCATGAACCTTTGGTGCGTGTTAAAGCACCGATCATTGAAGCACAGCTTGTCGAAACAGCTTTATTATTGGCTTTAAATCATCAGACTTTGATTGCGACCAAAGCTAGACGAATCGTGCAGGCATCTGAAGGCAGAGCGGTTATGGAATTTGGAGCCAGACGAGCTCATAATTTTGATGCGGCTATTTATGGAGCCAGAGCAGCTTATATTGCCGGTTGTGCTGGCAGTGCAACGACATATGCGGGTAAAGAATATGGATTGCCGGTACTAGGAACAATGGCTCATTCCTTCATTCAAAGTTTTGATAGTGAATATGATGCCTTCCTTTTTTATGCCAAGACGTATCCAGATCAATGTACTTTGTTGATTGATACATATTCTACATTAAAGAGTGGAATCAAGAACGCTATTCGAGTTGCCAAAGAATATTTAGAACCAAATGGATATCGTTTAAAAGGTGTTCGTATTGATTCAGGGGATATGGCATATTTGTCAAAACAAGTGCGTAAGGAATTGGATGCTCATGGCATGCAGGATTGTGGCATTGTAGTGAGTAACTCTTTAGATGAGTATGTCATTGAGTCTTTGATTCATCAACAAGGAGCCAAAATTGATTCTTTTGGTGTAGGTGAAAATTTAATTTGCTCTAAAAACTCTCCAGTTTTTGGCGGTGTTTATAAGTTGGTAGCTATTGAAAAAGATGGAAAAATGATACCTAAAATAAAAATTAGTGATAATGTAGAGAAAGTTACTAATCCAGGATTAAAGAAGGTTTATCGTATCTATGAAAAAGATACAGGAATGGCGCAGGCAGATTTAATGGCTTTAGAGAATGAAGTATTGGATGATCAAAAAGATTTGACGATTTATCATCCGATGTCACGTTGGAAATATAAAGTCATTCAAGGTGGAACATATGAATTACGAGAACTTTTGGTACCGATTTTTATACGAGGAAAAGTAGTGTATCAGTGCCCTAGTCTGGATGGCATACGAGAATATTCGAAAAGAGAGTTAGATACGATTTGGGAAGAAATAAAGCGTTTTGCTTATCCGCAGGAATATTACGTAGATCTAACTAAAGATTTATTAGATTTGAAGTTAAAATTGTTGAATGAACATAAATAAGAACTGCCGATCGACAGTTCTTTTTTAAAACAGTTCATTTTGGATCATGTCATAAATCAGACGAAAACAGATTGTCTCATAGCCTTGATGATCATAAAGCATTTTATGATGAGCTCCTTCAATTAATATTAATTTACATGAATTCTTCATTTTCTTGTATATATTTTGGGAACTTTCAAAAGGAATGATCTCATCATGAGTTCCATGTATCAGTAATGTTGGAACATCCACATGAAAAATGGAATCTTTATATAAATCAACAATATGCATAAATGTACGAGTTGGCAATGAAATGGTTGATTTTTTCTTACCAAGATTTTTGATTGTAGTTAAAGAGTGTTGTGCCACTTTCTGGATATCTAAATATTGAAATGCAGGGGCAATTAGTATCAGTTGTTTGACAGGATAGATCGTTGCCAGATAACTGGCTATGACTCCACCCATAGAAAAACCGATAAGAATAATCTCTTTATCTTGTTCTAATAGTTTTTTAACTTCTGTTTCACAACGCTCCATCCATTTCTTTTCATCAGTATCTTGTTCATTATGAAGATCATAAATATCAAAGAGTTGAACTTGGCAATCTCTTTTTTCCAGATAGTCTTTCATCGCATCAAATTCACGATGCAGCTTTTTACCAAAACCATGAATGGCCAGAATCTGTGTTTTTTTCTTTTTTCGAAATCCAAACATACTTTACCTCTCTATACATTTTATCTTGAAATCGGTATAATATCTATGAGAAATACATATTATGAAAGCAACTTTACTAATTAAAAATATTGAAAATTTATATACATGCGATAAAGATTTTCGCATTCTTTCTCATGCCTATATTGCGATACATCATGATAAGATCCTAGATGTTGGTGTTGGTTCTTATGTAAAATGGCTGGATAGTGCAACACGTGTCATCGATGCGGTTGGAGAAATCGTAGTTCCAGGTTTTATCGATGTTTCTTTTAAAGGATTTTCGCATGTTCGTCTAGGTGATCATTTGCGTGAAAATAATACAGCTCTTTTTGCGATGCGGCAAAATGGAATCTTAACTTTATTGACAAAAGATCCTAAAATTCAGCGAAAAGATCTAAGCCAGGATGTGTTTATACAAAAGAAAGAATCACCATTGCCCATCCTTCAAAGAGAGATGCAATATGAAGATGAAAAACCATCTAAGTTTTTATTATCATGTGGTTTTGGCCTGCCAAACAGTTATGTCTATTCGTTTCAGCCGCTTTGTTACTATTTGTTTAATACGTACCAAGTTGACAAAAGAACACTTTTAGAATCGATGACATCTCTACCTGCTTCGTGTTTTGAATTAAAGGATAGAGGTGTGATTGAAAAAGGAAAACTGGCTGATCTTTTGATATTACAAGTTCCAACGATCGAACATTATTTTCAGACTTTAGGTCGACCTTTGATTCATCGTATGATTAAAAATGGGATTCAGTTTTATCCGGAATGGATGATATGCTGAATCCTTTTATATGCTAAGGTGTAAAAGTAAATTCTAATTCAAAAATAGAATTTATTCATACAAAAAATTATGTTTGTAGGGAATCTAATATGGTTTAAAATCTCCTTTTTAATTTCTTATCTTGCGATACAATAGCTTTATATCATATCAAGAAAATCTTGAGTACTTAAACTGTGATGTTTAAAGGAGTATTGTTAGATTAAATTCCACTCATGTTTCTAATGATCCTTCTTTGTTCGCTTGTTCTTTTCTTTAGCTTTATTTGTTTTTTAATCCTGATAGTTCTGAGCAATCACATAAGTGGACTGCTTTTGATTCAGAAGAGGATTTATTATATTTCTGATGCCAAAAGTTTTTCAAAGTTGACAGATTTATATTAAGCGCTATATCCATTAGAGAATCAAAATATTTATCATGAGATCTTCTGGATGGTAGCAGTATTTGTTATAGTGATAGGAATAATAGGAATCATACCCATTGTAGCTACTAGGAGCTCTGTCACAACGTTTGCAGGCGAAAGAGATGTAGCATTTACAGTCTACACGTAGAGTAAGATTTTTTGGATTTACAAGTAGGAGAAATAGTACAGTCATGAGTATATTTACATCTGGCTGTACCATTTTGATGTAGGTGAATTACCTTGGCGACAGTAGTAGGATCATTTCCAATGTTGTCGGCAATCTCCCTTTTTAGTAGAATTATTTTAGATATTGGAAAGGATAAGATTGTGGTCATGTAAGGTTAAATATTTTTTGTTTTGCAAATGTTTTATCCTTTAGAGACGAGCAAACAAAGACAAGAATATTATAGGAGAAAATGTATGTTTAGAATCAATTGAAATTTATTTTTACACTTCAGTTTTTTGAAAAATTTTCAGAAAACATTTGACATTCTTTCATTACATTGGTATTATCTACCCATAAATTGATGTTGAAAAGAAGAGTACTTACAGTTTTTCTTTAAGAAGAGAGTCCTTGTTTTGCTGAAAGAGGATAAAGAAATCTGTTAGGAACATGGTCTTGGAGTTGCAAAGTCGATATTTAGACTTTGACGGTTTCACCCGTTATCGTGATAGAGTATGTTTGTACTTGATGAGGTAAAATGAGTGATCATTTTGCGAAGATAGGTGGTAACACGAAGTTTCAGCTTTCGTCCTATGTAGGATGAAAGCTTTTTTTATAGAAAGAAAGGGTGAAAAAATGATACGTTTGGAACATGTTACAAAGACCTTTTTGACCAAGAATGGAAATGTTCATGCCGTAAAAGATGTAAGCCTGGAAATTCAAGATGGCGAAATTTTTGGAATCATCGGATTTTCGGGAGCTGGCAAATCGACACTCGTTCGCTGTATCAATTTATTAGAAAAACCTGAATCCGGTTCGGTTATTTTTGAAGGGAAAGATCTTTTAAAACTCAGTGATAAGGAATTACGCGAAAAACGTCAACAGATGGGGATGATCTTTCAGCATTTTAACTTGATGCGCTCTAGAACGATATATGAAAATATTGCCTTTCCGCTACGTCATATGCGATTAAAAGAAGAGGAAATTAAAAAACGTGTCATGTCTTTATTAGAGTTAATTGAACTGCAAGATCGAAAAGATTCATATCCCAGTCAATTAAGTGGAGGACAAAAACAACGAGTAGCTATTGCCAGAGCCTTGGCTTCTCGTCCAAAAGTTCTTTTGTGCGATGAGGCGACTTCGGCTTTAGATCCACACACAACACAACAAATCTTACAGTTGATCAAACGAATCAATAAAGAATTAAATTTAACGGTAATTTTGATTACACATGAAATGGCAGTTGTAAAAGATATATGTGATAGAGTGGCTGTGATGGAAGATGGAAAAGTGGTAGAAGAAGGAAATATCGTTGATGTCTTTTCACATCCTAAGATGCCTGTCACAAAAAACTTTATCAATACGACAAACAATCTTGGAAAAATTCAAGATTTATTGGATGCCGATCATCCTTTGGTTCAGATTCAAAAGAATCAAAAACTTGTTAAATTGAGTTATCAAAGTACAAATACCAAAGAGGCTTTGATTTCTGTGATTTCTAGAGATTATGATGTGGATTGCTCCATCATCTTTGGCAATGTAGAAATCGTACATGATGTTCCTCTTGGCATATTGGTTTGTGTACTGACCGGCAGTGCTGAAAATATCGAAAAAGCTTTAGAGATTTGTCGTCAAAATAAAGTGAGTGTGGAGGTGATGAAGTGATGATGGATTTTCTCATCCAGATCATGCCCAATTTAATAGATCGAATCGATGTCTTTGGAGATGCAATCGTAGAAACCTTGCTGATGGTCTTGGTAAGCGGTACGATCTCAGCAATTTTTGGAATCTTGTTTGGTGTCATTCTTGTAGTGACCAGACCTGGAGACATTTTGGAGAATCGTATTCTCAATACGATATTAGGACGTATCATCGATTTATTTCGAGCTGTACCATTCATTATACTGGTCATGGTTTTATCACCGTTGACTTTATTTATTTCTGGCGCTTCAATTGGTTTGAAGGCTACCTACTTTCCTTTGATTGTCGGCACTGTACCATTCTTTGCTCGACAAGTTGAACAAGCAATTGCGGAAACCGATAGAGGATTAGTAGAGGCAAGTGAATCGATGGGACTTGCTCCATTAGAAATTATTTTTAAAGTTTATTTACGAGAAAGTATACCTAGTATTATCCGTGCAACAACCATTACTTTTATTTCAATGATTGGTTTAACGGCTATTGTAGGTGCTATTGGAGGCGGAGGATTGGGTGCTTTCTGTTATAACTATGGGTATTCTCAATCCAATTTTGATATCATGTGGGTCAGTTTGATCGTGATTGTCATTTTAACAATCATAGTACAACTGATCGGTGATATTTTAGTAAAGAAAACAACACATTAAAAAGAAGGAGATTATGTATGAAGAGATTATGGAAAACATTTGCGGCAGTAGCTTTAACAGCAAGTTTGGTGGGATGTGGATCTTCTGGATCATCAGATGATAAAACGATCAAGATTGGAGCCAGTGTAACGCCACATGCGGAAATTATTGAAAACATTAAACCAGATTTGGAAGACTTGGGATACAATGTTGAAATCGTTGAATTTTCGGACTATGTAAAACCAAATACAGCTTTACGCGATGGTGAATTGGATTGTAACTATTTCCAACATTCCCCTTATTTAGAAGATTGGGTTTCTAAAAACTGTGATAGTGATGATGAATTAGTTGCGGCTGCCAAAATTCACTTTGAACCATTAGGTATTTATTCTTCCAAACATACAGATGTAAGCGATGTACCTGATGGTGCGCAGATTGCAGTACCAAATGATACGACCAATGAAGCACGTGCTTTACAATTGTTGCAGGCGCAGGGAATTATTAAACTGGCTGATGGTAAGGGATTAGAAGCAACGAAAGCAGATATTGTAGAAAATCCACATAATGTTGAAATCGTTGAGTTGGCTGCTGAAGTTGTACCAAATAAGATCAATGAAGTTGATTTTGTGATTGCCAATGGAAATAATGCATTAAACGCAAAGATCACTGATAACTTACTAGTAACGGAATCTACGGATTCTGAAGCTGCTGATACTTATGCCAATGTCATTGCCGTGCGCAAAGGTGATGAAGATTCACAGAAGATCAAAGATCTTTTAAAAGTATTGGAAACAGAGAAAACCGCAAAATTTATTGAAGAAACATATCAAGGTGTAGTTGTCCCTGTTTTTGAATACTAAGCAAAATGTCAGAAGTCATTCTGGCATTTTTTTGAAATTTTAAATGAAATGTTTTATAGTGAAGATATGAATTTAGAAGAAGCTATTAGTTTAGAAAAACAAATACATCCTTTAGGTACGCGTCAAGATCTCTATAAACTCATCATGCAATCTTGTTTGGGTAATGGGCATTTGATTGAATCACCCAAAGATTCGCTAAAACATTTACAAGAAGAAAAAAAGATTGCGAAACTAGATCAATTACAAGATATTGGAAATGGGTTTATACGTGTGCCTTTATCGTATATGAAGGATGAAGATCTTTTGTTGTGGAATGAATTGTTTATTGAAAGTTCGAAAAAGAGAATGACTCGAAGAGTTTTTGATCAGGCATTACAAACTTATGGATTTGAGGATCAAGGTATTGTATCTCACAGTTTAGAATATAAAGAAAACTATGATCCGCATTATCGTGTGATACGAAAAGAATTTGTAGATTATTTTGATATATTTAAAACTGTATTACATGCTTTACGTGATCATTCTGTCATATCGATCGATGGACCTTGCGCAGCAGGAAAGACAACCATCGGCAAGTTATTGTCATCCTTTTTAGAATGTCCGTGTATTCATATGGATGATTATTTTTTACAACCCCATCAAAGGACGCCAAAACGGCTGCAGCAGCCAGGCGGCAATATCGACTATGAACGCTTTCATCAAGAAATCAATGAAGCATGGAATCAAGATCAGCCTATTCATATGCACTCTTATGATTGCACAACACAAACTATGCGTAAAGAAGTGGTCTTGGAAAAAGGACATTTATTGGTTATAGAAGGAAGCTATGCGCATCATCCTTTTTTAGATGACATGCACGCGTTTAAGATTTTTATGGACATTGATCCTGATTTACAGTTCGATAGATTACAAAAACGTTCTTCTAATCGTTTGAATGATTTTGTAGAAATGTGGATTCCAATGGAGAAACAGTACTTTGATACTTTTTCGATCAAAGAAAAAAGCGACTATGTGTTTAGTCGCTAGTCCATCGTCCAAAAATACCGCAAGGCAGGATACCTTGATTGTGGCTGACTGGTAACAAGTTTTCGCCGCATTCGATGTGTCCACCTTTTTCTTTTTGAATAGTTCTTTTTAAGATTTCGTGTAAAGCGGAAAGAGTAAATCCTGTTGTATAACAATTTATGATCAAAAACAGTGCGTCATCTGCCAATAGTTTTTGACATTCTGCTAATAAATCGTAAATTTGATCTTCCAATTTCCAAAGCTCTTGTTTGGGGCCTCGGCCATAACTTGGCGGATCTAATATGATGCCATGATAGGTTCGGTTTCGGCGTTGTTCTCGTTTTACAAATTTTACGACATCATCTACGATAAAACGAATTTTATGATCTTCTAAATGTGAAAGATGCATATTCTCTTTAGCCCATTGCACCATACCTTTACTGGCATCTACATGAACGACTTCACTGGCTCCTGCTTTAGCACAAGCCATAGTAGCTCCTCCTGTATACGCAAAAAGATTTAAGATGCGAAGATCATCACGGCAAGACTTTTGAATCGTATCCATCATAAAATCCCAGTTAGCTGCTTGTTCTGGAAATAAGCCGGTGTGTTTAAAACCAGTAGGCGATATTTTAAATTGCAGGTCTTTATACCCGATTGTCCAAAATTCTTTGATGTTTTTAACCGTTTCCCAATGACCGCCACCGCTTTTGGAGCGATGATAAATCGCATCTGCTTTTTTCCAATCTGGATTTTTGGGATCGATAGGCCAAACACAAACAGGGTCTGGACGTCTTAATATGATGGAATTCCATCGTTCTAACTTTTCTTTGTTTCCTGTATCGAGGACTTCATAGTCCTTCCAATTTTCTGCACATTGATTCATGTCCATTATTATATCATAGATTCTTGACGGTGTTGATATAATTAATAGTGTGAAAAAGGAGAAGATACAAAATGTTTGTACAACTGTTTTGTAAGGATAGAAATCAAAAAGAAAAAGATGAATTGTATCAAGTTTTAGGAGCTATTGCGCATCGTGAAAATGTACAGATCGAAGAACGTGGAGATGTTGTCGAAATCGATGTATGTCCACAGGGTAAAATTATTGTTCATGAAGAAGATCGTACAGTGATACTTAGTGCTAATACACGTCATGCCGGTGCTGGATTTCATGCGTTTTGTGTGGATGTTTTTATGGACATTCAAGAAGAGTTAAAAGGTGAATTTGAGCTGGTAGATGATCTAGAATTTGATCAGGACGGTAATTTTCATCGTTTACATCATATTTATGAAGATGAATTGGAGTATCTAAGAGGCAATCTTGTCAAACGAGAACCGATCTTTTATAAGAATTATTTATATGATGAAACTTACTTTTTACCGATCGAGAAAGAAAATTCGATTGCGACACCTATTGGCTACATTGATACCAAAGAGTTTTTACAAATGGATCCTCACGATTTAATGGATTTGTTCTATGTTTGGAATGAATGGGATCTAGATGCTACCTACTATAAAAATGCGGCCTTGACTTTGTTGGCAAAAGAGGGATATGGGCCTTATGCATTAATGAATGATCATACGCATAAAATGGCAAATATGATATGTGATTATATTGAACTTGCTTATCAAATGGATTCTTCCATTCCGCTGCCGGTAAAAGAATATCGTTTTTATGTTCAACTTTTACAAAGAGAAGATAAATTAAAAGATCCTGTTGTAATGGAACAAGAAGTTTATCAATATCGTTTGATGGAAGTTTATCATTTATTTGAAAATGTAAAAGTTGTAGCTTTAGGAGCGTGTGAAAGAAGTTATGATCCGGTGATGCAGTCGCTTTGTCTGATGTCTGCTCGTAAAGAGGAGCATGAATGGGATTATTTGATACAAGCTTCTAAGCAATCTATGATTTGCAGGCATTTGCAGCAATTAGAAGAAACTAAACCTATCCAATATCGCAACAAAGCAATTTGGATATATGAATATCAGGAAGATGGTATCTTCTTTTTGGAAGCAAAGATGGTATCCATGGAAGAAGAATTGTTCTTTCACTGTACAATGAAAGAAGCAAAGTGGATCTCATATATAAAACAATGCATCAAAGAAAGTGAATTTGTCTCTTTTGATTAAACAAATTTTAGTACTTTAAGAAGAACGAGTGAAACCGCTTTTAAAAATTGTAAAAAAGGTGTAAAAGTGATAAAATTTGTACGAGTATAGAGCTAAATGCTTTAAAATAGGAGGATTTTACATGTTAAAAGGTATTGCGGCAAGTGCTGGTGTATCCGTGGCAAAAGTTTACAAACTGGAAACACCAAACGTTGTGATTGAAAAGAAACAAGGAGATGTTGAAGCAGAAATCAAAAAATTTGATGAAGCTTTGGAAAAAACAAAAAAAGACATTGAAGGTGTCAAAGAAAGAGCTGCAAAACGCTTAAGTGAAGAAGAACTGGCTGTATTTGATGCACATTTGATGATGGCAGGCGATCCTGAATTAGCTGGTCAGATCAAAAACATGATTCAAAATGATTCTGTAAATGCAGAATATGCGACAGATGTGGTTGCCAATCAGATGGTTGAAATGTTTGAAAGCATGGATAATGAATACTTCAAGGAAAGAGCAGCTGATGTAAAAGATGTTACTTTCCGTTTAAAATGTAATTTGTTAGGTTTGGTAATTCCAGATTTAACAAGTATTGATGAAGATTCTATCATCGTAGCTCATGATTTAACACCAAGCGATACAGCACAGTTAAATGAATATGTAAAAGGATTTGCGACAGAAATCGGTGGAAAGACTTCTCATTCTGCCATTATGGCAAACTCTTTGGAAATTCCTGCTGTTGTAGGTTGTCCTGGTGTTATGGATGCGGTTAAAACAGGAGATGTATTAGCTTTGGATGCATTAGATGGTGTTGTGGAAGTAAATCCAGATGAAGCAACGATCCAGGCTTATAATGAAAAGGCAAAAGCTTATGCACAGGAAAAAGAAGAATTAAAAGTTTTAGTTTCTGAAAAATCAGTGACAAAAGATGGTCATGAAGTAGAACTAGCTGGAAACATCGGTGGATTTAAAGATGTAGAAGGTGTATTGAAAAATGGTGGAGAAGGTGTCGGATTGTTCCGTACAGAGTTCTTGTATATGGATTCTGATCACTTCCCAACAGAAGATGAACAATTTGAAGCTTATAAACAAGTTTTGGAAGGTATGCAAGGAAAACGTGTTGTTGTTCGTACTTTGGATATTGGTGGCGACAAGCACTTGTCTTATTATGAATTCCCTCAGGAAATGAATCCATTCTTAGGATATCGTGCGATTCGTCTATGCTTGAAAGAACAGGATATTTTCCGTACGCAGCTTCGTGCTTTATGCCGTGCTTCCGTTTATGGTAGACTTTGTATCATGTTCCCAATGATCGCAACAGTTAAAGAATTCTGTGATGCCAAAGCTATTTTTGAAGATGTAAAGAAAGAATTGATTAGTGAAGGTGTTCAAGTTGCCGATAATATTGAAGTAGGTATGATGGTCGAAATTCCAGCAGCCGCTGTGTTAGCTGATCAATTTGCCAAATATGCTGACTTCTTCTCAATTGGTACAAACGACTTGATTCAGTATTCTATGGCAGCTGATCGTATGTCAGAACATGTATCTTACTTGTATCAGCCATATAATCCAAGTGTGCTTCGTTTGATTGCCAATACGATCAAAGGTGCTCATTCACAAGGTAAATGGGCTGGTATGTGTGGTGCCATGGCTGGTGAACCAAATGCCGTACCAATTCTGTTAGGATTAGGCTTGGATGAATTCTCTATGAGTGCTACTCAAATTCTAAAAGCTCGTAAAGTTGTAAAATCATTGAGCTATGAAGAAATGAAAGAATTGGCTCAAGAATGTCTGAATAAACAGACTGCAGATGAAGTATTGGAATACGTACAATCAAAAGTATCTCAATAAAATTCTAATTGCGTTCAAAAAGACATTTAAACTTATAAGTAATAAAAAAAGATGACTGTAAATTAGGTAGAAAATACCAATGCAGTCATCTTTTTTCTGTATAAGATCGTTTAAAAATCAGTGTTTAGAGTCATCAAATACTTTATCTTATGAGTAACATATAAAAAGAATAAAACTCTATTACATTTATTCATAAGTTAAACACATCCTATATTTACGAATAAGTATAAAAAATTTCATAGTTTTTGAAAATTCATTCGTATATATATTTAGGAGGTCAACATATGATTCATTTAAACACTCTTGGTCATTCTTTAGATAGAGACAAACGCTTCTTTGATGCACAAAGTAAGAAAATATTGTCATTTAAATCTATACAAGCTTGTATACTTCAACAATGTGTAGAAGAATTTGCGCATCTATCGATTGATGAAATAGTTTCTTTAATGGAACCATCTTCTTTGCACCCCAAGCTTTCATCATTTAATGTAGAAGACACTAGCATTCCTGAAGCCATTATTAGATATGATTTTTTGTATTCTATTCGACATCCTTTTGACAAAGATCGAATAATCTTCATTCATTTAGAAGCGCAAGGACAGGACACATATCGATATTCTTTACCACGGAGATGTCGATATTATACTTCGAGACTGATTTCAAGACAAAAGAATGATCCTTTAGGTTTTCAAAATTCTGATTTTGATAAAATTATTGATATTCGGTCAATATGGATATGTCTACATCATGCTCACCAAAAAGATAACAGCTTTCTTGAATATCGAACACATGAGCATATTAGAAGAGGACAATTTAGCTTTCATCAAGAAACTTATGATTTTTCACGTATATATCTTTTATATCCATATATTCTTACAGATGCCAAAGTCTGTTTAGACATAATAATGAATCGTCCTAAAGACATAATGGAATTTCTTTCTTTATTATTTTTATCAGACCGAGGTTTTGATGAAATTCGAGTAATCCTACAGGAAAAATATGGTATACTATTAAAAGATGCATTGAAAATGGAGGTGGAGAAGATGTGTACATTTTCAGAAGGTGCTTTTTTGGTTTGGCAGGAAAGAGGACTTGAAGAAGGAAAACTAGAAACTTTAGTGAAAAATATTACTTGTCTAATAGAGAGTGGAACAATTTCAAATGTGCAACAAGCTTTTTCCATTTTACACGTTGATAAAGAGTTACAAGCCAAAGTACTGCAACATCTACAAATTCATTGATGAAATCGTAAAGATGGAAATATTTCTTCATCTGGTTTTATAGATCAAAAAAGGGGACCATATTTAGCATAGGTCTCCTTTTTGGTGTTGAAATATTAAATATTTTAAGAAATCAACTTTTGAATTTGTTCTTGAAAAGATCTGGCTTCTTTAACCGATCTATGATAATCCAAATTGTTTCGAATCAAAGGTTCTTTGTTCCAAATAATATCTTGTGTGGTTTGATCATTACATACTATATGTAAAACAATTTGTACTGGTTCATAGCCATTGGATAAAGATTGACTAAGAGTGTTTGCCAAAGAATTAAGAACAGTTTTTGAAATATCTTTTTTAACAGGTATGATTTTAAGTTCTACTTTTTTAATTGATGTAATGGCAAGTGATAAATTCTCAGATTTTATGATATTGTTTTCTAATTTAACCATAATAATAACCTTTCTATTTTCTTTATAACATATTCAATTTATCATGCATAGTTTTTTTTACATTCTTTTAACACGATAGTGTCTAAGTAATAACTTCTGTATCGTATGATTAAGATGAAGTTGAGGTAGGAAAAATGTTGTATGTCATGGGATTTTGTAGTATATCGCTAAGTTTATTAAGTTATGTACGTTCTAAATTTTCATCAAAGCTCAATAGAGATCGATTAGAGATCATCGCTACTACATTGTTGATCATAGGATTGATTTTTTTAGTAGGTACATTTGGTATATCTTTTAGTGCCGTATGCGCTTCTAGTGCTTTTATTTGTTTGACTTCTATGGTCTTTCTATGTTTACAGTAAAATTTAATCTTGAATTTTACTTTTTTTTAACATAAACTATACACATAAATGCGAGGAATAGAAGGAGTAGTTTTTCTGGAAGTTGTAGAGAGTTTCTGGTTGGTGAAAAGAAGCACAAAGGAAAAATGAAGGTAGTCTAGGAGCAGGTCTTTGAATACAGTAGAAGACATCGCAGACACAGCGTTATGTGTAATGAGGTATGTTTTTACATACAAATTTAGGTGGTACCACGTCAAGCACGTCCTAATTGGATGTGCTTTTTTTATGAAGGAGGATGACTATGGAAAAAGAAATGGCACCCAAGTATGATCATTTACAAGTAGAATCTGGTAAATATCAAAATTGGATCGACCAAGGTTATTTTACAGCTGGCGATCTTTCAAAAAGACCGTATTGTATCGTAATTCCGCCACCCAATGTAACAGGTAAGCTGCATTTAGGGCATGCTTGGGATACAACTTTACAAGATATTATTTGTCGTTATAAACGTTTGCAGGGATTTGATGTATTGTGGGTAGCTGGTATGGATCATGCCGGTATTGCCACACAAGCTAAAGTAGATGCTCGTTTAAAAGACGAAGGTATTTCGCGCTATGATATCGGACGAGAGAAATTTCTAGATCGTGCCTGGGAATGGAAAGAAGAATATGCGGCAACGATTCGTAAACAATGGGCCAAATTAGGCTTGTCTTTAGATTATACAAGAGAGCGCTTTACCCTGGATGAAGGATTAAGTCATGCGGTGCGTAAAGTTTTTGTCGATCTTTATAACGATGGCTTAATTTATCAAGGAGAACGTATCATCAACTGGGATCCTGAAGCTAAGACAGCTTTATCAAATATTGAAGTAGAACATAAAGAAATCAAAGGTCATATGTACTACTTTAAATATAAAGTAGTGGAAACAGGAAAAGAGTTGGTTATCGCAACAACTCGTCCAGAAACGATGTTTGCCGACCAGGCTATTTTTGTTCATCCTGATGATAAACGATATCAAGATATTATAGGTTTACATGCCATCAATCCAGCTAATGGAGAAGAATTGCCAATCATGGCTGATGACTATATCGATATGGATTTTGGTACGGCAGTTATGAAGTGTACGCCAGCTCATGATCCAAATGACTTTATGTTAGCTAAAAAATACAATTTGCCAATGCCAATTTGTATGAATCCTGATGGTACGATGAATGAAATGGCACATAAGTATGCCGGTATGGATCGTTTTGCATGCCGTAAAGCTTTAGTTGAAGATTTTAAAAAAGCCGGTGTTGTTGATCATATCGAGGAACATCTGCATCAGGTAGGTCATTCTCAACGTACTGGAGTTATTGTAGAACCTTATTTAAGCAAACAGTGGTTTGTCAAAATGAAACCATTGGCGGATGAAGTTTTAAAGAATCAAAAGATTGAAGATCAAAAAATTACATTCGTACCTTCACGTTTTGAAAAGACATTTGAACAATGGTTGGAAAACATTGAAGACTGGTGTATTTCCCGTCAATTGTGGTGGGGACATCGCATTCCGGCATGGACAAATAAAAATACAGGTGAGATTTATGTTGGCATGGAAGATCCAAAAGATATTGAAAATTGGCAACAAGATGAAGATGTATTAGATACTTGGTTCTCTAGTGCTTTGTGGCCATTTTCTACATTAGGATGGCCGGAAACTACAGAAGATCTAAAACGCTATTTCCCTAATGATTGTCTGGTTACTGGATATGACATCATCTTTTTCTGGGTAGCTCGAATGGCTTTTCAAACACGTTATTGTATGAAAAATCGTCCATTTAAGGATGTCTTGATCCATGGTTTGGTTCGTGATTCACAAGGACGTAAAATGTCTAAATCTTTAGGAAATGGAATTGATCCTATGGATGTTATTCAAGATAAAGGTGCTGATGCTTTGCGTTTCTTCTTGACGACAAATTCAACACCAGGTCTAGATCTTCGCTTTGATGATAAAAAGATGGATGCATCTTGGAATTTCATTAACAAGATTTGGAACGCTGCTCGTTTTGTGCAGATACAGCTGCAAGATGAAAAACCAGAATTAAAACTTGAAAGTTTGAGTGCAGTGGATAAATGGATCTTATCAAGAATGAATACGGTTATTGATCATGTCACAATGAATATGGATCGTTATGAGTTTGCGATGGTAGGAAATGAACTATACAACTTTGTATGGGATGATTTCTGCAGTTGGTATATTGAATTAAGTAAAGCTAACTTATATAGTAAAAACCAGAATGTCGTCGCATCAACAAAAGCTGTATTATATACGGTATTAACAAACATCTGTAAGCTATTACATCCGTTCATGCCATTTGTCACAGAAGAAATCTATCTTTCTTTACCACACGATAAAGAAAGTATCAATGTTGAAACATGGCCGACAAAGATTGAATTTGATGCGAAAGAAAATGAAAAAGAATTTGTGGATTTGGCTTTATCCATCATTGTAAAAGTTCGTGAGATCAAACAAGAGTACAATATGAAGCCAAGTAATACACTTGCGATATCTATTGTGGACGAGCAGGGAAGTGAAATTCATCTTTCAGAAGATTATAAACGAATCATCGATCGTATGTGTCATGTTACTTTTGAAACCATTGAAGATGAAGATATCTTGAGTCGTACTTTAGAAAAAGCAGTACTTCGCGTTCGTATGGGTGATTTAGTAGATTACAAAGAAGAAAAAGAAAAGTTGGAAAAGGAAATTGAACGCCTTCAAAAAGAAATCAAACGTGCCAGCGGTATGTTGAACAATCCAAATTTTGTATCTAAAGCACCACAGGCTAAAGTCGATCAGGAAAAGACAAAACTAGCTTCCTATGAAGATCAGCTTCATATGACACAAACAAACTTAGAAGAAATTTTAAAGAAAATTGGATAAAATACAGACATGCAAAAGCTCCCGTTTATGGGAGCTTTTGTGCTATTCATTTTAGAAAAATAGGATTTTAAATTGATAGTAGTTACTGCATATTACACATAGAAAACCTACTCCCCAAAGAAACCATATAATCAATTTTTTAAATTTCGTCCATGTTTTGCTTTCTTTTCGAATTCTAAAGAACATCCAAATCCATAAAATGCACAATAAAAAGCTGCTTAGAATTATAGCTATAGAATGTAAAGGTTCATCCAACAATTTCATAATGACCTCCTGCTTTCTGTTATAACCTAAATCATAGGTGCATTGATTTTTTATATAATCAAGAAAAAAACATAATTTAATAGATTCTATATGTTTTATAAGATAAGTGTAGTATATTTTCAATGGATTATAAACTAGTTTATAAATATTGATACTCTTAGTACAAAACTCATTCTCTTAGAGTCGAATAACGAATTATTTATGATGTTTTAATAGGTATAAAATTTTGAGTTATGAACTATCCAAATTTAATATATTAATATTGTCATTTAATCATGAGTTAGATAACTATATCGTATAAGACAAACTTTATATTGACATTATTTTATCAAGTGATAATATTAAGGCACTAAAAGATTAAGAGTCTTAATGAAAGGAGATTTTATGTCAAAACAAGAAACAATTGATTTAATCAATACTTCTATGTTGTCTTTGATGGAGTTCACAAGAAAATCCAGAGGGCCTATTAAAGGGTTTCGTGCACGAGATTTAAGTATTTTGATCTATATTTATACAGATAACGAACAACATCAGGTGACGATGTCACAGCTAGCTCAAAGCTTAAAAGTAACACCAGCCGCTGCCAGCCAGATCATTACTGGATATGAAAAAAACGGTTGGGTCAAACGAGTTCGTTCTACAATAGATCGAAGAACTGTTTATATTCAGATTACAGATGAAATAAAAGAAAAAATGTTAGAGAAATGGCGTTGCCATCAAGATCAACTAAACGAGTTTTTGGATATGTTAGGTCCAGAAGATTGTGAGAATTTTCATCGGATTCTTGAAAAATTGATTAATTTTGTACAAGAGAAAATGTTAGATGATTCATGTTGTAAGAAGTAAAAAGGAAGGAATCGAATGAGTAAGTTATTCAAATATTTTAAACCCTTTATAGGAAGTATTGTCTGTATTGTGGTTTTGTTGTTTGGACAAGCCTATTGTGAATTGAATTTACCAGATACGATGCAAAATATTGTCAATGTTGGTATTCAAAACCAGGGGATCACTTCGGGTGTATATCAGAAGATTTCACAAAAGACAATGCAGGGTTATTTGTTTTTGGCAGATGAAGATGTCAAGGAAAATATTTTAGATGCTTATACTTTGGTTGAACCAGATAAAGCAACACAAGCTCAAATTGATGAAGTGCCGGCTTTAAAAGAGGAACCAGTATATTTTCTAAATGAAGATTTGTCAAAAGAAAAAATGGAGCAGTTAGATCAAGATCTAACACAAATTCAGATGACTTTTACCATGGTGATGCAGGCGATGCAAAAGGAAGGTGTATCGCAAGAGCAAATGCCATCTTTCTTGATGCGAAACGACATTGAAACATTTAAGAAACAGGCAGATAAACAAATTAAAAGTTTAGGAGATTCCACAGTTACTACAATGAGTGCACAATTTGTATCTACAGAATATAAAAGTCTGGGAATGGATATGACGCAAGTGCAACAAAGCTATATTGTCCAAAGTGGTCTTGTAATGTTGGCTTATGCCTTGGCCAGTGGAATTTGTGCAGTTTTAGTTGGTTATTTCGCAAGCCGAGTTGCGGCAGGTGTTTCTTATCATTTAAGAAATGATGTATTTAAGAAAGTCACATATTTTTCAAATGAGAATTTTAATGAATTTAATACTGGTACGTTGATCACTCGAACAACGAATGATATCCAACAGATTCAAATGGCTATCATCATGATTTTACGTATCGTGATTTATGCGCCTATCATTGGTATTGGGGCCTTATTTCATGTATTAAATAGTGAAGCAAATATGACCTGGATCATAGCTTTATGTGTTGTTGTGATCTTAGGCATGGTTGCCAGTGTTTTTGTGATTGTTATGCCAAAATTCAAAAAGATGCAGAAATATACCGACAAATTGAACAGTGTGGTTCAAGAGTTGTTAGATGGTATTTTAGTCATTCGTGCTTTCAATAATGAAAATCTGGAACAGGAAAAATTTGACAGAGCGAATCGCGATATCACAAAAGTAAGCTTATTTACAACTCGAGCTATGGCATTATTGATGCCATTGATGATGTTTGTGATGAATGGAACAACCTTATTGATCTTATGGGTAGGTGCCGGGCAGGTAGATAACGGTATGATTCAAGTAGGAAGCATCATGGCATTTATGCAGTATGCTATGCAAGTTATCATGGCTTTCTTGATGATAACAATGATTGCGATCATGATACCACGAGCCAATGTTAGTGCATTGCGTGTCTATGAAATACTACAAACTAAAAATACGGTTTTAGATCCAGAAAAACCGGTAGATTTTGATTCATCAAAATGTGGTGAAGTAGAATTTGATCATGTTTCTTTCCGCTATCCTGGAGCGGATGAAGATGTATTGACCGATATAAGCTTTACGGCCAAGCCAGGAGAGATCACTGCTTTTATTGGAAGTACAGGTTCTGGAAAAAGTACGTTGGTTAATCTTGTACCTCGATTTTATGATGTAAGTGAAGGTTCTATCCGTGTCGATGGTGTAGATATTCGAAATGTTGAATCTTCTACTTTACGAGATCGTATCGGCTATGTTCCGCAAAAAGGAGTACTTTTAGCTGGTACAATTGAATCAAATTTAAAATATGCGAAACCAGATGCCACTCTTTCTGATGTCGATGAAGCTTTACAAATTGCACAAGCCAAAGAATTTGTGGATACAAAACCAAAAGGTATTCAAGAGCCGATAGCACAACAGGGAACCAATGTATCTGGTGGACAAAAACAGCGACTTTCTATCGCAAGAGCATTGATTCGTAAACCAGAAATTTATATTTTTGATGATTCTTTTAGTGCTTTAGACTATCAGACAGATGCTAAGCTTCGTCGTTGTTTGCACACCTCCATACAGAAAACAAAAAGTACTGTATTGCTTGTAGCACAACGTGTATCTACTATTCTTCATGCCGATCAGATCATTGTATTGGATGAAGGTAAGATGGTAGGAAAAGGAACACACAAAGAATTGATGGAGACATGTAAAGTGTATCAAGAAATCGTTCTTTCACAAATGAATGGAAAGGAGCTTGAAAATGCCTAGCCCGATGCATAGTAGAGGACGAAGCGTACAAAAGCCAAAAGATCTAAAAGGTTCATTAAAAAAGATCGTACGCATTTTAGCTCCTTATAAATTCAGTTTTATTCTTGGTTTGATCACAGCTGTTATTTCAGTAGTGATTAGTGTAGTAGGCCCAAAGATCATGGGAAATATCATTACTGAGATTGCCAATGGTTTTATGGCTAAAGTACAAGGAACCGGTGGTATTGATTTTGATAAGATTTTCCAGATTGTTTCTTTATTATGTGCTGTTTATGCCTTAAGTTCTGCTTTCGAATATGCGCAAGGTTTCTTGATGTCTGGTGTTTCTAATAAAATTGGTTACACATTGCGTAAAGACATGAATCAAAAAATCAATCGTCTGGGACTTTCTTATTTTGATAGACACGCTCATGGAGATATTCTTTCTCGTTTTACCAATGATGTGGATACACTGGTACAATCTTTAAACCAGACTTTATCTTCACTTTTAAGCAATTTGGTTCGTGTGATCGGCTTTTTAGTGATGATGATATCCATTTCTTGGAAAATGACTTTATTGGCTCTTGTGATCGTACCTTTAAGTATCGTTGTCGTCATGTTTGTAGTGAAACACTCACAATCGTACTTTAAACAACAACAAAGATCTTTAGGTATTGTCAATGGTCATATTGAAGAGATGTATTCTGCTCATGTGATCGTAAAAGCTTTTAATGGTGAAAAACAAAGTATGCAGGCCTTTGAACAATATAATCACGATTTATATCGAAGTGCTTGGAAATCTCAGTTTTTATCTGGATTGATGATGCCTTTGACTCAATTTATTGGAAATTTAGGGTATGTAGGTGTATGTATTTTAGGTGGTTATTTGGCAATGCGTCAGGAAATCGCATTAGGAGATATTCAATCTTTCATTACTTATACACGTAACTTTACACAACCAATCAATCAAATCTCACAATCTATGAATACATTGCAGTCTACAGCTGCTGCAGCTGAGAGAGTATTTGAATTTTTGGATGAACCAGAACAAATTCCGGATTCTTTAAAACCAGTACAGGCAAATGCTACTGAAGGACAAGTATCTTTTGAAAATGTGGTATTTGGCTATGAACCGGATAAAACGATCATTCATAATTTTTCTATGTATGTAAAACCGGGCCAAACGGTAGCCATTGTTGGGCCTACCGGTGCCGGAAAAACTACGATCGTTAAATTATTGATGCGTTTTTATGAATTGAATAGTGGTGCCATTTATATTGATGGAGTCAATATAAAAGATATGAAGCGAAGTGATCTTCGTTCCAAAGTTGGCATGGTTTTACAAGATACATGGTTATTTGAAGGAACGATCATGGAAAACTTGCGTTTTGGAAAACAAAGTGCAACGGATCAGGAAGTTATTGAAGCTTGTCAATTAGCGCATGTCGATCATTTTATTCATACCTTGGAACATGGTTATCAGACAATGTTGTCAAATGATACAAGTAATATTTCTCAGGGACAAAAACAATTATTGACAATAGCACGTGCTTTTTTAGCAGATCCATCTATTTTGATTTTAGATGAAGCTACTTCCAGTGTTGATACGCGTACTGAAATTTTGATTCAAAAAGGAATGGATGAATTAATGAAGGGAAGAACTAGCTTTGTCATTGCGCATCGATTGTCTACGATCAAAAATGCAGATGCGATTTTAGTCATGGATCATGGGGATATTGTAGAAGTAGGAAATCATGAACAACTGATGCAAAGACAAGGATTCTATTATCAATTGTACAATGCACAGTTCGAAGGAGATGAAAACATTGGATAAAATTCGAATTACTTTAGATGATTATCAGAATTTAGAAGAAGCGCTAAGTGATGTCTGCAATAAATTACAGCTTGAAGAAAATAAAATACAAGATCTATCTTCTTTACAAGAAGAACTGATAAAAATTTCTGAAGATGTTGTGATTGAATTAAGACAAGTAGATACTATACCTGATGAATTGCTTCCTATAAACAAAGTTTTTGAAGAAGTGCAACAACATAATGATCATGTTTATCTAATCCGAGGAATTGGCTAAGCCAGTTCCTTTTTTTTACATTTAGAGAATGTTGTGGAGCACTTCGTTTCACTTTATCTATAAATATGCTATAATTATTTTGACTATATAAAAATACAAGTCATAATAATTTTATAATGACCTATTATATAAAATAGTCATTTATTTTAATGCGAATATAACAAATAAACATATATTTTATACGTTATTATAAAAATTTTGATAAAGAGGGTGAATCGGAAAATGCGTAGAAGATGGAAAGTGTATAAAATACCCATATTTTTATTTTTTGTAAGCTTTAGTATAGTTTGGTCATATATATCACCAAGTTTTATTGCATATGCACTAGATACCAGCTTTGAAGTTACTGCTGTAAATATTGATGGCGATGTTGAAGAAAAAGTTACGTTTTCTGGAGGTGATATCTCAAAAGATACTGTACCTGTTAGAGAAGGATATCAATTTATAAAAGCTTATGTTCTAGACTCTAAAACACAGAATCAAGTAGAGATAGAAAATGCTCATGTGAAAGAAGGACGATTCTATTTTCGTTTAAAAGGTGAGCAACAAGAAAGTCTGGAGCATTCATATGTATTGCCAGATGCATCCGATAAAATCTTCTTTATGTATCGTAATGTTGTAAAAACTATACAAGTGACTTATGCGCCAAATAAAGATCAGGATATTATCGTTACGGGACCAGATACATTGGATGTTTCAAATGGCACAGCAACAGGCAATTTTACGGTTTCTGTTCCCAGACAAAATGATATTGTTTTAGATACAAATAATTCTAATGTCAAAAAAGATGCAGATATTTCTACAACAGAACGAACAGTATATCGGTATAGGATACAAAGTACAAGCGATATCACAATTCCAATTTCTTCTGTAGATAAGCAAAATTTGACGTTAACTGCTCAAAAGACAATTTCAGATGATTGGGATATGAAAGGCTATAAGCCAAATACAAATTATTTCTACAACAATGCGATGATCGTTACACAAAATGTAACGGATAATGATATTCAAGCTGGTCGAAACTTGGATCAGAGTTCTTACTCTTTCCAATATGGTAATACCGTACATTTAAAAGTGTATCATGATAAAACGTTGGATATTAAAAATGGTACGTTTAGTTCTTTTTTATCAGTTATATATTTAAACGGACAACCTTTCGGTGTACCTCAGCCTTTTTCACGATTTGGAATATCAAAGTATCCTAGCGAAATTGGCAAAGATCCTTATAATCGTCCTTATTATGAAGGCGCTCAAAAAAATGGAACAGGTATCTGGTCATATATGGTAGGTGGAGCCGGATTTGAAAACAGAGACAAGTTAGTCTCTACATTTTCTCGGCCGCAAGGATTTGATCCTTATTTACACGCTTCATGGTCTGATAACAATGAGCGAGGTTTTAGAGTCTGGTATGCCGATGTGATTTATGCACATGTAATTGGTCAGAAAAATACGATACATGTGGAAAATGGGCCGTTGGCGGGTGCTACGATCACAATTACGATCATGGATGCCAAACCAGATAATTATACCGGTAAATTGATGAGTTGGGATTACGATGAACAAGGTAACATAGCTACTCCATTTACCTTAGATTATACAAAGTTTAATAATGAGGATGGCTGGGGCAAAGGATCTCACAATTCTCTTCGTTTAGCTTATGATATTCAAATTGATAACGCCCCAACGGATATCGTTGCACAAACAGAATGGGCAACGACAGCTAGTTCGAAAGTTGGAATGTATTTAAATTATGGCGTGGAAGATGTAGAAGTATATGCCAGTAATTTAAATGCGGTATCAACTTCAGAAAGTGTTCCTTCGTGGCAAAGTGCACAGACTGCCTGGTTTAATACAGTTGGATTGGGTGGTGCATCTAGACATAATACATATTCAGATATTTATAATGGCAAAGCACAAGAAACAAAGGATCCTCAACTAGCTATTCGAGGTAACGTCAAAAATGGTTATACTTCACCTACATATCGAGATGATACAGTAGCACCAATTCATGCCACAGCTGCTGATCCAAATGTTTTTGCCAATCCGTCAGTTAATGAGCAGGAAGCACCCGGTAAAGGATTCTATGGAAAATATCCGGTATTTACACAACTGAGCTTAGGAATAGATACAAATTCATCTGATCAGTTTGTCAGAGTTGCGGGTATGAATGTAGTTGGAGTACAGGCAAAATTGATGCATTTACCTGTGGATTACCAATTGGATGGTGGAACTGTACAAGATACAAGTCTTTTCCCGACAAAAGATATTTCTTTGACACAACAAAAATATTTATATGATGTGGAAGGAAATCCTGTGATTCATATTCCAACGGAAGTTCCTACTAAAGAAAATGCACAATTTTCACATTGGGAAATCTTTAAATTAAATGGAGATAATGAAGAGGATACATATGTAAAAGCCTTACCTGGCAATGATATAGATATAACAGATACAGATCTTTTTGGTCGTATTAGCTATACAGATGGTACTGTAAATTTTGATGGGATTCGCTTAAAAGCGGTTTATATCGATGACAAAGATAATTCTGGAAATAATTTTTTAGTAAATCATGTCTATAAAGAAAATGCAGATAGTCAGGATAATGAAGCTATTGAACAAGTAGGATCTTTTATAAGTGTTTTTGGAAGCGATTCTAATCTGAGTAAAACCGGAGAAACAGAATTAGCAAAAGAAACTGTTGAATATAATGGCAATACATATCGTCGTATTGATATAGAAAAAGGGAAAGAAACAAGTCATCCTATCGGTGGCTTTGTGACATTTGCACCCAATCAAAATTCTATAGATATTGTTTATGTTCGTGTAAAAAAAGGAACTGTCAAAGTACGTTATGAAGATGAAGATGGACAACTTTTGCCAAATACAACAGAAGAAGTATTAAAAGATAATGTTTTGGTAGGAACACAATATGAAGCAGTAAAAAAAGAATTTGATGAATATGAATTTAAAGAAATGAAAGAAGGGTCTGCCCCGGAAAAAGGAAGCGTTCAAGAAGGGGAACAGACTGTAGTCTATGTGTATGCTCTAAAACGGTATGAAGTACCGGAAACAGGGCTTGATTTACCTTATGGTATTCCATTGCTTATTGTATTGGATGCATTGTTGCCACTTGCAATGTTAACTTTGTTGAGGCATAAAAAACGATGATGCTCAGGATTTGTAAAGAAAAATGGAGGGTAAGATGAAAAAACAAATTCAAAAAGGACTTGCGTTTAGTTTGTTGGCAGCAATGGCTGCCGGGTCGGCGTTACAAGTTAATGCCGTAGAGATTGGATCAGGTAGTACGGGAAATGGTGAAAGTACAGAAACAACGGTTACTTTTAAAAAAGAATTAACCTTGAAAGATGTAGATGATTCTTCAAATACACCACAAACGCCTGGTGTGACTTTTAATTATACAATTACTGACGGACAGGCAGGAACAGAAACGGTTGTACATGATGGAATTACAGAAGAGATTACTTATAAAGCAGGTGTTGGAAATCCAAAAATCGGTACAGCTGAATTCACAAAAGATGATGTAGCCACTTCAAAAAACGGAAAGCAAATTGCGACTGAAAACGTTTCTATTGATTTTTCTGGCGTAACATTTGATTCAGCAGGAATTTATCGTTATTTAGTAACAGAAACAGGTTATTCTCCAACAGATTCTTATTCTTATACTCAGGCAGATATTCCTAATATTGATGCTAATAATAATACACGTAATTTAGATGTATATGTTAATAAAAAATCAGATGGCACATATTATATTTCTGGTTATGTATTGACCAGAAAGGAAAATGGAACAAACACCAAAGGAGGTGGATTTACCGAAGATTCTACACCGATTTACGATGAAAATGGATCCACTACTCCTTCTGAAGGAAAAACCGCAACGGCATCGAGTGTTTATTATACACATGACATCAGTTTAAGCAAAGCTGTTGAAGGTGATATGATCAACGCTGACAAACAATTTAACTTTACTGTTGCGTTACCAAATCAAGAAAATGGTAGCTATGAACTTTATAAAGGTGAAGCTAAACAAAACAACACAACTGGTGAAAGTTTAAGTTTGCAGTTAAAAAAAGATGAAAAATATACGATCAAAGGTCTTCCAATCAGTAGTACATTGACAATTACCGAAGATGATTATTCAAGTGATGGATATGCAGATCCAACAGCCACAAAAGATGGAGTAGATGAAACAGTAACTAGTCGTGCTGTATCTAATATTGGAACAAACAACAAAGATAATGATCCAACAGATATTGTTGTGACAAACCATCGTACAAATACGCCTCCAACAGGTATCTTATGGACGATTGCTCCTTATGCTGCTATGGTTGGCTTGGCTGCTTTATTAGGAGTATTATTCATTAAAAGACGTAGAAATGATGCGTAACCAATTGGATAAGGAGTAAGGAGATATGAAAATAGCAGAAAGAATCGCATGGGTAGGAAATAAATTTTTATCAATTCTTGCCGCGCTATTAATCTTACTGCTTTTCTCGTATGGTGCTTATTCTTTATGGGATATTTATCGAATCAACAATAATGCGTTTGTTTCAGATGAATTGCTTCGTTATAAACCAAATGGAACAGATAATCTTGGCTTTGATGAATTAAGAAAACTGAATCAAGATGTGAAGGCATGGATTACCATTAATGATACGCATATTGATTATCCTATAGTACAAGGAAAAGATGATATGGAGTATATCAATAAAGATGTTTTTGGTGAATTTGCGTTAAGTGGTTCAATCTTTCTTTCTTCACATAATAAAGGAGATTTTTCAGATTTTTACAATATGACTTATGGACATCATATGGAAAATGGTGCGATGTATGGTGATTTATCTAAGATGATGGATAAAAAATTTTTAAAAGAACATCAAAAAGGAACTTTATATCTTCCTGATAAAACTTATGAAATTGATTTATATGCGACATTGGAATGTCATGCATATGAATCCAGAGTATATGGTATCGCTTCTATACAAAATCATATGGATAGTTTTCAAAGCTTTGTCAAGGAAAATGCGAAATCTTATTTAGATATTGATATTCAACCATCGGATAAAGTCATTGCTTTGTCAACTTGTATGAGTGCCACAACAAATGGTCGAATTGTAGTTTTTGGTGTATTAAAAGAGACAGAGAAGGAGGCGTCATGAAAAGATTAAGTTTTGAATATACAAGATGTCTTCTTGTCTTGTTTATGATTGGTAATATGTGTTTGTTGGCTTTTATAAAGCCGGTGTTTGCACAAGAAGATCATGTAACGATTTCGCTGTCTGCAGATCTTTTGGTAATGCCAAATAAAACAAATTTTAGATTGGATTTACCAGAACAGCCATATCGGTTTAAATTGGAGATGTTAGATTCACAAAAACAAGTATCTTCTTATAAGATAGCTGCAATAACAGCTTCCAAACAAGGACGGATTGTCTTTGAACCACTTTCTTTTGATACTACCGGAACATATTATTATCGGATGTCACAAATACCAGATAAAAAAAGTCCCGTTTCTTATGATTTGACAAGATATAATTTTGTGATTACTGTTTTTTATAATCAGGATCATCAATTAGCGGCTGATGTCATAGCTTATAAAGATGGTTCTGAGGATAAAACAGATACGATACAATTTCAAAATACATATCGTGTATCATCTACGCAACAAACGGATCCAACTAAAACGCAATATTCTTCCTTTGCGGATACCTATTGGATACTTTGTATTTGTGCTTTTATGTCTTTGTTGTTTATATTGATATATTATAGGAGACATGAGAATGAAAGATGATTCGATATGTAATTCGACTTCAAAGTGTGTATCAACTCAATCAAAACAAAAGATCAATAAAAAGAAATCAAAGTCTTGGTCAGAAATTAAATGGTTTGGAATACGCCTTTTGACAATGATATTGATTCTCTATATTATGTTTGGTGTATTTTTTGGTTTGATGCCTATGCCTAACGAGGATATGAAACCTAAAATTTCTGCTGGAGATCTAATGTTGTTTTATCGCTTGGATCAAACATATCAGATTGGGGATGTCTTAATATATTCAAAGGAAGATAAAACTTATGTAGGCAGAGTTGTCGCAAAAGAAGGAGATGAAGTAAACATTTCTAAAGATCACTTTCTTCAAATCAATGGAAATACGGTTATGGAATCTGATATATATTATCCAACTGGGGAATATGAAGGTGGAATTTCCTTGCCGGTAAAAATTCCTTTGGATAGTTATTTTATTTTATGTGATCTTAGAGAAGGTGGTAAAGATTCACGAATTTTAGGTGCTGTATCTCGTGCAGACATTGCGGGGAAAGTCATAACGGTCATACGAAGAAGTGGTATTTAATACAATATGTTGACGTAAGTCATAGAGACGGCAAAATGTTTTTTGTCCTTCTATGACTTTTTTTGTAAATGCTATAGTAATCGCTTACAAAATTTTGAAAATATTTAACATAAATTTGACATGTTTTTTCATTCTGCGTAGTATAAAAGAGTAAAGGAGTGATGAATTTGAGAAAAATTAATATTTTACTTGATCGTTTTCAAGAGAAGGAAAAGCCTCTTGAGGAAATATTCCTCTTATTGAAGATGGATTATAAACCCGAAGAAAGTTTAGAAACGTTATATAATGCTTTGGTAAAAATCCAGGATCGTACAAAGATTCGTTTTATACAAAATAGACCGATTTCAGAACAGTTAATGCAGATCGTTCGTTGTTTTCAACGATCTTCGGCTCAAAATAAAAATTTAGATGTAAAACTTTGTGTCGCATAGATAAATGTAAGGGCAGGATTTCACATCCTGTTTTTTTGCGGTGTAAAAAAATACAATACATATTATAATATTTGTAGAGTATGGAGCAAATGCTTATGAACAAGAAGAAATATCGATTAAAAAATTTTTCTTTTGAAACTGTGGAAGTTGTAATATCAATCTCTTTGCTTGTTTTTGCAATCATTAATACGAAAGTACGTTGGGTTCCATTTCATATAGTTAGTCAAATATTGTTTATGTATTCGTTGGTTTCTATTTGCTTACATATAATAGAGGATAAAAGAAATAAAGTATATTATGTGATCTATATAATGTATGTTCTAATGCTTTTGTTGCAGTATATTATGTAGTTTTGTTTTTAAATGCATAATCGTGGAGAGATTGACAAAGTTTTGATAGAATAACAATAACAGGGAGGGCTTTATGAAAAAAACAGTTATCCTAATTGTTGTTCTTGTTTTAGTCGTTTTGATCGTTGGCGTATCATTATTTTTCGGATTGCAGGTGGATTTGGATAAAGCCAGAGAAATCGCATTAGATCGTGTTTCAAAAGACGATGCACAAGTTGTTGAAGAAAAAAGCGAGAAAGAATTTTTAATGTCAGAATATGAATTCACTATTGTAACAGATGATACTCGCTATGAAGTTACTGTAGGAAGTTTTGGAGGCATCAATGGTTTTGAAAAGGAAGAACTTCCAAAACAACAGACAAATTCTTCAAATCAAGATAATTCACAAGACAATTCGCAAAATAATACGACTGATATTGGAATGCAGAAGGCACAGGAAATCGCTTTATCAAATCATGCAAACGGTACTGTTACAGATGCCGATAGGGATGTAGAACCTAATGGAATATTCTATGAAATTGAGATAACAGAAGGCACTACAGAATATGATTATACGATCAATGGAAGCGATGGAACGGTTTTAAGAACAACACAAAGCAGCGTATACGACTAAGAACCTGGAAACGGGTTCTTATTTTTTATTATTGTTGTTTATTTTTCTTTATTATTTATTATTGGTATGTTATACTGAGCTTGGTGATAAAGAATGTTTGTAGAAGAAAGACAGGAATTGATCCTTGAAGAGCTTATCAGTAAAGGTAGTGTACGCGTTAAAGAGTTGAGTGAGCGATTTTCGGTAACAGAAGATTTGATTCGCAAAGACTTAAGCGTATTGGAAAAAGAAGGAAAATGTAAAAAAATATATGGTGGTGCCATTCCTGTAAAAGAAAATGTACAGAGAAAAACGGCAGCACAACGAAAAAAGTTAAATACACAACAGAAAAAAACAATTGCGCAAAAGGCTGTTGAAAAAATAGAAGATGGCAGTGTTGTTTTCTTGGACATCAGTACTACAGTTGTGGAGTTGGCAAGACTTATCGCGCAAAATAATCTGATGATTACGGTGGTTACTAACTCTTTAGAAGTAGTAAATCTCTTAGTCGATTCCAATATAAATGTTATTTTTATCGGCGGAGAATTTGATTTTGGAAAAGATGGTTTTGTAGGAAGCTTGGCCGATCAAATGCTACAGAATTTTCATTTTGATATTGCCTTTATGGGCGTTGTTGGTCTGGATCTGGAAGAAGATGCGGTTTATACATATATGGCAAATGATGGAGTGACAAAACATCTCGTGCTTAAACAATCAAAAATTTCTTACATGTTGGTAGATCAAGAAAAATTCAGTCAAATTGGAAATTATAAATATGCCAGTGTGGAAGAATTCAGTGGACTTATCACAGATCATAGATTGGGAAAAGCACACCGCAAGCTTTGTGAGAAGTATGGAATCGAAGTCTTAGATTAGGAGGATACAGTATGGAAAATCGAATTCAAATTCTAAAAGACAAAATGCTTTCGCAGCCTCGTTATGTCAGTATTGAACAGGCGTTGATCATTACTAAAACGTATAAGGAGCATGAGAGTGAATCGGCTCAGATGAAAAGAGCATATGCTTTATATAATGCGTTGACAGAACTGGAAATTGGCGTAGAACCTGAAGAACTCATTGTAGGAAATCGTACCAAAGGTGTGCGTTATGGTGTTGTGTTTCCAGAAAGTGGAATCAGTTGGGTAGATAAAGAATTAGAAACGATTGACAGCCGTCCGCAAGATCGTTTTTTAGTGCATAAAGAAGATATTGAGACTTTTCGTAAAGAAATACTTCCTTATTGGAAAGGGAAAAGTTTAGAAGATGTGCTTCGTCAGCGTGCCGGTGACAAGATCGATGCCATCAGCAAGGTTGTAAAGATTAATCAAAAAGACCATGCACAAGGACATATTTGTCCCAATGTTACAAAATGGCTTGAAAAAGGTCCACAGGGATTAAAAGAAGATGCAGCCAAACATTTGGAAACGTGTGATGAAGATCAAAAAGATTTTTATCAATCTATTGTTTTGATCATGTCAGGTGTACAAAAATTTATGATGCGTTATCATGATCTGTTGTTGAAAGAAGCAAAAAAATATCCGGAAAATGCAGCAGATATGACAAAAGTAGCTGAAATATGTTCTAACTTGTCAAAACGTCCGGCACAGACCTTTCATGAAGCTGTACAGTCCATGTGGTTTTTGTTTGTGATCTTACATATGGAAAGCAATGCTTCTAGTTTTTCTCCAGGACGTTTGGATAAAACTTTGTATCCATATTATAAAAAAGACAAAGACGAACTTTTGATCAATGATAAAGAGGCATTGGAGATCATTGAATGCCTTTGGTTAAAGTTTAATCAGATCGTTTATTTACGAAATCGTAACTCTGCCAAATATTTTGCCGGTTTTCCTATTGGTTTCAATATTGCCGTAGGTGGCGTTGACGAAAATGGTAACGATTTTAGTAACGAATTAAGTCATTTATTTTTATCTGCACAAGAAGATTTAGGTCTTCCACAACCAAACTTAAGTGTACGTTTAAACGAACATACTAATGACAAACTTCTTCGTCATGCCGTAAAAGTTGTATCTAAAGGAAGTGGCATGCCACAGTTCTTTAATGATAAAGCCATCATTCATGAGTTAGAAAAGCTAGGCATTGCGCACAAAGATGCTTTGGATTATGCGATTGTAGGATGTGTCGAATTAACAACACAAGGAAACAACCTGGGCTGGTCTGATGCGGCAATGTTTAACATGAACAAAGTGCTTGAACTTACTTTAAATCATGGAAAATGTTTATTAACGCATGAACAAATTGGACCGGATTATGGTTCTTTAAGCACGTATCAAACTTTTGATGAACTACAAGAAGCATTCAAAAAGACGATGTTGTATTTCATCGATAAAATGATTCCATGTTGCGAAGAAGTAGAGAAAGCACATATTGATATTTTGCCGACTGGATTTTTAAGCAGTGTGATTGATGATTGTATGGAAAAAGGCATTGATGTGACAAAAGGTGGTGCTCATTATAATCTATCAGGCATTCAGATGATTCAAATTGCGAATTTGGCAGATTCTTTGGCGGCTATCAAACAGATGGTTTACGATGAAAAACGAATTCCGGCTCAGGCTTTGGAAAAGGCGCTGCAAACAAATTTTGAAAATGATGAAGTGATGCGTCAAATGTTATTGAATCGTGTACCAAAATATGGAAACGATGTGGAATGGGTTGATCAACTGGGAGCAAAATGGGCACAGTTTTTCAGAGATACTCTAAGACAATATAAAAATTATCGTAACGGAATTTATCATTCTGGTATGTATACAGTAAGTGCTCATGTACCTATGGGACAGAATGTAGGTGCCAGTGCAGATGGACGATTATCACAAACACCACTTGCGGATGGTGGTCTATCGGCCGTTTATGGACGTGATTTAAATGGACCGACAGCTGTTTTAAAATCTGTATCTCGTTTACAGGATGATTGTACGACTAACGGTGGATTATTGAATATGAAGTTTTTACCAGAATTTTTCTCTACAGAAAGTGGAATTCAGAAATTTTGTAATTTTTTAAGAACATTTGTTGATCTGGAAATTCCACACATTCAATTTAATGTAGTGCGTAGGGAAGATCTTTTAGCCGCTCAAAAACATCCGGAACAATATAGTTCTTTAACTGTTCGTGTTGCCGGTTATACAGCTTACTTTACAGAATTGGCTGGTGATTTACAAAATGAGATCATCGCAAGAACATCTTATGACAACATCTAAACTTCGAGTCTTTGACATCAAACGCTTTTCTACGCACGATGGTCTTGGAATACGAACAACAGTTTTTCTAAAAGGGTGTCCGTTACGTTGTAAATGGTGTCAAAATCCTGAAGGCTTGTCTGTAACACCGCAAGTCTTATATATGGAAAATAAGTGTATTCATTGCTTAAGCTGTTTTCATGCCAGTAAAAAACAAGGCATTGAAGTCAAAGATAATAAGATCATTTTACATCGGGAAAAAGACGAAGATTGGAAAGACATCATAGATGCATGTCCAACAAGGGCTTTACAATTTGATTCTAAAGTTTATACGATAGACGAACTTATTTCTGAAATTAAAAAAGATGAACTTTTCTTTAAACGAGAAGGCGGTGTTACAGTTTCTGGAGGAGAACCTTTTTTACAGCCAGAGGGATTAATTGCTTTGTTGAAGGCATGTCATGAAGAAAAAATTCATACGGCCATTGAAACGAGTCTTTTTACAGATCAAAAATGGCTTAAGGAAGCTTTGGTGTATTTAGATCAGATTTATGCAGATTGTAAATTATGGGATGTTGATCTTCATAAACAGTATACAGGTGTAGAAAATCAAAGAATTTTAGAAAACATACGTTTTCTTTTAACGTCCGATAAAAAAGATAAAGTGATCATACGAACACCTTTGATTCCAACCATGACGGCAACCAGGGAAAATATTGCGGCGATTTCTTCTTTTCTTGTGTCATTGTATCCAGATGTACATTATGAAATTTTAAATTATAACCCTCTGGCGCAATCTAAATATGCATATTTAGATATGGATTATTGTTTCCAGGACAATCCTAAATTATATAAAAAAGAGGTTATGGAGTCTTTTTATGCCATAGCCAGAGAAAACGGTATTCGAAATCTTGTCATTGAATAAAAAATAATTTGAAATTTAAAGACAGATTATGTACAATCCCGTTTTCGACAGTTATATAATGAAAAAGTGAGCGTAAACCTTTAATTGAAGG